>CBIHKW010000024.1:0-35957 GCA_966203835.1 uncultured Thermomonas sp.
CCGTATGAAGCGGTGAAGCTCACCCGCGACGAGCGCAAAACGCCAGAATTCCTCGCGATCAATCCCGCCGGCGCGGTGCCGGTGCTGGAACAGGACGGCTGGGTGCTGACCCAGAATTCGGCGATCCTCAACTATCTGGCCGACGTGCATCCGGAAAGCGGTCTCGGCGGCGACGGCAGCGCGAAAAACCGCGCCGAAATCAACAAGTGGATCGCGTTCTCGAACTCCGACGTGCATCCCGCCTTCCATCCGATCTTCGGCAGCACCGCCTATCTCGAAGACGCTGCGCTGATCGACAAGAGCAAAGACGCGGCGCGCGCGAAAGTGCGCACGCTGTTCGAACGCGCCGATGCGCATCTGGCCGACAGGGAATGGCTGGCCGGCAGCCGTTCGGTCGCCGATCCGTATCTGTACGTGACCTGGCGTTGGGCGCGCAATACCGGCGTCGATATTTCCGGCCTGGACAATCTCGCCGCGTTCGCGTCGCGCATCGAAGCCGATGCGGCGGTGCAGAAAGTGTTGAAGGACGAAGGCCTGAGCTGACGCCAGCGCCCCAGGTAGAGCGGCCTTCAGGCCGCAGAATCAACGACGTGAACCATCAGCGGCCTGAAGGCCGCTCTACCGCGAGTCGCGCGGAACGGTCCACAGCCTGGACATCTCCAGATACGTGAACGATGCCGACCAGGTGATCAGCAACAGTCCGGCGAGCGATTCCATTCCCGACACGAAACGGATCGCGCCCACCGGCGCGAGATCGCCGAATCCCAAGGTCGTGTAGGTGGTGGCCGACAGATAGATCGCGTCGAACAAGGTATCGAATCCCTGCTCACCATGGATGACGCCGGTATCGGGCACGGCGAGCAAGCCCCAGTACGCGATGCCGTAGCACCAGATTTCGATGATGTGCAGCGCGAGCAGAGCGAAGATGATCGCCAGCATCGCGCGACGATCGCGCTTGGGCTCGCGCACCGCATAGCGCTGCGCGAGCCGATGCAATCCTTCGTAATGAATCAGCACCACCAGCGCGGTGACCGCCAGCGTGACGAGCACGACCAGCGCGTGCTCGCCGAACTGCTCCATCGGGATCAACCAGTCGGTATTCACGATCTGTCAGCGTCCGCCGTTGCGAGACTCATCGTCGAAGATCTAACGGTTCCCGATCGCCACGTAGTCGCGATCTTCCGGCCCGACGTAATTCGCGCTGGGGCGGATGATCTTGCCGTCCTCGCGCTGTTCGATGACGTGCGCGCTCCAGCCGGTGGTGCGCGCGATCACGAACAACGGCGTGAACATCGGCGTCGGGATGCCCATCATGTGATAGGCCGACGCGCTGTACCAGTCGAGATTCGGGAACATCTTCTTGGTGTCCATCATCAGCGTTTCGATGCGTTCCGACACGTCGAACAGCATCTGGTTGCCGCCGTCGGCGCAGAGGCTGCGCGAGAGTTCCTTGATGATCGGATTGCGCGGATCGCCGATGGTGTACACCGGATGGCCGAAGCCGATGATGATTTCCTTGCGCTCCATGCGCGCGCGGATATCGGCTTCCGCCGCATCGGCGGTGTCGTAGCGGCTGATGATGTCCATCGCCACTTCGTTGGCGCCGCCGTGCTTCGGGCCGCGCAACGCACCAATAGCGCCGGTGACGCAGGAATGCAGATCGCTGCCGGTGCCGGCGATCACGCGCGCGGCGAACGTGGACGCATTGAACTCGTGCTCGGCGTAGAGGATCAGCGACTTGTCGAGTGCGTTTTCATGCAGCGCGCTCGGCGGCTCGCCGTGCAGCAGATGCAGGAAATGCGCGGCCACCGAATCGTCGTCGGTCTGGGTATCGATGCGATCGCCGTTGCGGGTGAAATGCCACCAGTACAGCAGCATCGAACCGAAGCTCGCGATCAGACGGTCGGCGATGTCGCGCGCTTCGCTGGCCGGATGGCCCTCGCGCTCCGGCAGCACCGTGCCCAGCACCGAACAGCCGGTGCGCATCACGTCCATCGGGTGTGCGTTGGCGGGCACCAGTTCCAGCGCTTCCTGCACGATCGCCGGCAGTCCGCGCAGACGCTTGAGCTTGGTTTTGTAGGCCTTGAGCTGCGATGCGGTGGGCAGCACGCCGTGGACCAGCAGATGCGCCACTTCCTCGAACGTCGATTGCGTCGCCAGATCGTGGATGTCGTAGCCGCGGTAATGCAGATCGTTGCCGCTGCGGCCGACCGTACACAGCGCGGTGTTGCCCGCGGCGGTGCCGCTCAGCGCGACGGATTTCTTCGGCTTGGGAAGGGTTTGGATGGCGTTGTCGCTCATGGTCTGGTCCTTTTCATTTCTTCGCGGCGAACAGCGCGTCGAGCTTCTGTTCGAATGCGTGGTAGCCGATGCGGTCGTACAGCTCCTCGCGGGTCTGCATGATATCGACCACGGCCTTCTGGTGCCCGTCGCGGCGGATGCTGTCGTACACGCTTTCCGCGGCCTTGTTCATGGCCCGGAACGCGGACAGCGGGAACAACTGGATCGCGACGCCCGCCGAGGCGAGTTCGTCGCGGCTGAACAGCGGGGTCTTGCCGAATTCGGTGATGTTGGCCAGCACCGGCACTTTCACCGCGTCGACGAAGCGGCGATAGGTGCCGAGGTCGTAGGCGGCTTCGGCGAAGATGCCGTCTGCGCCAGCTTCGACGCAGGCGATGGCGCGCTCGATCGCCGCGTCCACACCGTCGACCTGGATCGCATCGGTCCGCGCGATCAGGAAGAAATCGGCGTCGGTCTTGGCGTCGGCGGCCGCCTTCACGCGGTCCACCATCTCACCCTGCGACACGATTTCCTTGCCGGGACGATGACCGCAGCGCTTGGCCCCGACCTGGTCCTCGATGTGGCAGGCCGCGGCGCCAGCCTTGATCAGCGATTTGATGGTGCGCTCGATGTTGAACGCGCTGGGGCCGAAACCCGTATCGATATCGACCATCAGCGGCAGGTCGCAAACGTCGGTGATGCGACGGGTGTCGATCAGCACGTCTTCGAGCGTGTTGATGCCGAGATCCGGCAGGCCCAGCGAGCCGGCGGCGACGCCGCCACCCGAGAGGTAGATGGCGCGATAGCCGGCGCGCTTGGCCAGCAGCGCGTGATTGGCGTTGATCGCGCCGATCACCTGCAGCGGAGTTTCTTCGGTGAGGGCGACGCGGAAGCGTGCCCCTGCGGATGCGTTGCTCATTGCGGACGACTCCTCATCTAGGTCATGCCCGGTGCGGAGCATCGGGCCGGGCGGCGGCACATGCCCTTGCCTCCCATGGCGCGCAATCTGGCACCATCGCGATGGTTGATCAATCTTGATCCAATCAATCAATCTGTCTTCATCCCATGCCGTTGTCCCCCGCCACCATGCCGCTACCGCCATGACCGCCGATCTGCTGACCGCCCGCGAGACCTGCCGCCTGCTCGGCATCAGTCAGGCCACGCTCTACGCCTACGTGAGCCGCGGCCTGCTGGAGTCCCGCCCCGGCACGGATCACCGCAGCCGCCTCTACCTGCGTCACGACGTGGAGCGGCTGGCGCAGCGCAAGCAGGCCGGTCGCGGCGCCGCCAGCGGGGCCGCGCAGAGTCTGGATCGCGGTCTGCCGGTGCTGGAAACGCAGATCTCGCTGATTCGCCCCGATGGCCCCTACTACCGCGGGCGCTCCGCCATCGGCGCGCTCCGCGACGGCGCCGACCTGGAAGACATCGCGCGGCTGCTGTGGGACTGCGGCAATCACGACCCGTTCGCCGCCGATTTCGCCGACGTCTGGCCCGCCCACGTCGCCGGCATCGCCAGCAACACCGACCTGCCGCCGCTGGAGCGCGCGATGGCCGCGATCCCGCTGCTGGCGCTGGACGTGCGTCACTCCTTCAGTTCCGCGCCACGGGTGCGGCACGAGATCGCCGCCGCCCTGCTCCGACAGAACGCCGCGCTGTTGGTGGCGCAGCCGCCGTTCGCAGGACCGGTGCATCGCCTGCTGGCCGGTTGCTGGAAACCCGGCGATGCGGGCTTCGCCGATCTGGTCCGCGCCGCGCTGGTGATGTGCGCCGACCACGAACTGAATGTCTCGGCCTTCGCCGCGCGCGTGGTCGCCTCCACCGGCGCCCACCTGCACGCGACCGTGTGCAGCGGGCTGGCGGCGCTGTCCGGTCCGCGTCATGGCGGCGCGACGGCGCGGGCGTATGCGCTGATCGCGGATGCGAGCGAGGCGTCCTCCCCGCACGACGTCATCGCCGCCCGCTGGCAGCGCGGTGACGACCTGCCGGGCTTCGGTCACGCGCTCTACCCACACGGCGACCCGCGCGCCGCGGAACTGCTGGCGCGCGTGCGCGTGCTGCACGCCGGCTCCGCGCAACTCGCGGCGCTGGAAACCATCGTCTCGGCCACCGAGGACGTCAGCGGGCAGCGCCCAAACATCGATTTCATGCTCGCCGCGATCTGCCACGTCAACGGTCTGCCGGCCACGCCCGCGCTGGTGATGTTCGCAGCCGGGCGCCTCGCGGGCTGGTTGGCGCATGCGTTGGAACAACAGGCGCAGGGGAAATTGATTCGGCCGAGGGCGAGGTATACAGGGGTGGAGCCTTGAGGGGGCGGCCGCAAAACCTGTCTTTTCTGACAGGTGGCCTTGGCGTCCGTTTGGCGGGTAGAACGATGTCTACGGTTGATTCAATGACCCAGCCTACGCACTGCGGCTCGATTTAATTCAAGCGTTGTACGGACACAATCAATGATCGGGGTATGCGATGTTTAGTTTTTTGACTCTTTGCCTGAAGCTCTCCATCTACACGGGGGCTCTCCTCACAGTCATCGGTGGCGCGGTGATCGGCCCGGAAGTCATCGCGGAACTTGGCTTCTCGGGCGTATCGGTGGGTATCGCTTACGGCATCGGCGCGGTGATCGGAATTTTTGCCGCTTCGATCTTTTTCGGCATACCCATCGTGCTTCTGAATATCAACGCCAATCTGGAGCAGGCCGTTGATTTATTGAAAACAATGCAGCAGCCCGGAGGTTCAAGGATCATTGAGGCTGTCGCTCCCGTGATCGTTGACCACGCATTGGATGCTTGGGAATCCGCCTAAAATTTCGTCGGAGCCGGAGCCGCTTCGCGACGCGGCTTGACCCAAGGCTGCATAGCATGATGGCGCATGACGCCTTCGACTTACGCGCCCTACGACATTTCGGGGCTCATCGATATTCGTCTACCGGCAGAAACGAAAACGCCGGGCAATGCCCCAATGCCGGTCAGTTAAGCCATATCTGCCGTCCGTAGAGCGGCCTTCAGGCCGCTGAGCCGTTTGTCGCGAGCGATCAGCGGCCTGAAGGCCGCTCTACAAAAACAGAATTCCGCGAATACAAAAAAGCCAGTCAGCGTTAACTGACTGGCATTGGGGCAATGCCCGGCGTTTTCGCGAAAGATCGAAACGTTGCGATCAGAGCAGATGCGCCACACCCGCACGCTCTTCTTCCAGTTCCGCCAGCGTCTTGTCCATCGCTGCGCGGCTGAAGTCGTCGACCGGCAGGCCTTCGATGCGGGTGTATTCGCCGTTGGCGCAGGTCACCGGCACGCCGTACATCACGCCTTCGGGGATGCCGTAGCTGCCGTCGGACGGGATGCCCATGGTCACCCACTTGCCGTCGGTGCCCAGCACCCAGTCATGGATGTGATCGATGGCGGCGTTGGCGGCCGAAGCAGCCGACGACAGGCCGCGCGCTTCGATGATCGCGGCGCCGCGCTTGCCGACCTGCGGGATGAACGCATTGGCGTTCCAGTCGGCGTCGCTGATCTTGTCTTTCAGCGACGCGCCGTCGACGGTGGCGAAACGGTAGTCCGGATACATCGTCGGCGAGTGATTGCCCCACACCACCATGTTCTGGATGTCGCCCACGGCCACGCCGGCCTTGCTCGCCAACTGCGACAGCGCGCGGTTGTGGTCGAGACGCAGCATCGCGGTGAAATTCTTCGCCGGCAGATCCGGCGCCGATTTCATCGCGATGTAGGCATTGGTATTCGCCGGGTTGCCGACCACCAGCACTTTGACGTTGCGGCTGGCGACATCGTTCAGCGCCTTGCCCTGCACTGTGAAAATTTCGGCGTTCTTGAGCAGCAGATCCTTGCGCTCCATGCCCGGGCCGCGCGGCATCGCGCCGACCAGCACCGCGACATCGACATCCTTGAACGCGACGCGCGGATCGTCGGTGCCGACCATGCCGGCGAGCAGCGGGAACGCGCAGTCTTCCAGTTCCATCATCACGCCCTTCAGCGCGGCCTGGGCCTTCTCCAGCGGCAGTTCCAGCATCTGCAGGATCACCGGCTGGTCTTTGCCCAGCATTTCGCCCGAAGCGATGCGGAACAGCAGGGCGTAACCGATCTGGCCGGCGGCGCCGGTCACGGCGACTCTCATGGGGGCTTTCATGTACGTCGACTCCGTCTATCGAAAAGAAAGTAGGGTGGGCTCTGGCCCACCGTTGAAATTTTCCGGCGCGGTGGAAACGATCGAAACCACTCCGCCATGCATTCACCGCAATCGGCAGCATCGCAATGGCGGGCCTGGGCCCGCCCTACGACGCCCGGTCATTGAAGCTCGGCGAAGAATTCCTGGATCCGCTGCAGACCCGGCGCCAGCTGCGGCGTCGGGCAGGTGTAGCTGATGCGCAGCGCGCGCGGCTCGCCGAAGGCCGAACCCGGCACGCAGGCCACGCCCTTGGCGTCGAGCAGCGCGTTGCACAGCGCCACGTCGTTGTCGATCTTCAGCCCGGTGGGGCCGTGGGTCTTGCCGAAGTAGGCGCTGACATCGGGGAACACGTAGAACGCGCCCTGCGGCTTCGGGCAGACGATGCCGGGAATCGCGGTAATCGCCGCCATCACCTGATCGCGCTTGGCCTGGAACTCAGCGTTCTTCTGTGTCGGCACGTCCTGCGGGCCGCTGAGCGCGGCGATGGCGGCGGCCGTGGTCAGCTCGGGAATATTGGTGATGTGGTTCGAGTTCATCGTCACCACAGCGTTAGCCACCGATTCCGGGCCGGCCATGAAGCCAACGCGCCAGCCGGGCATGCCATAGGTCTTCGACAGCGAGTCGATGAAGATCACGCGATCGCGCAGTTCCGGGCGGAAGTTGACGAAGTTGTGATAGCCCACGTCATCGAACACCATGCGGTTGTAGATGTCGTCGGTGATGATCCAAGTGTCGGGATACTTCGCGATGACATCGGCCAGCGCCGCGACTTCGTCCTTCGTGTAGACCATGCCGGTCGGATTGGACGGATTGTTGAACAGGAACACTTTCGGCTTCTTCGCCAGCGCCACGTCGAGCTGCGCAGGCGTGAGCTTGTAGTCCTGCTCGGCACCGCAGGGCAGCAGGTCGATCTTGGCGTCGACGATCTCGGCGATGTCGAGATAGCTGGTCCAGTACGGCGTGGGGAATGCGATGGTGTCGCCTTCGTCCAGCAGCACTTCGGCGAGGTTGTAGATCACGTGTTTGGCGCCGATGCCGGTGGCGATGTTGGCGCGGGTGTAGCCGCTCAGGCCGGTGTCTTCCATGTGCTTCAGGAACGCATCGAGCAGCGCGTCGGAACCGCGGTTGCTACCGTACTGCCCCGAATCCTTCGTCAGCGCCTCGCGGACGGCTTCGTACACGTGGGGACCGGGCAGGAAATTCGGAACGCCGATGGAGAAACTGACGATATCGCGGCCTTCGGCCTTGAGACGCTTGGCCTTTTCGGCCACGACCATGATCGCGCTGGGCTTGGCGCGACCGACGCGCCGGGCAAGAGAGGGCATGAGGGGTTGGACCTGCAGAATGTATGCACTATTGTAGCTGCGCAGCTTCCGGACCGCAGCACCGATCGGCGCTGGTCGGCCTTCATCGCCACGGAAGTCGGATGCATGACCATATAACCCGACAGACGATCCGGCCCGACCGCCGGACAGACAACCGGAAGGGGAATCGCCCGTGAAGACTCGTTTCCTTGGCTCGGCGACGCGGTTCGCGATCGCCCTGATGCTTGTCCTGGCCTCCGCGACCGCGGCCGCCGCCAACCGCGCCCGCGTGGCGACCGACGCCACCGGCAGTCTGGTCAAGGTCGACGGCAGCATCGTGGTGATCGAACCGGACATCGAGCTGTACCTGGTCACCGCCGGCGGCATGCAAGAGCCGCGCAAGGAATGGTCGGACTCCGCGCGCACGCTGTACCCGGCCGAGGTCCACGCCCAGCTCAACGGCAGGAACGTCGACCTGAAAGCCGACTACGACATCCCGGACAACCTGGACCCCACCTCGCAGCTCGGCCAGCTCCTGCGCCTGAACCAGGCGGTGGCGATGAGCATCACCCAGTATTCGGTGTCCGGCACCGTGCTGGCGACCAAGAAAGACGCCAGAGGCCGGCCGCGGATGGACTGGAGCCTCGGCCCGGGCGTCGCTTCGCTGCGCGAACAGACCGGCGCCGATTACGCCCTCTTCACCTATGTCCGCGACAGCTATGCCAGCGGCGGCCGTACCGCGCTGCGTGTGTTCGGCTTCCTGGTCGGCGCGGCGCTGGGCGGCGCGCTCGACATCGGTGGCGGCGTCCAGATCGGCGTCGCCACCCTGGTCGATCTGCGCACCGGACAGGTGGTCTGGTACAACCTGCTCGCCAACCAGTCCGGCGATCTTCGCGACCAGGAAGGCGCGAACAAGACCGTCCAGCGCATGCTGCAGAAACTTCCGCTGGAATAATCTGGAAATAAAGCAGCCATGCACAGCTTCCGCCACACCTTCGCCGTCGCGGCGCTGACCGCCGCACTGGCCGCCCCCCTCGGATCGGTCCGCGCGGCGGATCCGCTGCCGCACCTGCAGCCCGGCGAGCGCCCGGTCGCCGGCTCCACCGAGGCCGAACTCTGGTACGGCATGGATCAGGCCGAAAAGGAGATCCGCCATTCGCCGCTGATCGTCCGCGACCCCGAACTGCAGCGCTATGTCGAAAGCGTGGCCTGCAAGGTCGCCACCGATTACTGCAAAGACCTGCGCATCTACATCGTCGACATCCCGGTGTTCAACGCCTCGATGGCGCCGAACGGCGTGACCTTCGTCTTCACCGGCGCGTTGCTGCGCATGCGCGACGAATCCGAACTGGCGGTGGTGTTGGGGCATGAATTCGCGCATTACAAAGCACGACATTCCCTGGAAGGCTGGGAGTCGGCGAAACGCACCACTGCGTTGCTGAGCACCTTCGGGCTGGTGACGCTGGGCGTGGGTATTCCGATCGCCGGCAACATCGCACTGCTCGGCGGAATGGCCGGCCTGTCCAAACAGTCCCGCGACAAAGAGCGCGAAGCAGATACCTTGGGCTTCGAAGTCGCCACCGCGCACGGCTACGATCCACAGGCCGGCGTGCGCATCTGGGAGCGCTTGAATCGCGAAGAAAAGGCCGACCGCACGCACAAGAATCGCGCCGTGTTCGCCAGTCACCCGCAGACCGAGGAACGCATCGCCGATATCCGCGCCGCGGCGACGAAAACCAGCGTGCAGGATCCGAAAACCTACGCCGAGGATTATCGCGCCGCGATCCGGCCATTCCTGCAGCGCTGGATGGAAGGCGAACTCTCGCGTCGCACCTACGACACCAGCATCCACGTGCTGCGCGAACTCAAGCAGGATGCGACGCCCGACACCGCAGCGCTGGCGACCTTCTATCTGGGTGAAGCCCATCGCCGCCGCAACAAGGACGACGACATGATCAAGGCCGGGCAGTTGTATGCCGAAGCCCTGGCCCTGCCCGACCCGCCCGCAGCGGCCTGGCGCGAACAGGGCATGCTGTTGCGCACGAACGGCGACGCCCCGGGCGCCGCCAACGCACTGCGCAACTATCTGCAGGCCGCGCCCGCTGCCGGCGACGCCGCGCTGATCCGACACTATCTGACCAAACTGGAGTCCACCCCATGACGCTGCGCTTGCTGAAGTGGCTGCTGCCGATCGCGCTCGCCCTGCTGTTGACCGCCTGCGCCTCCGGCGGCGGCAAACTGCAGACCAAGGGTGACGCCACCGCGTTCGACATGACCTTCAACACCTCGCTGGACTGGGCGCGCATCAAGAGCCGCCGCAACGAGTTGTGGACCATCGATGGCGTCGCCCTGAACCGCTTGATCATCTTCTCGAAGATCAAACCCGGCGAGCACGTGTTCCAGCTGGTGCGCGAACGCAGATCGCGCCCGGACGGCCCGTGGTATCGCGCCGGCATGCGTCTGGACGAATTGCAGAAACTGGTGGCCGACGGCTTCGTCGACCAGCAGTGGGTCGGCATCCAGACCACCAACCTGCGACCGCACACTTTCGGCGGTGTCGAAGGCATCCGCTTCGATGTCGAAATGACCAACCCCGACGGGCTGATCTACAAAGGCACCGCCGCGGTCGCCGAACGCAACAAATTCCTCAATGTGCTGGTCTGGATCGCGCCGAAGGAGTACTACCACGGCCGCGACGCAACCGCGGTGGAGTCGATGCTGGACGGCATGCGCTTCAAGTAACTCCGACGCAAGCATGCTTCCGCAGCGACAAAACGAAAGAGCGCCGCAGGGCGCTCTTTTTTCATATCGATCCGACGCAACGATCCTTGAACACGCACGGCCTTCGTAGGAGGGCCTTCAGGCCCGAGCTTTTCGCACAGGCCGGCCATCGGGGCTGAAGCCCTCCTACAGTGTGGATGCTCAATCCCCACCGCCGCCATCGCCACCACCGGAATCGCCGTCGTTGCCGCCGAAATCGTGGTTATCGTTGCGATGGTCGCCATACGAATGCCCATCGCCCGAACCACCGCGACGCGTACCGGCGCGCCCTGCCCGCGCCGTACTTGCGATGAACAACAGACCCGTCATCGCGGACACCACCGCAACGATCTGATAACCGGCCACCAACGCGGCCAGAGCCACCACGAACAGCAGAAGACCCAGAATTCTTCTCGACATGACGGCGCTCCGCGCGATGGCCAACGTTTGCGGCAATGTGCCACGGAATCGGCGTGGTAATGCTCGCCGTGTCGCCAGCATACTTTTACACGCACGAATGCTAAGGCTTGAGAGATCTCAGCAAATCATCTGCAGAAGCATCAAGCACACTCCAAGATGTCATACAGGTCGCAGAGTCGAAGTCAGCACCAGTCATGACCGCTTGCCAAGGATGAACTACATTCCTTGAGTCCCTTAAAGCGTGCCCAAACTTGGCGCGGTCAGTTTTGATCCACCCAACATCTGCTGCCACATCAATCAGATCGGTCAATTTCCAATTCGGAATGGAGATTGCATTTCCCTGCCTGTCTTTCGGAACACGCTTTGATTGATAAGCGATAGCAGCAGATTGTTGGGCACGCGCCAAAAGCAATCCTTCAAGAATGCTGCCCATGATTATTACTGCTGCGGTGAATGCGCCAACATGAGCACACTTCTGAGCTTCTCGCCAGCGCTTATCTATTTCCTCAGTAAGCCCCGGAACAGAACCGGTCAGTGGCTGAAAATTCGGCGGCGCATGGATTACTTTTTTAGGCTTCTCGGGCGAACCTGTTGCTAGAAATTTCGTAGCACTTCGGATGTACCCAGCCAAAGCTTCCAAACGAACTCGCCGACTATTGGCCCCAAAATCGATATTTACAGCCATCGAGTCAATCAACGATTTTGGAAGACCATCAACGCATTCTAAAATCATGCGGACATCCCGAACTTTCGCGTCGACTTCGCGAAGCCCCATGTAGTCATCCACCTTGGCAGCGCCGCGAGAATCTACGACCTCTGACAAGGTGGAATCCAACAACTTCAGTGCAGTGTCTTTTTCCATGGCGCGAAAGCACCTTTTAAAAATTACGCCGCCAGAATCTTGTTCCACTCCGCCACGCGATCGGCCTTCGCGGCCAGCGCGGCTTCGGCGTCGCCTTCGATCTTCAGCGACTTGATGGTGTCGCCGCCGCGGATGCTGTCGACCACGTCCATGCCTTCCAGCACTTTGCCGAAGACGGTGTGCTTGCCGTCGAGCCAGCCGCAGGGGACGTGGGTGATGAAGAACTGGCTGCCGTTGGTGGCGGGGCCGGCATTGGCCATCGACAGTACGCCGCGCTCGTGGGCGACGCCGTTGTCGGTTTCGTCTTCGAACTTGTAGCCCGGGCCGCCGGTGCCGCGGCCCTGCGGGCAGCCACCCTGGACCATGAAGTCGGGGATCACGCGGTGGAAGGTCAGGCCGTTGTAGAAGCCGCGCTGAGCGAGGTTGACGAAGTTGGCCACGGTCAGCGGCGCCTTGTCGGCGTGCAGTTGAATGCGGATCGGGCCGCGGTCGGTATCGAAATGGGCGATCAGGCTCATGGTCAGGCTCCGGGATGGGGTCGATGAAAGGACGTGAGGTCGAAACGAGGTGGTGTCGACACGACGTGGATAAAAGGGGGGCGGTACCGTAGCATGCCGGCCCGGCCGGGGCCCGCGCGGCCCGGAATGCAAGGGTGGACGGGCGATAGGCGGCATCGCCAGCGTAACCGGCAGAGCCCGGGGCACCGCCGAACCCGTGGCGGACCGCCTCGCCGGCCATGGGCCGGACAGCGCCAAACCCGCAAAATCGAGGGCGATCGGCCGCGTCCGGGGGCTTCCACGGGGCTCCGGCATCGGATTTCCGGAAATCTGAACGGGCGAACCGAGCCATTACTCTCGGCTGCCGGCTATAATAGTGGGCTTCCTTCACGAAAATTCTAGCGTCCGGCCACACCCGGGCGCCCATCGCCATGTCTATCGAACGCCTGCGCAATATCGCCATCGTCGCCCACGTCGACCACGGCAAGACCACCCTCGTCGACCAGTTGCTGAAGCAGTCGGGTACTTTCAGTGAGCGCACGGTCACGACCGAACGCATGATGGACAGCAACGATCTCGAAAAGGAACGTGGCATCACGATCCTCTCGAAGAACACCGCGATCCGCTGGAAATCGCCCGAAGGCGAGGAGTACCGGATCAATATCGTCGACACCCCCGGACACGCCGATTTCGGCGGCGAGGTCGAGCGCGTGCTGTCGATGGTCGACTCGGTGCTGATCCTGGTCGACGCGATGGACGGCCCGATGCCGCAGACCCGCTTCGTGACCCAGAAGGCCTTCGCGATGGGCTTCAAGCCGATCGTCGTGGTCAACAAGGTCGACCGCCCCGGCGCGCGCCCGGATTGGGTGCTGGACCAGACCTTCGAACTGTTCGACCGTCTCGGCGCCACCGATGAACAGCTCGACTTCCACACCGTCTACGCCTCGGCGCTGCACGGTTACGCCGGTCTCGATCCGAGCGTGCGCAGCGGCGACATGACCCCGCTGTTCCAGACCATCGTCGACCACGTGGCGCCGCCGCCGGTCGATCTGGAAGGTCCGTTCCAGATGCGCGTGACCTCGCTGGACTACAGCAACTACGTCGGCATCATCGGCGTCGGCCGCATCCAGCGCGGCAAGATCAAGACCAACCAGCAGGTCACGGTCATCGACCGCGAAGGCAAGACCCGCAACGCGAAAGTGCTGCAGGTGCTCGGCTTCCTCGGCCTCGAACGCCATGAAGTGAAGGAAGCGCAGGCCGGCGACATCATCGCGATGTCCGGTATCGAAGGCCTCGGCATTTCCGACACCATCTGCGACACCTCGGCGGTCGAACAATTGCCGGTGCTCACGGTGGACGAACCCACGATCTCGATGACGTTCCAGGTCAACGACTCGCCGTTCGCCGGCGTGAAAGACCGCAGCGGCGGCAAGTTCCTGACCTCGCGCCAGCTGCGCGACCGCCTCGTGCGCGAAACCCAGCACAACGTGGCGCTGAAGGTCGAAGACACTGCCGACGCCGACAAATTCAAGGTCAGCGGCCGCGGCGAGCTGCATCTGTCGATCCTGATCGAAACCATGCGTCGCGAAGGCTACGAGCTGGCGGTGTCGCGTCCGGAAGTCATCATCAAGGAAATCGACGGCGAGAAGATGGAGCCGTTCGAAGCGCTGGTGGTCGACCTCGAAGAAGCCTATCAGGGCGGCGTGATGTCGCGCCTCGGCGAGCGCAAGGCGCAGCTGACCAACATGGAACCGGACGGCAAGGGTCGCGTGCGTATCGACTTCATGATCCCGGCGCGCGGGTTGATCGGTTTCCAGACCGAATTCCGCACGATCACCGCCGGCACCGGTCTGCTGTTCCACGTCTTCGACCATTACGGTCCGAAGACCGAGGGCGACATCGGCCAGCGTCAGAACGGCGTGCTGATCTCCAACGGCACCGGCCCCTCGCCCGCTTACGCGCAGATCGCGATGCAGGAACGCGGCCGGCTGTTCATCGAGCCGGGCGACGAAATCTACGAAGGTCAGATCGTCGGCATCCACTCGAAGGACAACGACCTCACCGTCAATGCCCTGCGCGGCAAGCAGCTCACCAACTTCCGCGCTTCCGGCAAGGACGACGACGTGGGTCTGATCCCGGCGATCAAGTTCTCGCTGGAACAGGCGCTGGAATTCATCGACGACGACGAACTGGTCGAGATCACGCCGAAGGCGATCCGTCTGCGCAAGAAGCAGCGCACCGAGAACGACCGCAAGCGCGCTTCCCGCGCCGCGTAAGTCACGAGACGCTCACGCCGACATGCAGCCGGATGCGCCGAACGACCGAGGTCATCGCGCGCATCCCGGTCTGCACGCCATCGCGTTGATCGAAATGGGCAAGGGCGTCCTCGCCCTGCTCGCGGCCGGCGCCATCGCAACGCTCGGTGCGGCGCGCATCGATGACGTCATCGACAGGCTCGCCGCGCTGTCGCATTTCGACGCAATCCACCGGGCGCTGTCCGCAGTCGCCCGCGACATCAACCCGGCTTCGGTGCATCTGGTCGTGGCGGCCATCGTGGCCTACGGCGCGCTGCGTCTGATCGAAGGCTGGGGACTGTGGCGCGCGCGTGCCTGGGCATCCTGGCTGGGCGCGGTTTCGGTCGCGATCTACCTGCCCTTCGACCTGTACGCATCGTTTCGCCATCCCGGTTGGATCGCATTCGTCGTGCTCGCCGTGAACCTCGCGGTGTTGTGGTTCCTGGTGTGCGACCTGCTGGGTCGGCGCAGCGCAGACAGGTCTTCCTCCGTTCGCGATCACTGAAGCGATCCCCGAGAACAACACACGATGCGCCAACAGACGCCCGACCCGAATCCACGGGCACACTCCGGACTGCAAGTCGTCGCCCTGATCGAATTGGGCAAAGGCCTGATCGCGATCTCGACGGCGATCACTCTGGCACTGGTCGGTCCGTCGCCGATCCGCGCGCTCCTCGCCGCCATCGGCGAACGCCTGCATTTCGATACGCATCACAGTGCGCTCGGTCGCTTCATCGAAGGCATCACCCCGGAGACCGTGCATCTGGCGGCGGCCGCCATCGGCACCTACTCACTGCTGCGTTTCGTGCTGTTCTGGGGACTGTGGCGATCGAAAGCATGGGCATCGTGGCTGGGCGCCTGCGCGACGGTCCTGTACGTGCCGTTCTGTCTGTTCGCCGTGTGGCGCTACCCGGGTTGGCCGACGGCGGCGGTGCTCGCGCTCAATCTCATCATCGTCTGGGTGCTGGCGCGCGACCTGCGCCGGCGCGGCAAGGCCGCGCGCTTCACGGCGTCCATCCCGACCGGCCGCTGACCGCCGGCCACCGATCACGCAGGACGCAAGCTTGGATCTGGCGCTCGACCCGCAACTGTGGATGCTCACCGCACTCGCCGGCTTCGCCGCCGGCCTGATCGACAGCATCGTCGGCGGCGGCGGGCTGGTGCTGACGCCGGCCATGCTCAATCTGCATCCGGGCCTGCACATCCTGCAGGCCATCGGCACCCAGCGCACCAGTTCGATCTTCGGCACATCGGTCGCGGCCTGGAATTATCTGCGCCGCATCCGCATCGAACGCCGCATCCTGGTGTCCGCGTGCGTCGCCGCGCTGATCGCATCGGCGGGCGGCGTGCAATTGGCGAAACGCATCGATCCCGACGTATTGAAATGGACGGTCCTCGCGATCTGCGTGGTGCTGGCCGTCTACACCGTGCTGCGCAAGGATCTGGGATTGCGCGAAGAGCGCCGCTTCCATCCGAAACACGAAGCCATCGCCGCCGCATCCATCGGCGCGGCGACCGGTTTCTACAACGGCCTGATCGGCCCGGGCACCGGCACGATCATGGTCTTCGCGTTCGTGAGTTTCCTGGGACTGGATTTCCTCAAATCCTCCGCCGTCTCGAAGTCCGCGAACGTCGCTGCGGACCTCAGTTCGTGGACCGTACTGATGCTCAGCGGCTTCGTGCTGTGGGCGCTGGCGATCCCGCTGATCGTGGGCAACGTCATCGGCAGCTACATCGGCAGCCATCTTGCGATCCAGCGTGGCCAGGGCTTCGTCCGCGCGGTGTTCCTGGTGATCGTGCTGTCGCTGATCGCGCGCCAGGCCTGGCAACTGGCGACGACGTAAGCACCTGCGGCGCTGCATTTCGTCCGGGCATCGCATTCGACCACGATGACCACTGGCGCTTGCCGGGCTCGCCGCGTTTGGTCACGCTTGTCGACGCGACGGGCACGAAGCATCCGGTCACATTTGCCGCCAACGCCCGTCATGGTCGCAAGCACTCGGGAAACGCATCCCGGACCGACACCGACCCACTCTCCACTTTCAGGAACCGTTCGCTCATGAAGTTCGCCGTGAAATCGCTCTTGGCCGTCGCCCTGTCGCTGGCCGCGTTCGTTCCGCCTGCCGCGCAGGCCGACGATCTCCGCGCCAAGGACACCTTCGCGGTGATCTGGGAACGGCTGCAGAACAGCGGCTTCAAGGGCAAGCAGGAAGGTCTGGACTGGACGGCGCTGAAAGCCGAGCACCAGCCCGACATCGAGGGCGCGAAAGACGTCGCCGGCCTGCGCAAGGAAATCAACGAACTGCTGCAGGCGCTGCGCGCTTCGCATCTGGTGCTGATCCCGGCCGAAGCGATGCCGCAGCCGGGCAAGACCGCGCCGGTCGGCAACGGCGAAATCGGCCTGCGCCTGACGCTGATCGACGGCAAGCTGTTCGTCGCGCAGGTCATCGATGGCTTTCCCGCGCAGCGCGCCGGCATCCGCCCGGGTTGGCAGGTGGAGCGCATCGGCGATTTCGATGCCGCGGCGGCGATGTCGGCGCTGGCGAAAGCCACGCCGGAAGCCGCGCGTCGCGGCGCGACCATGCTGCAATTGCGCGCGAACGGCCTGGTGGACCAGGTGCAGCCGGGCGCCGAGGTCAAACTGCAACTGCGCGACCCGGCCGGCACGCTCAGCACGGTATCGCTGGCGGCGGTCGTCAACCCGAATGTGCAGGAAATGACCCTTCCCGGTCTTCCGCCGATGGCGCTGCGCTTCAGTCAGCGCGCGGTCGCCACCGCCGACAAGGGCTGCGTGCTGTATGTCGAATTCAGCCAGTGGGCGATGCCGGTCTACGACCAGTTCGTCGAAGCCCTGCGCCAGCACGGCGGCTGCAGCGGCGTGGTGATCGACCTGCGCGGCAATTCCGGCGGGCTCGCGGTGTCGATGAGCGCGGTCGGCGGCCTGTTCTTCGACAAGACCGTCTCGCTGGGCACGCTCACCACCTCCGGCGGCGACCTCAAACTCGCGGCGCTGCCCCGGCAGGTGACCAACGACGGTCGCGATGTCCGCCGGTTCTCCGGCCCGGTGGCGATCCTGACCGATCGCGCCTCGGTCAGCTGCTCCGACATCTTCCCGGCCAGCATGCAGGCGCTCGGCCGCGCGCGGATCTTCGGCGACACCAGCGCCGGCATGGCGCTGCCGTCCGGGGTCACGCCGCTGCCGTCGGGCGACCGCCTGATGTATCCCACCGCCGATTTCACCGATCCCAACGGCCGCCGCATCGAAGGCGTGGGCGTGGTGCCGGACCAATCCGCGTCCCCCACCGTCGAAGCCCTGCGCGCCGGACGCGATCCGGCGATGGATGCTGCGCTCGCATGGATCGCCAAGCCGAACTGACCCTCTCCCCTATCGCATCCCCTCCTTCTTCACTACATTGCTGTCCACCACTTCGGAGCCACCCATGACCCGCTTCAACCGTACCGCGCTCGCCCTCGCCTTCACGCTTTCGCTTTCGCCCCTCGTCAATGCCGCCGACAAGCCGGCCGCCGAACTGCCGGCCGCACGCAAACTCATCGACGCCCACGTCGCCGCCATCGGCGGCCGCGAAGCCGCGCTCGCGAACAATGAAGGTTCGATCAAATCGACGATGGAAATCGTCGAAGCCAGCATGAAGGGCGATCTCGTCCTGCACAGCCGCGGCAATGACCGCCTGTTGAACCTCACCCTTCCCGCGGTGGGCGAAACCAAGATGGGCCGTACCGGCGGCGTGGTCTGGTCGATCGACGCGATGAGCGGCCCGCGCGTGCTCGAGGGCAAGGAGCGTCAGCAACTGGCGGAACAGTTCGACCCGCTGTATGCGATGCGCGACGCCAGCCTGGTCGAAACGGCCACCACGACCGCGCTGTCGGATTCGGAAGGCCGCGCCTGCTACCGGGTCGAGATCAAGTGGAAATCCGGCAACAACACTGCCGATTGCTACAGCAGCGAAAACGGCCTGATGCTGTCCACCGAATCCAGCGCAACCACGCCGATGGGCGAGCTGAAACAGGTCAGCCATTTCTCCGAATACACCGCCTACGGCAAAAGCAAGGCTCCGAAAGTCACCAAGGTCAAAGTCGCCGGCATGACCCAACTCGTGCGCATCGAGTCCTACGAAGAAAGCCCCCAGGACGCGAAGCTGTTCGTCCTGCCGGCGGCGATCGAAGCCCTGGTCAAGAAAGCCGCGACCGCGGGCGAAACGAAGACCGAACAGACGCAGTAAGTCTCGTCGCATCGCCCACGAAAAAGCCCGCATCGCGCGGGCTTTTTCTTTGCCTGACGCCGGACCCGCCGGCGCGGCATTCCACTCAGATCTGCGCCGGCGCGTTGATCTGCGCCTGCTTGCGAACGATCAACATCGCGATCTCCAGCGCCTGCTCGTAGTTCAGGCGCGGATCGACCGTGGTGCGGTATGCGCGCTCCAGATCGATATCCGTGATGTCGCGCGCGCCGCCGGTGCATTCGGTCACGTCCTCGCCGGTCAGCTCCAGATGCACGCCGCCCAGGCGGGTGCCGGCCGCGGCGTGCAGCTCGAACGCCTGCTCCAGCTCGCTGCGGATGTTCACGAAACGACGGGTCTTGTAGCCGTTGCTGGTCGACTCGGTGTTGCCGTGCATCGGATCGCAGATCCACAGCACGCGGCGGCCGTCGCGCTTCAGCGCCTCCAGCAGCGGCGGCAGTTTTTCGGCGATCGAGGTCGCGCTCATGCGGTGGATCAGGCTGAGGCGGCCGGGCTCGTCGTTCGGATTCAGCACATCGATCACGCGCAGCAGTTGATCCGGCGTGACCGACGGGCCGACCTTGATCGCGATCGGATTGCGGATGCCGCGGAAATATTCCGCATGCGCCCCATCCACCGCCGCGGTGCGCATGCCGATCCACGGGAAATGCGTGCCGAGGTTGAACCAGCCGGCCTGACGCGGCACCTGCCGGGTCACGCCCTCCTCGTACGGCAGCAGCAGCGCTTCGTGCGACGTATAGAACTCGACGCTGCGCAGGTTGTGCAGCGACTCGCCGGACAGCGTTTCCATGAAGCGCACGGCGTCGCCGATGCCGGCGACCATCGTCTGGTATTCGTCGGCGAGCGGCGAATGGCCGACCCAGCCGAGATTCCAGTATTCGGGGTGGTGCAGGTCGGCGAAGCCGTCGTCGATCAACGCGCGGATGAAATTCATCGTCATCGCCGAACGCGCATGCGCCTTGATCATGCGCCGCGGATCGGGCATCCGCGCCTCGGCCGTGAATTCCGGACCATTCACCATATCGCCGCGATAGCTCGGCAAGGTCACGCCGTCCTTGGTTTCGGTATCGGTCGAACGCGGCTTGGCGTACTGGCCGGCGAAACGCCCCACGCGCACCACAGGCAGTCGCAGGCCATGGACCAGCACCAGACTCATCTGCAGTAATACCTTGAGGCGGTTCGAAATCACCTCGGGCGTGCAGTCGTTGAAGATCTCGGCACAGTCGCCGCCCTGCAGCAGGAAGCGTTTGCCTTCCTGCGCCTCGGCGAGCTGCTGCTTGAGATTGAGCACTTCGCGCGAGGTCACCAGAGGCGGCAAAGCATGCAGTTCGCCCAGCACGCCTTCGAGTTCATTGGCGTCGGTGTAGGTCGGCTGCTGCAGCGCCTGGCGGTCGCGCCAACTGGCGGGCGCCCATCCGGCAGGAGGCGGAACGACGGCTTGCAGAGGTTCGGGGCGGGTCATGGCAGTGTCTTCATTGGGAGGCGAAGGGATTCTTCGTGTTCTAACTTGTCCGGCTCAGCGCGACCGGAACGCCGCATACAAGGCCCATCCGGCCAACAACACAAACCACAGCAGGCTCCAGGCCGGCATCGACAGGCCCAGGAAGGTCCAGTCGACCTTGGCGCATTCGCCGGAACCGGTCAGCACCTTCTTCACCACTTCGGTGAAAGCATTGGTCTCCATCATGAAGGCCAGCGGCGGGCCGCACTCGGGTACCTGATCCGGCGGCAGCGTGGTCAGCCAGACGTGCCGGCCGGCGATGCCGGCGCCGATGCCGGCCGGAATCAGCGCCAGCAGACCGTAGATCCGACGGCCCCAGGCGCCTTTGGGCGCATGCAGACCACCGATCAGGAACACCACCGCGATACCCGCGAAGGCGACGCGCTGGAAGATGCACAGCGGACACGGCAGCAGACCCCACTGGAACTGCGAAAACAATGCGAAGCCGATCAGGCCCGCGGACAGCAGGAAACCCAAGAGAAACTGGGAACGGAACGACCAGCGGAAAGGGTTCGATTGCATGCGCAGCATCAGCCTGAAAGGAATGTAACTGAATGACCCGGATACACCGTCCGAGTTCCGCGACGAGGGCTGCCACCATAGCAAAAACCCCGGCGCGGGCCGGGGTTCTCGTTATGACAGCTGCGCAGAACGTGATGCCCTGCGCGACATCCGGCCGTGCGATCACGCGACCGGCGAGGCGCGATCAGGCCGCGGCTTCGGGGCGGTCGACGAGCTCGACGTAAGCCATCGGAGCGTTGTCGCCGTCGCGGAAACCGCATTTCAGGATGCGTAGATAACCGCCCGGACGCGCGAGGTAACGCGGACCGAGGGTGGTGAACAGCGTACCCACCGCTTCCTTGTCGCGCAGACGCGAGAAGGCGAGACGACGGTTGGCGACGCCGTCGATCTTCGACAACGTGATCAGCGGTTCAGCGACGCGGCGAAGTTCTTTCGCCTTCGGCAGCGTGGTGCGGATCAGGCCGTGCTTGATCAGCGAAGCCGCCATGTTGCGGAACATCGCTTCGCGGTGGGCGCTGGTACGGCTGAATTTGCGTCCGGATTTCAGGTGGCGCATGGTTCTGATTCCTGGTTATCCCCGGCACCCTGGTGCCGGGATCGTGATTCGTGTTCTAGCGAGGGCTCAGCCCAGCATCCCGTGAGCGGCGATACCGGCCGGCGGCCAATTTTCGAGTTTCATACCGAGCGAAAGACCGCGCTGGGCAAGCACTTCCTTGATCTCGGTGAGCGACTTCTTGCCGAGGTTCGGAGTCTTGAGCAATTCGACTTCGGTCTTCTGGATCAGATCGCCGACGTAGTAGATGCTCTCGGCCTTGAGGCAGTTGGCCGAACGCACCGTCAGTTCGAGATCGTCGATCGGGCGGAGCAGGATCGGGTCGACACCGGTAGCGGCCGGCTTGGCGGCGCCGCGGTCGCGGTGCGTGAAGTCGCCGAACACCGACAGCTGATCGGTGAGGATGTCGGCGGCGGTGCGCACGGCTTCCTCGGCGTCGATCGTACCGTTGGTTTCGATGTCGAGCACGAGCTTGTCGAGGTCGGTGCGCTGTTCGACGCGGGCCGCTTCGACTTCATAGGCCACGCGGCGGACCGGCGAGAACGAGGCATCGAGCATCAGACGGCCGATGGCGCGGGTTTCTTCATCCGGACGACGACGCGCGGTGGCCGGCTGGTAGCCGAAGCCGCGCTCGATCTTCAGACGCATGTTGAGGGCCGCATCCTTGGTCAGGTGCGCGATCACGTGGTCGTTGTTCAGGATCTCGACGTTGTGGTCGGTCTTGATATCGGCGGCGGTGACGACACCCGGGCCCTGCTTATTCAGGCTCAGGGTGGCACTGTCGCCGGTGCCCATGCGAATCGCAACGTCCTTGAGGTTCAACAGCACTTCCAGTACATCTTCCTGCAAGCCTTCGACCGTGGTGTATTCGTGCAGCACGCCGTCGATCTCGACTTCAGTGATGGCGTAGCCGGGGATCGAAGACAGCAGTACGCGACGCAGCGCGTTGCCGAGGGTGTGGCCGTAACCACGCTCCAGCGGCTCGATCACAACCTTGGCGCGGTTGCCGGCAAGGCGCTCGATCTGCGGAGCGCGCGGACGCAGGACCTGGTTGGCGGATACCGTCATCTTGTGGTGTCTCCTGGAGCCGGGGTCTCGCGACCGCGGCGGTGTTTCTGGGGGCCTCCCCGGGCAAGGGGAGTCGACCGAAACGCGGTGCGCAACGGCCGTGGGGGTGGGAGTCTCGCCGCCGGCGGAACCGGCGGCGCCTCACCGTCGCTTACTTCGAGTACAACTCGACGATCAGCGCTTCATTGATGTCGGCCGGCAGGTCGCTGCGATCAGGAACCGCCTTGAACACGCCGCTGAATTTCTTGCTGTCGACTTCGATCCAACCCGGGGTCAGATCCATGGTCGACGCGACGTTCAGGGCTTCCTGCACGCACATCTGCTTCTGGGCGCGTTCGGACAGCGTGATCGCATCGCCGGCCTTGACCTGGTAAGACGGCAGGTTCACCGACTTGCCGTTGACCAGGACGCCGCGGTGCGAGACCAGCTGACGGGCAGCCGGACGAGTCACTGCGAAGCCCATGCGGTAGACCACGTTGTCGAGACGGGTTTCCAGGAACTGCAGGAGGTTCTCGCCGGTGTTGCCTTTCTTGGTCGAGGCCTTCTTGTAGTAGTTGCGGAACTGACGTTCCAGCAAGCCGTAGATACGCTTGACCTTCTGCTTCTCGCGAAGCTGGGTGGCGTAGTCGGACAGCTTGCCCTTGCGCGAAGCGCCGTGCTGGCCGGGCTTCTGCTCGAGCTTGCACTTCGAGTCGAGCGCACGTGCGGGCGACTTCAGACTGAGGTCTGCGCCCTCGCGACGGGCGAGTTTGCAGGTGGGACCGATATAACGAGCCATGGTGTTTTCTGCTCCTCAGGCCGCCGCGTTAAACGCGGCGCTTCTTCGGCGGACGGCACCCGTTGTGCGGGATAGGCGTCACGTCGATGATGTTGATGATCTTGTAGCCGACGCTGTTCAACGAACGCACGGCCGATTCGCGACCCGGGCCGGGGCCCTTGATCCGCACTTCCAGCGCTTTCACGCCGTAGTCGAGAGCGGCCTTGCCGGCCTTCTCGGCTGCGACCTGCGCGGCGAACGGGGTCGACTTGCGCGAACCGCGAAAACCCGCGCCGCCCGACGTCGCCCACGAGAGCGCGTTGCCCTGACGGTCCGTGATCGTGATGATCGTGTTGTTGAACGAAGCGTGGACGTGGGCGATGCCGTCGGTGACGACCCGCTTGATCTTCTTCTTGGTTTTTGCTGCTGCCGGCTTGGCCATGGTCTATGCCCCTTACTTCTTGATGGCCTTGCGCGGACCCTTGCGGGTACGGGCATTGGTCCGGGTGCGCTGACCGCGGAGCGGCAGGCCACGACGATGACGCAGACCGCGATAGCAACCCAGGTCCATCAGACGTTTGATGGCCATGCCGATTTCGCGGCGGAGGTCGCCCTCGACCGTGATCTTGCCGATTTCGGCGCGGATGCGCTCGACTTCGGTTTCGGACAGGTCGCGGATCTTGGTGCTCGAGGTCACGCCTGCGGCTTCGCAGACCTGCTTCGAACGGGTACGGCCAATGCCGTAGATGCTTTGCAGCCCGACCCAGACGTGTTTCTGGGCAGGCAGGTTGACACCTGCAATACGCGCCATGCGCGGATCTCCAACTGGTTTGGCGGCCGGGTCTCCCCGGCGGATAGGGCACTTGGACTAAGTGAACTCGAAATTGTAACAGGGCCTCGGTAATCATGGAAGGGGCTGGGCCGAAGCTCAGCACCGCCGGCACCTGCAAGAGGCACCAGCGGACCTTCCGGCATGGGGAGAGTGCCCATGCTCCGGCGACGGATCGATGCTTGCGGGCAAAGAAGCTTCTCATCGAAACTCCCCTGCTCCACCGGCCAGCACTCCTCAGGTGCCGACACTGGCTTCGATCCACCCACGCCCGAGACCGCTGCGCGAGTCGCCCATCTTGCTTTCCCGTGAGATCGGGGAAAGCGGAAATTCTGTATCGCCGTCCATTGGCGCAAGCCCTCAAGCTTGCTGTTTACCCCCGCCCCATCCGTTGGGCCGAGGACTCCACATTTGCGCGACGCGACGCTTTCGTGTCAGCGGCCGCGCGACCCGCCTTTCAGATTCGCTTTCTTCAGCAGGCTTTCGTACTGATGCGACATCAGATGCGCCTGGATCTGCGCGATGAAGTCCATCACCACCACCACCACGATCAGCAGCGAGGTGCCGCCGAAGTAGAACGAGGTGCCGAGTTCGGTCTGCATGAAAGTAGGCAGCAGACAGACGATCACCAGATAGATCGCACCGGCAGCCGTCAAGCGCGTCAGCACCGCATCGATGTAATCCGCCGTCGCTTTGCCCGGACGGATGCCCGGAATCAGCGCGCCCGATTTCTTCAGATTGTCCGCAGTTTCCTGCGAGTTGAAGACCAGCGCGGTATAGAAGAACGCGAAACCGATGATCAACGCCGCGAACAGGATCATGTACAGCGGTTCGCCCGGCGACAGCGCTTGCGCGACCTTCTGCAGGACGCTGACGTTGCCGCTGGCGCTGAACCAGGTCGAAGCCGTCGCCGGGAACATGATGATCGACGATGCAAAGATCGCCGGGATCACGCCGGCCATGTTGAGCTTGAGCGGGAGGAACGAGGTCTGGTTCATGTACGCATTGCGACCGCCCTGGCGGCGTGCGTAGTTCACCGTGATTCTGCGCTGTCCGCGTTCGACGAACACCACGAAGTAGGTGAAGATCATGACGATCACCAGGATCGCGATCACCGTCAGCGAGCTCATGTCGCCGTTGCGCGCCTGCTCGAGGGTATTGAGCACCGCACCCGGCAGACCGGCGACGATGCCGGCGAAGATGATCAGCGAAACACCGTTGCCGATGCCGCGCTCGGTGACCTGCTCGCCAAGCCACATCAGGAACATAGTGCCTGCGGTGAGCGAGACGATCGCCGTCAGGACGAAGCCCATTCCCGGCGCGTAGACCACGGACATACCGTTGCCGGCAGCCTGCGATTGCAGCATCGAGGCGATACCCGCGGCTTGGAACACCGCCAGCGGAATCGCACCGATACGCGACCATTGGGTGATACGACGACGGCCGGACTCGCCTTCCTTCTGGATCGCCTTCAGGCTGGGCACGATCTGCACCAGCAACTGCACGATGATCGACGCCGAGATGTAAGGCACGACATTGAGCGCAAACAGGCTGAAACGCTCCAGCGCACCGCCCGAGAACATGTTGAACATGTCCACGATGGTGCCTTCCTGGGACTTCATCAATTCCAGCATCGCGTCGGGATTCACGCCCGGCACCGGGATGTAGCAACCGATGCGGTAGACGATCAATGCCCCGACGACGAACAGCAAACGGGACCGGAGCTCGGTGAATTTACCGAGTCCGCCGCCGACGCCACCCATTGCGTTCGCGCTTCGCGCCATGCCCGGATTACTCCTTGGTTTCGAGCGGCTCGACGCTGCCGCCGGCAGCTTCGATCGCCGCCTTCGCGCCAGCCGTCGTCAGAAGGCCTTTCAGCACGAGCTTCTTGGTCAGCTCGCCCTTCAGTACGATCTTCACCTTCTTCGCGCTGCTCGAAATCAGCTTGGCGGCGCGCAGAACGGCGATATCGACCGTGCCTTCGAGCTTGTCCAGCTGATAGAGCATCACTTCGGCGCTCTGCTTCGCCATCTTCGACCGGAAACCGATCTTCGGCAGGCGGCGCTGCATGGGCATCTGGCCGCCTTCGAAACCGGCCTTGATCTTGCCTTTGCCGGCACGAGCGAACGAACCCTTGTGGCCGCGACCAGCGGTCTTGCCGAGGCCGGAACCGATACCACGGCCAACGCGGGTGCGCTCTTTGCGGGCGCCGTCGGCGGGCTTGAGTGTATTCAGACGCATGTGATTACTCCTCCACGCGAACGAGGTAGTGCAATTGCGTGATCAGACCACGCACCTGCGGACTATCCTTGAGTTCGCGCACATCATTCAGTTTATTCAGGCCCAGCGCCTTCACCGAGAGACGGTGACGGGCTTGGGTGCCGCGCAGGCCTTTGACCAGGCGGACCTTGACGGTTCCATTGGAACCGGCGGTCTTGGTATCAGCCATGTTTGATCTCCTCGGCCTTCTTGCCGCGCTTGGCGGCGATGCGGGTCGGCGACTGCATGGATTCGAGACCCCGCAGCGTGGCCCGGACCAGATTGATCGGGTTGCGCGAGCCGGTGGCCTTGGCCAGCACGTTCTTCACGCCGACCGCTTCAAGTACGGCGCGCATCGCGCCACCGGCGATCACGCCGGTACCTTCCGAAGCAGGCTGCATGTAAACGTGTGCCGCACCGTGGCCCGACTTGACGGCATGCCACAAGGTGCCGCCATTCAGATCCACACTGCTCATGTTCTTGCGGGCGTATTCCATCGACTTCTGGATCGCGACCGGCACTTCACGCGCCTTGCCGTAGCCGAAGCCGACCTTGCCGGAACCGTCACCCACCACCGTCAATGCGGTGAAGGTGAACTGGCGACCGCCCTTGACGGTCTTGCTGACGCGGTTGACCGCGATCAGTTTTTCGATCATGCCATCGTCGACTTCTTCGCGATTGCGATCGCGTCCGCGCGACTCACGTTGTTCTGCCATGTCTTTATCTCGGTTGTTGAGGAATTTGCGGCGTGGCCGCTTATGGTTGTGATGTGCTTCGGATGTTTCGCGCCGCCCGGAACCGGAGGACGCGCCCGATGTCGCCTACATCGGCAGGTAACACAACGGGTGGGGACAACTCCCCACCCTTTCAACTGAAACTTTAGAACTGCAGGCCGCCTTCGCGGGCAGCATCGGCAAGCGCCTTGATGCGGCCGTGGTAGCGGTAGCCGGAACGATCGAACGCGATCTTTTCGATGCCGGCAGCCTTGGCTTTCTCGGCGATCATGCGACCCACCTTGGCGGCGGCCTCGCTGTTCTTCTTGCTTTTCAGGCCATCACCCACGTCGGCCTGCATGGTGTTGGCGGCAGCCAGCACCTTGGAGCCATCGGCGGTGAACACCTGGGCGTACAGATGCTGACCCGTGCGCAGCACGGTGAGGCGCGGCACGCCGAGTTCGCGGATGTGCGAGCGCGTGGACTTGGCGCGACGCAGACGGGCGGTGTTCTTGATACTGCTCATGATTTTGATCCTCAAGAAGCGGGCAATTGGACGGAAATCCGGCCTTAGGCTTTCTTGGCTTCTTTGCGAATGATGGTTTCATCGGAATACTTCACGCCCTTGCCCTTATAGGGTTCCGGCGGACGGAACGCGCGGATCTTCGCCGCGACTTCGCCGACGCGCTGCTTGTCGGCACCCGAGACCAGGATTTCGGTCTGGGTCGGCGTCGCGATGGTGATGCCTTCCGGCGCCGGGAACACGACCGGGTGCGAGAAGCCCAGGGCGAGATTCAGGTCGCTGCCCGTCATCGAGGCGCGATAACCGACGCCGACCAGGTCCAGCTTGCGCTGGAAGCCTTCGCTGACACCATGCACCATGTTGGCGATGATGGCGCGCAGAGTGCCGGTCAGCGGGATCAGCGAATCGTCGTTGGCCGAGAGCAGCGCGGTGCCGTCTTCGATCTTGACTTCGATGCCGGCGGGCTTGGCGATCGACAGGGTGCCCTTCGGGCCCTTGACGCTCACGTTGTCGGACTGGATGTTGAATTCGACGCCCTTCGGGAGGGCGATCGGCTTTTTGGCGACACGAGACATGGGCGAGCTCTCCTTACGCCACGAAGCACAGGACTTCGCCGCCGACGCCATGCTGGCGCGCCTGCGTATCAGTCATGATGCCCTTGGAGGTTGAAATGATGGCAACGCCGAGACCGCCGAGCACTTTCGGCAGCGCTTCTTTGCCGCGGTACTGGCGCAGGCCCGAACGCGACACGCGATGCAGGCGTTCGATGACCGGCTTGCCTTCGTAGTACTTCAGCACGATCTCGAGGCTCGCCTTGGCGCCTTCCTCGGTCACGCGGATGTCGCCGATGTAGCCTTCGTTCTTGAGAACGTTGGCGATCGCGACCTTGATCTTGGAAGACGGCATTTTCACCGTCTGCTTGCCCACAGCGGCCGCATTTCTGATGCGGACCAGCATGTCGGCGATGGGATCAGTCATGCTCATTAGAGAGTCACCTTGATGAGTAGCACCGATATCCGCTTTCGCGAAATCTGTATGTTTTGGGTGGCAGGCCGGAGCCCGCCGGAAAATCCGGTCGCCCGGGATGCAGCACCGTCGGAGACGGCTGCAGGCCGGACGAGCCGGCCTGCGGGAACCACGTGATCCAAACTATTGGATCTAGCAGCCGCCTAGTCTAACAGCCCGGAGGGGCTGCTTACCAGCTGGCTTTGCGCAGGCCCGGCACGTCGCCGCGCATGGTGGCTTCGCGCAGCTTGTTGCGGCCGAGGCCGAACTTGCGGTACACGCCACGCGGACGACCGGTCAGGGCGCAGCGCAGGGTCTGGCGGGACGGCGAAGAGTCGCGCGGCAGCTTCTGCAGCTTGGCCGCCGCGGCCATCTTCTCTTCGAAGTCGCCGTCCTGGCTGTTGATGACTTTCTTCAGTGCGTCGCGCTTGGCGGCGAATTTCTTCGCCAGCTTCTTCCGCTTGACTTCGCGGTTCACCATCGATGTTTTGGCCATGAATGCGTGTCCTGAGATCAGTTGCGGAACGGGAAGCGGAAGGCTTCCAGCAAGGCCTTCGCTTCGGCGTCGGTCTTTGCGGTGGTGGTGATGGCGATATCCATGCCGCGGATCGCGTCGACGGCGTCGAAGTCGATTTCCGGGAAGATGATCTGTTCCTTCACGCCCATGTTGTAGTTGCCGCGACCGTCGAACGCACGGCCCGAGACGCCGCGGAAGTCGCGGACGCGGGGCAGCGAGATGTTCACCAGGCGATCGAGGAACTCGAACATCTTGGCGCGGCGCAAGGTGACCTTGCAGCCGATCGGCCAACCGTCGCGGATCTTGAACGAGGCGACCGAGACGCGAGCCTTGGTGACGATCGGCTTCTGACCGGAGATCTTGGTCATGTCGGCAACCGCGTTCTCGAGCACCTTCTTGTTCGCTGCAGCTTCGCCCACGCCCATGTTCAGCGTGATCTTGCTCAGTCTCGGCACCTGCATCGGATTGGTGTAGCCGAATTGCTTCATCAGCTTCGGCACCACTTCGCTTTTGTAGAACTCTTCCAAACGAGTCGTCATTTTTGCATTCCTCAGGCGTCGACCGCCTCACCGCTGGAGCGGAACACACGCAATTTGCGCCCATCCTCCAGCTTTTTGATACCGATGCGCTCGCCCTTGCCGGAGGCAGGGTTGAACAGCATGACGTTGGAAATATGGATCGAGGCTTCGCGCTCGATCACACCACCGGGCTGCCCGACCTGCGGGTTGGGCTTGGTGTGGCGCTTGATGATGTTGATGTTGGCGACGACCACACGGTCGGCGCCGACGCTCACGACATCGCCCTGCTTGCCCTTGTCCTTGCCGGCGGTGACGACCACGCGGTCGCCTTTCTTGATTCGATTCATGTCTGTTCCTCCGCTCAGAGCACTTCGGGCGCGAGCGAGACGATCTTCATGAACTTCTCGGAGCGCAGTTCGCGCGTCACCGGTCCGAAGATACGGGTACCGATCGGTTCATGCTTGTTGTTGAGCAACACCGCGGCATTGGCGTCGAAGCGGATCAGCGAACCGTCGGCACGACGCACACCCTTGCGGGTGCGCACCACGACAGCGTTGTAGACCTCGCCCTTCTTGACCTTGCCGCGCGGGATGGCGTCCTTGATCGACACCTTGATGATGTCGCCGATGTGGGCGTAACGACGCTTGGAGCCGCCGAGCACCTTGATGCACATCACTTCCTTGGCGCCGGAGTTGTCTGCCACTTCGAGGTGGCTTTGCATCTGGATCATGGTGAGCCTCCTCGGTTATTCGGCTGCGCGTTCGACGATTTCGACGACGCGCCAGTTCTTGGTCTTGGACATCGGGGCGCACTCCGCCACGCGCACCACATCGCCTTCGTTGCAGCTGTTTTCGGCGTCGTGGGCGTGCAGCTTGGTCGAACGGCGGATGTACTTGCCGTACAGTTCGTGTTTGACCTGACGTTCGACCAGCACGGTGACGGTTTTATCCATCTTGTTGCTGACGACGCGGCCCTGGACCGTACGCTGCTTCTTTTCGGTGTCCGGCTTGATTTCAGTATTCATGATGTCAGTCCTTACTTCTTCTGACCGAGCAACATGTTGACGCGGGCGATTTCACGGCGCACGCGACGAATGTCATGGGTCTTGGCGAGCTGGCCGGTAGCCTTCTGCATGCGGAGCGAGAAACGCTCCTTGTGCAGATCGAGCAAGTGGGTCTCCAGCTCTTCGGCCGACTTTGCACGGAGTTGTTTGAGTTCCATCAGCGCACCGTCCGGGTCACGAAAGTGGTGGTGACCGAGAGCTTGGCGGCGGCCAGGCGGAAGGCTTCGCGCGCGGTCGCCTCGTCGACGCCCTCGATCTCATAGATCATGCGGCCGGGCTGGATCTGGGCGACCCAGTACTCGACGCTGCCCTTGCCGGAGCCCATGCGGACTTCGATGGGCTTCTGCGTGATCGGCTTGTCGGGGAACACGCGGATCCACATCTTGCCGCCACGCTTGACGTAACGGCTGATGGTGCGGCGCGCTGCCTCGATCTGACGGGCGGTGAGACGACCCGTCGCGGTCGACTTCAGGCCGTACTCGCCGAAGCTGACCTGATTGGCGCTCCAGCTCAGGCCTTCATTGCGGCCTTTGAAAACCTTGCGGTATTTGGTTCGCTTGGGTTGCAACATGATTAGTCCCTCGCCTCGCGATCACGACGCGGGCCACGCGGGCGGTCGCGATCATTGCGGTCGTTGCGATCGCCACGCTCATTGCGCGGAGAATCGTCTTGCTTCTCCTGGCCGACCTGGGAGAAATCGAAGATTTCGCCCTTGTAGATCCAGGTCTTGATGCCGATCACGCCATACGTGGTGTGGGCTTCGGCGAAACCGTAGTCGACGTCGGCGCGCAGGGTGTGCAACGGCACGCGACCTTCGCGATACCACTCCGAGCGGGCGATTTCGGCGCCGTTGAGGCGGCCGGCGACGTTGACCTTGATGCCGAGCGCGCCGAGGCGGATCGCGTTGCCGACCGCGCGCTTCATCGCACGGCGGAACATGATGCGGCGCTCGAGCTGCTGGGCGATCGACTCGGCCACCAGCTGGGCATCGAGTTCCGGCTTGCGGACTTCGGTGACGTTGATGTGCGCGGGAACGCCCATCAGGTCGCTGATTTCCTTACGCAGCTTCTCGATGTCCTCGCCGCGCTTGCCGATCACCACGCCCGGACGGGCGGTGTGAACGGTGACGCGCGCGGTCTTGGCGGGGCGCTCGATCAGGATCTTGCTGATCCCGGCGGCGGCCAGCTTCTTGCGCAGCATCTCGCGGACCCGGAGGTCGGCGGCGAGGTAGTCGGCGAATTCCTTCTTGCCCGCGTACCACTTCGAATTCCAGTCTTTGGAAATACCGAGGCGGATACCGGTGGGATGTACTTTGTGGCCCATACTTATTTGCCCTCGCCCACGACCACAGTGATGTGGCTGGTGCGCTTCAGAATGCGGGTTCCGCGGCCTTTGGCGCGGGCCATGAAACGCTTCAGCATCGGACCTTCATCGACCATGATGGTCTTGACCTTCAGCAGATCGATGTCGGCGCCCTGGTTGTTCTCGGCATTGGCGATCGCCGATTCCACGACCTTGCGGATCATGGCAGCGGCTTTCTTGTCGGAAAACCTGAGCAGGTTCACGGCGCGCTCGGCGGAGAGACCACGAACCTGATCGGCGACCAGGCGGGCCTTCTGCGGGGAGATGCGGGCGGTACGCAGGACCGCTCTCGCCTCGTTAGCATTTTTGATAGTGGCCATGTCTTACTTGCCCTTCTTGTCGCCGCCGTGACCCTTGAAGGTCCGGGTGAGCGCGAACTCGCCGAGCTTGTGACCGACCATGTTCTCGTTGACCAGCACCGGCACGTGATTCTTGCCGTTGTGCACGGCGATCGTGAACCCGATCATTTCCGGCAGGATGGTGGAACGACGCGACCAGGTTTTGATCGGCTTCTTGTTGTTGCCCGCGGTCTCCACCTTCTTGATGAGATGGTGGTCGATGAACGGACCCTTCTTGAGTGAACGTGCCATGGTCGATTAGCTCCTGCGGTCGCGCACGATGAATTTCTGCGTGCGCTTGTTCTTGCGGGTCTTGTAACCCTTGGTCGGGACGCCCCACGGGGTGACCGGATGCGGGTTACCCTGGCCGGCTTTCGCCTCACCACCGCCGTGCGGATGGTCGACAGGATTCATGGCCGCGCCGCGGACGGTCGGCTTGACGCCGCGCCAGCGCGAAGCACCGGCCTTGCCGAGCTTCTCGAGGTTGTGTTCGGTGTTGCCGACTTCGCCGATGGTGGCGCGGCACTCGGAAGGCACCTTGCGCATTTCGCCCGAACGCAGGCGGAGCATCGCGTAGATGCCTTCGCGAGCGACCAGCTGGACGCCGGCACCGGCGGCGCGCGCGATCTGCGCACCCTTGCCCGGCTTCATCTCGATGCAATGCACCGTCGAACCGACCGGGATATTGCGCAGCGGCAGGGTGTTGCCGGGCTTGATCGGGGCATCGTTGCCCGCGATCACCTGGTCACCGGCCTTCAGGCCCTTCGGCGCGATGATGTAACGGCGTTCGCCGTCGACATAGCACAGCAGCGCGATGTGCGCGGTGCGATTCGGATCGTATTCGATCCGCTCGACCTTCGCCGGAATGCCTTCCTTGTCGCGCTTGAAGTCGATGATGCGGTAATGCTGCTTGTGACCACCGCCGATGTGGCGGGTGGTGATGCGACCGTGATGGTTGCGACCACCGGTCTTGCTCTGGCTCTCGACCAGCGCGGCATGCGGGGCGCCTTTGTGCAGGCCCGGCGTGACCACGCGGACCGCGCTGCGGCGGCCGGGGGAAGTCGGTTTGAATGTCATCAATGGCATCGGTGAGTCCTCAGACCTTGACCGTTGTAACGTCGATCGACTGGCCTTCGGCCAGCGTCACGTAGGCTTTGCGCCAGTCGCCACGGCGACCGTTACGGTTGCGGAACGCCTTGTTCTTGCCTTTCACGTTGAGCACGTTGACCGACTGGACCTTCACGTCGAACAGCTTTTCGACGGCGATCTTGATGTCGGCCTTGGTGGCCGTGGTGGCGACTTCAAAGGCGTACTGATTGGAGGTTTCCTGCGCGCGGACGGTCTTTTCGGACACGCGCGGCGCACGGATCACGCTATAGAGCTTGGCGTCGTTCATGCCAGCCACTCCTCGATCTTCTTGACCGCATCGGCAGTCATCAGGACGGTATCGGCACCGACCAGCGAGACCGGATCCAGACCCTGCACGTCGCGAACCTGCACGTACGGCAGATTGCGGGCGGACAGGAACAGGTTTTCGGACGCGTCTTCGGTGACGATCAGCGGGCGCTTGCCGAGCTCGAAGCCCTTGAGCTTCTCGACCAGACCGCTGGTCTTCGGGGTATCGATATCGAACGACTCGACGATCGTGATCCGGCCCTGACGATTCAGTTCGGACAGGATCGCGGCCATCGCGGCGCGATACATCTTGCGGTTGACCTTCTGCGCGAAGCTGCGCGGCTTGGCCGCGAACGCGCGACCACCACCGACGAAGATCGGAGCCGTCAGCGCGCCATGACGCGCACCGCCGCCCTTCTGCTTCTTCGACTTCTTGGTGGTGCCGTTGACTTCGGCGCGGGTCTTCTGCGCCTTGGTGCCCGAGCGACCGGCGTTGCGATAGGCAACAACGACCTGGTGAACCAGATCTTCGCTGAATTCGCGGCCGAAGACGGCTTCGGAGACCGAGACGGTCTTGCTGGTGTTATTGATGGCGAGTTCCATTGTCGTCTCCCTTACTTCGTCGTCGGACGGACAATGACGTCGCCGCCCGGGGCGCCCGGGACCGCACCCTTGATCGCGATCAGGCCGCGCTCGGCGTCGACCTTGACCACTTCAAGACGCTGCGTCGTCTGCTGCTCGGCGCCCATGTGGCCGGACATCTTCTTGCCCGGGAACACGCGGCCTGGCGTCTGGCGCTGACCGATGGAGCCCGGCGAACGGTGCGACAGCGAGTTACCGTGCGTCGCGTCGCCCATGGTGAAGTTCCAGCGCTTGATCGTGCCCTGGAAACCCTTGCCCTTGGTGATGCCCTGGACGTCGACGATCTGACCGACTTCGAAGATGTCGGCCTTGATTTCGCCGCCCACCTGGAAATCGCCGATCTTGTCGGCTTCGACGCGCAGCTCCCACAAACCACGACCGGCTTCGACCTTCGCCTTGGCGAGGTGACCAGCTTCCGGCTTGTTGATCAGCGCGGCGCGCTTGACGCCGGCGGTGATCTGCACGGCGCTGTAGCCGTCGATTTCCGGGGTCTTGATCTGAACGATGCGATTCGGCGTAGCTTCGATCAGGGTCACCGGAATGGACTTGCCGTCCTCGGTGAACAGTCGGCTCATGCCGGCCTTGCGGCCGACGATGCCCAACGAATATTTCTTCGCGGTCATAGTGGCGGCCTCAGGTCAATTTGATCTGGACGTCGACGCCGGCCGCGAGCTCGAGCTTCATCAGCGCGTCCACGGTCTTGTCGTTGGGGTCGACGATATCGAGCACGCGCTTGTGCGTGCGGGTTTCGTACTGGTCGCGAGCGTCTTTGTCGACGTGCGGCGACACCAGGACGGTGTAGCGTTCGATCTTGGTCGGCAGCGGGATCGGGCCGCGCACTTGCGCGCCGGTCCGCTTCGCCGTCTCGACGATCTCACTGGCCGAACGGTCGATCAGACGATGATCGAACGCTTTCAGCCGGATCCGGATCTTTTGGTCCGCCATGACGGAATTCCTCGTAGAAAGAGCGACAGGCTCGGCGGCTAGGTGCGCCGAACCCCCTTATTGTGAAAACACTTTCGAATACCAGTGACGCCAAGTAATTGAAAATCTTGCAAATTTCCAACAAGAACGCTTTCGGAAACTTCACGACTTCAAAAACGAAAGCAGGCCGGAGAACCGGCCCGCCAGATGGGGAATCGAGGACGCGACAACATGCCCCTGCCGCGGTTGCCCTGAATGAATTCGGGGCGGGCGGGGGCGATGCCGTTGCGACGTTTCCCTGTCCGGCGAAGACGAAGCGCATCCTGCACTTCATTTCGCTTTACTTGCAGACCGCCCGAAGACGGCTCGCGAAGTGGTCTTGCATTATAGAGGGGCTTGGGATGGCCTTGCAAGCCATCGGGGCTTTTTTCGTAGAAATCCGGCCAAGGACCGGATTTCCGGAGTTCAGACCCGCCCTGCGCTCTGGATCCCGGCCTTCGCCGGGATGATGATCTGACAAAGCCGTGCGCGCCCAAGCCCGCCCCGGTCAGATACTCACATGACGCGAGTGGCCACCACCCCGGCGCCGCCCCCACCGCCGCCAGCGCGAAACGCCAAA
>CBIHKW010000025.1:0-35910 GCA_966203835.1 uncultured Thermomonas sp.
GCCTGCAACAGCGCCAGCCGCGCCAGTTCGCGGACGATGGTCAGTTCTTCGGGGTGGAAGACGGTGGCGCCGCTGCGTTCCAGCAGGATCAGCCCCCAGGACGGCGCGCGCACCGGCAGCGCGACCAGCGCTTCGATCGCCACCGGCGTGCTCTCGCCGGTCTTGGTGACCGGACGCTGCAGTTCGATATTGCCGGCCAATTGCCGGCGCAGCGTCTGCAGACGTTCGCCGATGGTCGCCTCGATATCCTGCAGATACGCCGCCGGCTGCACCACCAGCGTGTCGCGGCCGTGGTATCCGCGGGCGATCGCGACCGCCGTGGTGGTGGGCACCAGCCTGCGCAGATGCTCCAGCAGGTGACGAAAGACGATGGGCTGGATGTCGTCCTGCGCGGCGCCGCGCAGCGAGGTCTGCAGCGCGGTCAGCAGTTCGGTGCGCACCGCTTCGCGGTACATCCGGCGCTCGGAATCGGCGCGCGCGCGCTGTTCGCGGTCGCGCTGTTCGCGGTATTTGCTGATCCGGCTGATCAGACCCACGCTGATCATCGCCGCGCAGAGCATGATCGCCAGCTGATAGCCGTAGTCCGTCCACAGCGAGCCCGCGACGATGCCGCGCGCGGCCAGCTCCCAGCCCAGGATCGTGGCGGCGAGGATCAGCACCGACATCAGCACCGAGCCCGAGAACGGCACGCGCCGACGCCAGGCTTCGCCCAGCACGACCAGCGCGACGAGGCAGCCACCCCCCCAGGCCAACGGCACCAGCCAGACCGCGAACGGGTCGAAACGCTCGCGCCAGGCCACCATCACCGCCGCGACCAGCAATAGGAGGACGCAGGCGTGGTCCACCGCCTTCGCGAACCGCGGCCGGCCCTGCTCATGGTCGGTGTAGCGCAGCAGGATGCGCAGCGAGGCGACCACGAACAGCAGCGAGACCGCATGCAGACCGGCGCCTCCCGTCTGCTGGAACAGGCCGAGGGGGTCGAGAAGATAGAGGTGCCCGTTGAAGGCGGCCAGCAACAGCGCGCCGGACAGGCAGAACCCGAAAAACGAGAGGAAGCCGGCGTCGCGGGAGGCAAAAAACAGCGCCAGCGTCATCAGTCCGAGCGTGAACAGGCTGGCATAGACCAGGCTGGTGAGGATCGTGGCCTTCTGGATGTACTGCTCGGCCAAGGCCTCGGAAATCACTTCCGGGCGCAATGCGACGTTGCGCAGTGCGGTGGCGCTGAGTTCCAGGCGGATTTCGCCTTCCCAGGTGGACGGCAGCCGGTAGAGATAGCCGACCGGCAGCGGGCCTTCGGAAGGCTGCGGCGACAGGAAACTGCGCGTCCCGCCGTCCCAGGCGTTTTCGACCCGCAGTTGCATCGATTCCACCGGCATCCGCGGCATCCAGATGACCCAGTGCGGGGATTCCGCGGTGGGCGGCGGCAACACGAACCGCAGCTCGGCGCGGACGCGACGCATCTCTTCGGCCACGCCCAGGCGCAGCGAACGACCATCGCGCCCCAGTTCGGGCAGCCGGCCTTCGGCATCGGGCAAGGGCTGCAGCCGCAGCAACAGCGGCTGCGTCGTCGGCGCCTCGGCGCGACCGGGCGACAGGGCGTACAGACCCAGCAGCAGCACCGCCACCATCGCGATGGAGCGGAACCACTGCTGCGGGATGTCCCAGTGCGGAAACGCCATGGTCAGCCGGAGATCACGAAGACCCGGATCTTCCTGATCCCGGACGCAAGCACGGCGCCGGTCCGACGCCGACACGCCGCGTCCACGCGGCCGATCTCAAGCCCGCACTGCGAACCCGATCGCCGGTGCAACGGCTGCGGATTCGACGGCTGCGGATTCGATGGATGCAGATCAGATTGCAGAATCACAGGCCGATCGGCTGTGTCGCCCATCGCCCGCCCCCTTGGTGTCGATTCGATCGCTGTAAACGCACGCGCCTCGAGCCATCCGGTCCGGCGCCCCCTTCCACCGGCCACAGTAGCATCCCGCACACACTTCAGGCACTTGCGGAGCATCGATGCACACACTACAACGCCCGCGACCGTCCGCAGCGCATCCCAAAGCGACGCACAACCTCTAAACTGACGGTTTTCGCAGCCTGCCTCGTCGATGACCCCGGAACACACTACGGACACCCCCTCCACCGACGACGCAGCCGTGCGCCGTCAGGACTTCATTCGCCAGATCGTCCGCGACGACCTCGCCAGCGGCAAGCAGGCCGCGATCCGCACCCGATTCCCGCCGGAACCCAATGGCTATCTGCACCTGGGGCACACCCGGGCGATCTGGACCGACTTCGGCATCGCCGAGGAATTCGGCGGCCGCTGCAACCTGCGCCTGGACGACACCAACCCTGCCCGGGAAGACCCGGAGTACGTGCGCGCCATTCAGGACGATGTACGCTGGCTCGGCTACGAGTGGGCGGAACTCCGTCACGCTTCCGATTATTTCCAGGTGTTCTACCTCGCTGCAGAAAAACTCATCCGCCAGGGCGACGCCTTCGTCTGCGACCTCAGCGCCGAGGACGTCCGCGCCTACCGCGGCAACCTGACCGAACCCGGCCGCGAATCGCCGTTCCGCAATCGCCCCGTGGAAGAAAGTCTCGACCTGTTCCGACGCATGCGCGCCGGCGAATTTCCCGACGGCGCACGCACCCTGCGCGCGAAGATCGACATGGGCAGCGGCAACATCAATCTGCGCGACCCGGCGCTGTACCGGATCAAGCACGTCGAACACCAGAACACCGGCAACGACTGGCCGATCTATCCGATGTACGACTACGCGCACTCGCTCAGCGACGCCGCCGAGGGCATCACCCATTCGCTGTGTACGCTGGAGTTCGAAGATCACCGACCGCTGTACGACTGGTGCGTGGACAAGGTCGATCTGGCACACCATCCCGAGCTGCTCGCGTCGCTGACCGACCGCGGCCTGCCGTTCGAAGCCAGCAAGCCGCGACAGATCGAGTTCTCGCGCTTGAACCTCAATTACACGGTGATGAGCAAGCGCAAGCTGATGACCCTGGTGGAAGAAAACCTCGTCGACGGCTGGGGCGACCCGCGCATGCCGACGCTGCAGGGCATCCGCCGCCGCGGCTACACAGCGGATGCGCTGAAACTGTTCGTCGCGCGCCTGGGCCTGTCGAAACAGAATTCGCTGATCGATTACTCGGTGCTTGAAAACACCGTGCGCGAAGATCTCGACGGCCGCGCGCCGCGGCGCATGGCGGTGCTGGATCCTGTGAAGTTCGTGCTCACCAATCTGCCCGAGGGCCACGAGGAACAGCTCACGTTCTCGAATCATCCGAAGGACGAATCCTTCGGCCAGCGCACCGTGCCGTTCTCGCGCGAACTGTGGATCGAGCGCGAAGATTTCGCCGAAGTGCCGCCGAAAGGCTGGAAGCGGCTGATCCCCGGCGGCGAAGTGCGCCTGCGCGGCGCCGGCATCGCGCGCTGCGATGAAGTGATCAAGAACGACGCCGGCGACATCATCGAGCTGCGCGGCACCCTCGACCTGGAATCGCGCCCCGGCATGCCCGGCGCCGACCGCAAGATCAAGGGCACGATCCACTGGGTCAGCGCACAGCACGCGGTGGCGGCGGAAGTGCGGCTGTACGACCGCCTGTTCACGGTGCCGAACCCCGATACCGACGAGGCAGGCAAGAGCTATCGCGATTATCTGAATCCGGAATCGCGGCGGAGCGTGCGCGGCTATGTCGAGCCCGCCGCCGCCGATGCCGCGCCCGAGCAGAGCTTCCAGTTCGAACGCATCGGTTACTTCGTCGCGGATCGTTTCGATCACCGCAGCGAAGCGCCGGTCTTCAACCGCAGCGTCACCCTGCGCGACACCTGGGCCGCGAACGTTTGAGTTAGGCCGCTTGAGTCAGGCCGGTCGCGCGCCCGCGCGACCGGTTCCATCCATGAGGAGACCCGCCATGCGTCTACGTCACTTCGTTCCCGCCGTGCTTGCCGCGCTGTGGCTGGTCGGCTGCACCGCACCGACCGCTTCGCAGAACGCTCCCGGAACACCGGCGATGGAACAGTCCGCGGCGAAGCAACCGGCCGCAACGCAGCCGGCCGCGCCTGCGCCGGTCGCAGAAGCCTCCAATCCCATGGAGACATCACCCGCGCCGAAAGCAGCGGATGAACTTGGCCGCAGTTGCAACACCAGCAGCGACTGCGCAGTGAAGGACGTGGGCAACTGCTGCGGCGCCTATCCGATGTGCGTCAACAAGGACACGAAGACCGACCCCGCCGCGGTCCGCGCGCAGTGCGAGAAATCGGGCATGGCCTCGATCTGCGGCTTCCAGGAAGTGAGCGGCTGCCAGTGCGTGAAGGGCCAGTGCGAGAACATCGCCAGCGGCGCGGCGGTGATGTGATGCGGCTACTTTGATGCGAATGCTCTGATCTGGATGACTTTCTGATGCTCTACGCCCAAGTCCACCTCACCCTGCCCGCCTGGGTCCACGAATTCGTCGACACCGCGCGCAGCTACGACAGCGACGCCGACAAGGTCGCACTGGCGATCGCGCTGTCGGTGCGCAATGTCGAAGCCGACAGCGGCGGCCCGTTCAGCGCCGTGGTCTTCGGCGCCGACCACCGCATCATCGCGGTCGGCGTGAACCGCGTGCTGCCGCACAGCTGCTCGGTCGCGCACGCCGAAATGATGGCCTACATGCTCGCGCAACAGCGCACCCAGCGCCCGCGACTCAATCGCGACGAAAGCGACGCGCCCTGCGGCCCGATCGTCCTCGCCACCTCGTCGCAGCCCTGCTGCCAGTGCTACGGCGCGACGATCTGGGCCGGCATCGACCGCCTGTTGATCGGCGCCCGCGCCGAAGACGTGATGGCGCTGACCGAATTCGACGAAGGCCCGCTGCCGGCGGACTGGATCGGCGAACTGGAACAGCGCGGCATCGCGGTGACCCGCGACATCGAACGCGACGCCGCCTGCGACGCGCTGCGCGCGTACAGCGCGCGCGGCGGATCGCGGTATTGAACACCCACGGCCTCCTCTGCTACTGCCGTCCGGGCTTCGAACCCGAGCTCGCCGCCGAACTGACCGAACGCGCCGCCGAGCGCGGACTCGGCGGCTACGCGCGCACCGAACGCAACAGCGGCTACGCGTTGTTCTTCGGCGACGACGGCGTGGCGTTGACCCAGGCGCTGCCCTTCGGTGAGCTGATCTTCGCGCGCCAGAAACTGCGGCTGATCGCCGAGCTGCGCGATCTCGATCCGAAAGACCGGATCGCGCCGATGCTGGAAGCCCTCGGTGCCATCGATATCCCACGTTTCGGCACCATCGTCGTCGAGCACCCGGATTCCGACGAATCCAAACCGCTGGCCGGGCTGGCGCGCAGCTTCGGCAATGCGCTGCGTCCGGCGCTGCGCAAGGCCGGGCTGCTCGTCGCGCAGGACAACGATCGCCTGCCGAGGCTGCACGTGTGTTTCGTCGACGGCGACCACGCCTTCCTCGCGGTCGGCGATCCGCGCGACAGCGCACCGTGGCCGCTGGGCATCCCGCGCCTGAAACTGCTGCCCGATGCGCCCTCACGCTCCGCGCTGAAGCTCGAAGAAGCGCTGCTGGTGCTGCTGAACAGCGACGAGCGCGAACGCCTGCTGCGTCCGGGCATGCGCGCGGCCGACCTCGGCGCCGCGCCCGGCGGCTGGACCTGGGTGCTCGCGCGCCAGAATCTGCAGGTCACCGCGGTCGACAACGGCCCGCTGCGCCAGCACGTGATCGACACCGGCCTGGTGCAGCATCTGCGCGCCGACGGGTTCTCGTGGCATCCGGCGAAACCGCTGGACTGGATGGTCTGCGACATGGTCGAGCAGCCCAGCCGCGTCGCCGCGCGCATGGCCGAATGGTTCCACGAAGGCTGGTGCCGGCACGCGGTCTTCAATCTGAAACTGCCGATGAAGAAACGCTGGCAGGAAACCCGCCAGTGCCTCGAACGCTTCGAAGCCGAAGCCGGCAAGCCGCTGACCGTACGCGCCCGCCAGCTGTACCACGACCGCGAGGAAATCACGGTCTTCGCCACCGCCGGGATCGGACACCACGGCTGAGCATCGCGCAGGCGCGCCGTGCGATGATTTCGGGACATCCTCACCGGAGCGTTTCGATGCGATATCTCATGTCTTCCGCGCGCACGCTGCGCTGGCTGATCGCCGCCGTCACGCTACCGCTTCTCGCCGCCTGCGGCGGAGAGCCGGCAGCGGATCCCGCCGCAGACGCCGCGACCGCCACAGCGCAGACCGCCGCGGCGCCGGCAGAAGCCGTACTGGTCGAGCCGACCGAGGACGAGATGCGGGCGCTGCAGCAGGCCCGGATCGATGACATCAATCGCAAGGGCGGCATCGTCATCGAGATGTCCGGCGCGCGCAGCGAACCGATCAGGATGAAGCTGGAAAGTTTCCGGAAGACCGGCTGCAAACCCTACACCCGCGCATTCCGCTGCGACGGCGAAGTGCGGACGTCCTATCCCGGCAGCGACTTCCCCACCGAAACCATGCGCCACAGCGCCCGCTACCGCAAAGACGACCAGGGCCGCTGGACGACCGATTGATTCCATCGCACTGACAAGAACCTGCCGCCCCGAAACCGCCGACCACGCGCTCACTCAACACGCTTCCATCACATGAATATCGCCCCGCCCGGTCACTCCGCCATCCCCGTCGACGTGCATGCCGAGATCATGCAGCGACTCGCGCGCGCCGAAGAACAGCACGGCGTGCGCATCCTGCTCGCGGTCGAATCCGGCAGCCGCGCCTGGGGCTTCGCCTCGCCCAACTCCGACTACGACGTGCGCTTCATCTACGTCCACGATCCGCGCTGGTACCAGGCGGTGGATCTGGAAGAACGCCGCGACGTGATCGAATACGCGATCGTCGACGACATCGACCTCAACGGCTGGGACCTGCGCAAGGCGCTGCGGCTGTTCTGGAAGTCGAACCCGGCGTTCGTGGAATGGATCCAGTCGCCGATCCGCTACATCGAGCGCGGCGGTTTCGGCGGCGGTTTCGGTGAACAGGCGCGCGCGCTGCTGCCGAAGGTGTACTCGGTCGAGAGCGGCATGTACCACTACCGCAGCATGGCCAAGACCACCGAGCGCGCCTATCTGCGCGCCGAGCAGGTGTCGCTGAAGAAGTATTTCTACGCGCTGCGGCCGCTGCTGTCGGTGCTGTGGCTGGAACGCTACGGCACCCCGGCGCCGATCGAATTCGACAGGCTGCTGCATCTGATCGACGACCGTCCCGCGCTGTGTGCGGAGATCGACGCGCTGCTGGAACGCAAACGCGGCGCCCCGGAAATGGGCCTGGGCGACCCGGTGCCCGCCATCAACGCTTTCGTCGAACAACAACTGGCGCGGCTGGAAACGATGCAGCCGGAAGCCTCGCGGCCGGCCGGCGCGGTGCAGGCGCTGAACACGCTGTTCCACGCGGTGCTGGACGAATCCGGCGACTGAGCGCGTTCCCCGCTTCCGGCGCGTCATCTTCCTCTGTTAAGTTGTCGGCATGACCGTCGGCATCCTCCTCGTCACCCATCCTGGCATCGGCAGCGCACTGGTCGATGTCTCGACACGGCTGTTGCGTCAATTGCCGCTGAAGACCGAAGCCTTCGAGCTGGGATTCGACGACGACCCCGACACCGCGCTGCCGCTGGCCAGCGCCGCGCTGCGCCGGGTCGACGGCGGCGACGGGGTGCTGATCCTCACCGACCTCTACGGCGCCTCGCCCAGCAACCTCGCGTCGAAACTCGCGCGCCTGGGCACACCGGCGCGCCGGGTGGCGTCGCTGAACCTGCCGATGCTGTTGCGGGTGATGAACTACGCCGAGCTGCCGCTGGACGAACTGCCGGCGGTCGCCGCCGCCGGCGCACGCAACGGGGCGATCGTCGATGACGCATGAATCGATGACGCCAGCATTGATGACACCCGAAACCACACACCACCCATCTTCCATTTCCGACACCCAACCCGGGTCAGCGCCATGATCGAACGCGAACTCACCATCACCAACCGTCTCGGGCTGCACGCCCGCGCCACCGCCAAACTGGTGCAGGTCGTCTCCGGCTTCCGCTGCGGCGTCACCGTCGCCGCCAAGGGCCGCGAAGTGAACGCCAAGAGCATCATGGGCGTGATGCTGCTCGCCGCCGGCCACGGCAGCAGCGTGATCGTGCGCACCGACGGCGAAGACGAAGCCGCTGCGATGGACGCTGTGGCCGCGCTGTTCGAGCGCAGGTTCGACGAGGACAGCTGATGCGTCGAATCCTCTCCGGCCAGGGCGCATCGCGCGGCAGCGTGCTCGGACGGGCGCGGGTACGCCTGCCACATGCGCTGGACGTGGCCGAAGAGCGGATCGACGCTTCGCAGGTCGATGCCGAACTCGAACGCCTGCACGACGCCATCACCGTGGTCCGCGGCGAGATGCACGCGCTGCGCCACCGCCTGCACGGCGCGCTGGCGCACGAGGTCGGCGAATTCCTCGACCTGCACACCCTGCTGCTGGACGACCCCGAACTGCTGGCCGGCCTGGACGAACTGATCCGCACCGGCCGCTACGCCGCCGACTACGCCCTGCGCCTGCAGCGCGACCGCATCGCCGCGGTGTTCTCGGACATGGACGACGCCTATCTGCGCAGCCGCATCGACGACATCGATCAGGTGGTCGGCCGCATCCACGCCGCGCTGCACAGCCGCGACGCCGAACTGCAGGGCATCGCCGGCGACATCCTGGTCACCGACAACATCGCGCCCTCGGATCTCGCCCAACTGCATGCGCAGGGCGTGATGGCGGTGATCACCGCCGGCGGCAGCCCGCTGTCGCACAGCGCGATCCTCGCCCGCAGTCTGCACGTGCCGCTGGTGATCGGCGCGGCGCACGTGTTGCAGAAAGTGAACGACGGCGACGTGCTGGCGGTCGACGGCGGCAGCGGCCTGGTGATCCTGGAACCGAACGCCGACGACCTGCGCGAGCATCGCGCGCGGGTGCAGATGTACGCGCGCGAGCGCAAGCAACTGCATCGTTTGCGCCGCGAGCCCACGCGCACCCGCGACGGCGTCGACATCAAACTCTGGGCGAACGCCGAATCGCGCGAGGACGTGGCCGAAGCGCATGCGCTCGGCGCCGCCGGCGTCGGTCTGTACCGCACCGAATTCCTGTTCATGAACCGTCCGGCGGAGCTGCGGCACACGCTGCCGGACGAGGAAGAACAGTTCCGCGCGTATCGCGATCTGGTGCTGGGCATGACCGGACGCACGGTCACCATCCGCACCCTCGACATCGGCGCCGACAAGGCCGACGGCACCGCGCTGGCGTTGATCGGTGAACCCAATCCGGCCCTGGGCCTGCGCGGCGTGCGCCTGTCGCTGTCGCGCATCGATCTGTTCCGCACCCAACTGCGCGCGATCCTGCGCGCCAGCGCCTACGGCCCGATCCGTGTGCTGGTGCCGATGGTCAGCGGTCGCGAGGAAATGATCGCGGTCCGCACGCTGATGACCGACGTGCAGCGCGAACTGCGCGGCGAAGGTTGCGCCATCGCCGATGCGGTGCCGTTGGGCGCGATGATCGAAGTGCCATCGGCGGCGATCGCGCTGCCGACCTTCATCGCCGCCACCGATTTCCTGTCGATCGGCACCAACGATCTGGTGCAGTACCTGCTCGCCGCCGACCGCAACAACGAGGCGCTGGGCGAACTCTACAGCCCGCTGCATCCGGCGGTGCTGCGTCTGCTCGACTCGGTGATGCGCACCGCGCGGGCGCGCGGAAAGCCGGTGGCAGTGTGCGGCGAAGTCGCCGGCGACCCGCTGTTCGCGCCGGTGCTGCTGGCGCTGGGGCTGGAGGAATTCAGTCTGCACCCGGGCACGCTGCTGGAACTGCGTCGCGCGGTGCGCGGCTTCGATCACGCGGCGCTGCGCGCGCGCGCGCCGGCGCTGCTGCGCGCGCGGGATCGCGCCGGCATCGAAAACTGGTTGGCGAAAGCGACGACATGACGTCCGCATCCGCCGCCGGCGTCCCGTAGAGCGGCCTTCAGGCCGCTTTTTTTGTTCAACGATCGCAGCAGCGGCCTGAAGGCCACTCTACAAGCCCATCAACCAACCGCCGCACGCACGTTGCGGAACATCCGCAGCCACGGCGAATCTTCCGGCCAATCCTGCGGATGCCAGCTCATGTTGACGCTGCGTGGGGTGCGCTCGGGATGCGGCATCAGGATGGTCGAACGGCCGTCGCGGCTGCTGAGGCCGGCGATAGCCAGCTCGGAGCCGTTCGGGTTCGCGGGATAGCCGCTCGCCTCGCCGCCGTCGTTGGCGACGTAGCGCAGCGCAACGGTCGCGGCATCGCGGTCCGCATCGTTGTCGAAGGTCGCGCGGCCTTCGCCGTGCGCGATCGCCACCGGGATGCGCGAGCCGTGCATGCCGGCGAAGAACAGCGACGGCGAATCGGCGACTTCGAGCAGACCGAAGCGGGCCTCGAACTGTTCGCTGCGATTGCGCAGGAAGCGCGGCCAGTGCTCGGCGCCGGGAATGATGTCCTTGAGCTGCGACAGCATCTGGCAACCGTTGCACACGCCGAGCGAGAACGTGTCCGGGCGCGCGAAGAACGCGGCGAACGCATCGCGCAGCGCGGCGCGTTCGAGGATCGACGTGGCCCAGCCGCGACCCGCGCCGAGCACGTCGCCGTAGCTGAAACCGCCGCAGGCCGCGAAGCCGGCGAAACCGTCCAGCGCGACGCGACCGGCGATGAGATCGCTCATGTGGACGTCGACCGCGGTGAAACCGGCGCGGTCGAACGCAGACGCCATTTCGATCTGACCGTTGACGCCCTGCTCGCGCAGGATCGCCACGCGCGGACGCGCGCCGGTGGAAACATACGGCGCGGCGATATCCTCGGCCGCGTCGAACGTGAGTTTGGGACGCAGACCGGGCGCATCGAAACGGCGCACGGCGGCGCGTTCGTCGTCGGCCGATTCGGGGTTGTCGCGCAAGCGTTGCATCGCGTGGGTGACCGACCACCATGCATCGAACAGCTCCTCCCAGCGCCATTCGACCAGCACCTCGCCGTCGCGATGCACGCGCACCGCAGGCGCGGTGCTCGGCCGCGCGATGCGCTGCGCGCATTCGATCAGGCCATGCTGGGCGACGAGATCGGCGAACTCGGCGCGGTCCTCGGTCGCGATCTGCACGATCACGCCCAATTCCTCGCAGAACAGCGTGCGCAGCGCATCGTCGCCCCAGTCGTCGAGGGTGATGTCGAGGCCGAGGTGCGAACAGAACGCCATTTCGCACAGCGCCGCGAAGGCGCCGCCATCGGAACGGTCGTGATACGCGCGCACCAAGCCGCGTTCGCGCGCGTCGCGCATGAGATCGAACAAGCCGCGCAGACGTTCGGGATCGTCGAGGTCGGGTACTTGCACCACAGGCCCGGAATCGTCGCCATGACGCCCGCCGAAACCGTCGTAGACCTGCGCCAGGATCGAGCCGCCCAGACGCTTGCGGCCCGCGCCGAGGCCGATCAGCCACAGTTCGGTCTCGCCTTCGCGCGACAGCAGCGGGGTGAGCTGCGCGCGCGCATCCTCCACCGCCGCGAATGCGGTAACGATCAACGACACCGGCGACACCGATTTGTGTTGTTCGACGTCGCCGCTTGCGCTGGTCTGCGTCCACTGCGCCTGCATCGACAGCGAATCCTTGCCGACCGGAATGCTCAGCTCCAGCGTCGGGCACAGCGCCATGCCCACGGCCTTCACCGCGTCGAACAGTCGCGCGTCCTCGCCCGGATGACCGGCGGCGGCCATCCAGTTCGCGGACAGCTTGATCTGCGCCAGCGACGACACCGGCGCGGCGAGCAGATTGGTGATCGCCTCGCCCACCGCCATGCGCGCGGCTGCGGCAGCGTCGATCAGCGCCAGCGGCGTGCGTTCGCCGAGCGCCATCGCTTCGCCGGCATGCGTGTCGAAGCCGGCGAGCGTGATCGCGCAGTCGGCCACCGGCATCTGCCACGGGCCGACCAGCTGGTCGCGCGCGGTCAGGCCGCCGACGCTGCGGTCGCCGATGGTGATGAGGAAGTTTTTCGCGGCGACCGTCGGATGCGCGAGCACGCGCAGGCCGGCCTCATGCAGATCGATGTCCTGGCCGTCGAGCGCGGGCCACTTCGCGAGCGCGGGCCGCTGGGTGTCGCGGTGCATCTTCGGTGGTTTGCCGAAGAGGACGTCCATGGGCAGATCGATGGCCGGAGCTTCAGCCCCTCTCCCGTCGGGAGAGGGGTTGGGGAGAGGGTTCGTCGAAGCAGAGGTCTCACCGTTCTCCGCACCCTCACCCGGCGCTTCGCGCCGACCCCGGATCGTGTCCGGGGCAGGCTCTCTCCCGGGGGGAGAGGTGAAATAGCCCACCACCAACCGCTCTTCCGCCGTCGCCACGCCAACGGCCGCGAACGGGCAACGCTCGCGTTCGCACAGCGCGGCGAAATCGGCCAGACGCTCCTGGGCGACGCCCAGCACGTAACGTTCCTGCGATTCGTTGCACCACAGCTGCATCGGCGACAGCGACGGATCATCGCTCGGCACCTTCGCCAGATCGATCACGCCGCCGACGCCCGAGTCGTGCAGCAGCTCAGGGATCGCGTTCGACAGACCGCCCGCGCCGACATCGTGGAACCACAGGATCGGATTCTCTTCACCGAGAGCGACGCAGCGGTCGATCACTTCCTGACAGCGGCGCTCCATTTCCGGGTTGTCGCGCTGCACGCTGGCGAAATCGAGGTCTTCGGCGCTGTCGCCGGACGCGACCGAACTGGCGGCGCCGCCGCCGAGCCCGATCAGCATCGCCGGGCCGCCGAGCACGATCACCGCGTCGCCGGGCGAGAGTCTGATTTTCGCGACCATCGGCCGATCGATCGCGCCCAGGCCGCCGGCGAGCATGATCGGCTTGTCGTAGGCGCGGACCAGGCCGCTGTCTTCGCGCACTTCGAAGGCGCGGAAGTAGCCGGTGAGGTTCGGGCGGCCGAATTCGTTGTTGAACGCCGCGGCGCCGAGCGGGCCGTCGAGCATGATCTCCAGCGCCGGCGCCATCCGCGGATTGAGCGCGCGCGGGCCGTTTTCTTCGAAGTGTTCCCAAGGCTGCGGCAGCGTCGGAATGCGCAGATGCGAGACGCTGAAACCGCTCAGCCCGGCCTTCGGCTTGCCGCCGCGGCCGGTCGCGCCTTCGTCGCGGATCTCGCCGCCGTTGCCGGTGGAGGCGCCGGGGAACGGCGAGATCGCGGTCGGGTGGTTGTGGGTTTCGACCTTGATGCAGAACGCGCTGGGCGTTTCGGCTTCGGCGCGGTATTCCAGCGTCGCCGGATCGGGCCTGAAGCGCTTGGCCGGATAGCCTTCCACCACCGCGGCGTTGTCGCTGTACGCCGACAACGTGTGTTCGGGCGTCTGCGCGTGGGTGTGCTTGATCATCTTGAACAGCGAGACGTTGCCGCCGTTCACCAGTTGCTCGCGGCCGTCGATGGTCCAGCCGGCGTTGAAGATCTTGTGCCGGCAGTGCTCGGAATTGGCCTGCGCGAACATCATCAGTTCGACGTCGTGCGGGTCGCGGCCCAGTTCGGCGTAGCGCGCACGCAGGTATTCGATTTCGTCTTCGGCCAGCGCCAGGCCCAGACGCGCGTTGGCGCGCTCCAGGTCGGCCAGCGGGATCACTTCCAGCGCGCCGCGCGCCGGGGTGGCGAACAGCGCCGCCGCTTCGGCCGGATCGGCCAGCAGCGATTGGGTCATCGGGTCGTGCAGGAGCTTGGCGATGGCGGCGCGGGCGGCCGCGTCGTCCGGGAAGCCGATCAGATCGATCCGGGTGCCGCGCTCCACCCGCTTCACCGGCTGGCCGGCGCCGCGCAGCAGTTCGCCGGCCTTGCTGGCCCAGGGCGAGATGGTGCCCAGCCGCGGCGCGACGAAGCGCGAGACCGCGCCCGCAGCCAGTGGCGCACGCTCGGCCTGCGCTTCGAGAATGCGCGTCAGCGTGGCGGGATCGGGGGAGTAGCCGGGCTCGGGTTCAACCCAGTACGTGAACCAGGCGCCGACGACCCGAAGCTCGGGTACGAGGGTCTGGAGACGGGTTTCGAGACGGTCGCGACGGAACGGCGATAGGGCCGGGAGGCCCTCGAGGACGATCATGTCCGGCCAAGTCTAAAAGCGGGGTGCAGATTGTACCGGATGCGGCCCAGCGGCGGCCGGCGCTCCGAGTCACACCGGCCGGGGAACACCGGCCGGCGGACGGGGCGACGGGGCGCCCCGGAACGGTTCAGAGGCTGCCGACGGCGGTGCCGGCCTTGCCCTTGGCCTTGCCTTCGGCGGCCAGCTTGTCCAGCGCTTCCAGCAGCCTGTCCGGCGGCAGGTAGCCGGGCAGCGCGACGCCATCGCTGTTGATGATCATCGGCGTGCCCTGCAGACCGATCTGCTGACCGATCTTGTAATGCGCAGCCACCGGATTGTCGCAACGCTTGGGCGGCACCGGCCGGCCGTTCTTGGCGTCGGTCAGCGCCTTGCGGCGGTCGGCGGAGCACCAGACCGACTCCATCGCCAGGGCGTCCTGGCTGGCCAGACCGGCGCGCGGAAACGCGAGATATTCGATGGCGATGCCGAGCTTGTTGTAGTCGGCGATTTCCGAATGCAGCTTCTGGCAGTAGCCGCACTCGATGTCGGTGAACACCGACACGTGGTACTTGGACGCGCCGACCGGGGCGAACACGATCCGCTCGCTCGCCGGCACCTTGTCCAGCGCCTCGCGGCGCAGCACGCTCAGACCGATCTGGCTCAGATCCTTCTTGGCTTCCACGTCGTACAGCGAGCCCTGCAGCATGTAGCGGCCGTCGTCGCTGAAGTAGATGACCTGGCCGGAGACGATGACTTCATGGAAACCCGGAATCGGCGCGGGCGCGATCCGGTCCGGCGCGACGCGCGGATCGATGGTTTTGAGCGCGGCGCGGATCATCGCTTCCTTGGGCGTGTCGGCCTGCTTGCCGCTGGCGGCACCGGCGGCCTTGCCGGCCTCGGGCGCGGCAGCCTTCCCGGCTTCGGGCGCAGCGGCCTTCTCGGCGTCGGCGGGTTTCGACTGCGCGCAGGCGGACACGCTCAGGGCGCAGAGCAGGGCGAACACCGGAAGTTTCATACAGGGCGGTTCCATCGGATGGGCGGGTGCGCCGTTTGGGACCGCGGCGGCGCAGGGAAGTTCAGGCTGGAGTCGAAGCTGGTCTGGCCGATTGTCGCATGCAGACCCGCCCGGAACGATGCTGCAGGGCGCAGACTCATGCCTCGCGGTGATATCGCTCAACGTGTGACGCGAATCACGACTCGCACAGGCCAGCGGATCGACCGCTCAGCCGCGCGGGTGATGCTGGGCATGCAGCCGCTTCAACTGCTCGCGCGCGACCAGCGTGTAGATCTGGGTGGTCGACAGGCTGGCATGGCCCAGCAGCATCTGCAGCGCGCGCAGGTCCGCCCCGTGATTCAGCAGATGGGTGGCGAAACTGTGGCGCAGGCCGTGCGGGCTGACCTTCTGCGGGTCGATCCCGGCCGCACCGGCATACCGCTTCACCAGCCCCCAGAATTGCTGGCGGCTCAGCGCCTCGCCGTCCGCGCTCCGCGATGGCATGTTCGGAGAAGACATATTCAAGAACAGCGCCGCCGGCGTGCGCTTGCCGGCCAGCACCGGGCGCGACTCGGCCAGATAGCGGGTCAGCCAGTGCTGCGCTTCCTCGCCCAGCGGCACCAGCCGCTCCTTGCCGCCCTTGCCGCTGACCCGCAGCACGCCCTGGCGCAGGTTGACCATGGTCGCCGGCAGTTCGACCAGTTCGCTGACCCGCAGCCCGGCGGCATACATCAATTCCAGCATCGCGCGGTCGCGCAGGCCCAGCGGCGTCGTGACATCGGGCGCGGTCAGCAACGCTTCGATATCGCGCTCGCTCAGCGCCTTGGGCAGCGATCGCGGCAGCTTCGGCGGGTCGAGCAAGGCGGTGGGATCGTCCGCGCGTGCCCCGCGACGCACCTGCAGGGCGAAGAACGCACGCAGCGTCGACAGCAGCCGGGCGTTGCTGCGCGGCGAGTACGCGCTGCGGGTGCGCCAGGCGAGGTAATCGAACAACACCGCCCGGTCCGCACCGATCAGGCCGCCGCCGGCACCGTCGCGCCAGCGCGCGAAGCCTTCCAGATCGCGCCGATAGCTCGCCTGGGTCTGCTTCGCCAGCCCGTTCTCCGCCCAGATCGTCTCGATGAAAGCGTGGATCGCGGCGGCATCGGCATCGCGCAGCGGCGGCAGCGCGACGGCCTGTTCCCGGCGTTCGGAGGGGGTCTTGGGCATGCGACAGGGTAACGCGATGCTTGATGTACGGAATCAAGAACACCGCCATGGCACGGAATCCAGAATGCCGTCGTCCCGGCGAAGGCCGGGATCCAGTTCTTGCCGCAGTCCGCGATGTCGAATGCTGGATCCCGGCCTTCGCCGGGACGACGGCGATTTTTTGATCCGGGGGTCGGCCGTTTATCCTGTCGCCATGACCGACACCGCCGCACACGTCCCAGCCCCGGCCAGGCCCGACCCGCTGATCCTCCGCCGCCTGCTGTCGCTGTTCTACGATCTGTGGCCGGTGCTCGCGCTGTGGATGCTGCTGTCCGCGCTGTTCAACCTCGCCTACTACCTCGCCGGTCACAGCGAACGCGACATCCTCGAGACCGCCAGCCTCCTCGGCGCGCTGCTGTGGCTGTGCTGCTGGCTGGTTGCGGGTGCGTATGCCGTCGTCAGCTGGGCGCGCGGCGGCCAGACCCTCGGCATGCGCCCGTGGCGGCTGCGAGTGGTGGGTGCGGACGGCGCGATGCCGACGCGGAAACAGCTCGCAATCCGTTATCTCGTCGGCAATCTGTCGCTGCTGGCCGCAGGCCTGGGCTTCTGGTGGGCGTGGTTCGATCGCGAGCGGCTGACCTGGCATGATCGGGTGAGCGGGACGCGGGTGGTGCGGGTGGCGAAGCCTTGAACAGTGATCGGCGCCGGACACTACGGGCATCGGCGTGAATCCACTCGTCCGCAACAGAAGACGCTCGACGCCCGCCGGGTACGCGGAACGGGAGTGTTTTCTCATCAGCTACGCAATGCCGTTCTGTCGTCACTGTTTCGTGCTGTGCCATGAGCCGGACGACCCCGATCACCCGCAGATCGATCTTTCGGTCATGAGCTTTTTCATGTCGGAAGCGCACGCGCTTTCGGAAACCCTGACCGGCAATCCGCAATCGTTCCTCGTGATCCACAGCGGCGGCAACGTCAGGAAACGCCAGAACCTGCACATGCACGTGTTCGTGATACGGCGCCGCTGGCACAAGGCGTGGCTGTACATGCTGCTGGCCGCGATCCACACCACGTCTGCGACGCGACGGGGACTGCTGAGATTGATCGGTCGGAGATCCGTTGCCGGGTAGAAGCGAACAGCGTCGCGACTTGCGTCGCTCCCACAATGTCAGCAATCGCCGCGTTCGAGGTCTGCCACTCAGCCCGACCTGCGTTTGAACAACCATACCGACAGTCCAACCATCACCAGCGCCGGGATCATGTAGGCGACGCGGTAGTCGAACTTGAACACACCGGCGAGGCGCACGAACTGGGTCTGCACCAGCCAGAAGCCCAGCGAGAACACGATGCCGATGAACAGGCGTTTGCCCAGGCCGCCGCTGCGCAGCGAACCGAACGCGAACGGGATCGCCAGCAGACACAGCACCAGCACGTTCACCGGGTAGAACCATCGGCCCCAGTAGTGTTCCTGGAATTCGCTGGAATCCAGGCCGTTGCGGGTGCGGTATTCGATGCCGTCTTTCAACTGTTCCGCGGTCATGTAGCGCGGGCGCCAGATGTTGCGGGTGCTGGCGGCCAGCGCGGCGGCGTCCAGGCGCGACTTCCAGCGCTCCTCGGCGACGACGGTGCGCACCGCCGATTTCTCGTCGAAGCGCGTGCGTTCGACCTTGCGCAGGATCCATTCGCCCTGGGTGTGCTCGGCGCTGCCGGCGTGGGTGATCGAAGCCAGGCGCCCGTCCTTGGCCAGTTCGAACAGACGCACGTCGTTGAGCTCCAGCCACTGCCGGCCGTTCTCGCTGCGTTCCTGGCCGGTCTGGGCGTTGAGGAACACGTCGCCCTCGCGCGCCCACAGGCCGGAGTACTGCGCGACGATCACGTCGTCGGATTTCGCCGCGGCCTTGATGGTATCGGCGCGACGCTGCGCCCACGGCGCAAGGGTTTCGCCGTTGATCACCATCAGCGTGGTCAACACCGTGAGCGCCAGGATCACCGACAGGCTGATGCGCCGGCGCGACAGGCCGATCGCTCGCAGCACGGTGAGTTCGGAACTGGCGGCGACCTGACCCAGGCCGATCACCGCGCCGATCACCGCCGAATACGGAAACAGCATGTAGGCGCGGCGCGGCAGGGTGTAGGCGACATTGGTCGCGGCGGCCATGAAATCGTATTTGCCGGTGCCGACATCGCTGATTTCGTTGAGCAGGCCGCCGATGATCGCGTCGATGCCGACCAGCACCGCCCAGGCCAGCAGCACTGCGCCCAGCACCACGCGGCCGATGTAGAGATCGTGGATTTTCGGAAAGGGCTTCATGCCGGCGTCGCCCGTGTCTGCGCCCGCGGCCGCTTGATCGCGCCGTCGCGCGCGTACATCCACACCGCCGTCACCAGCAGCGGCCCCAGCAGCCACCACAGGCCGAGCATGGCCGGCACCTTGCCGTCCTCCAGCCACTGCGTGCCCAGCAGCATCAGGAACATGCCGAACAGATAGATCAGGAAACCGACCGCCAGATTGCCGTAGCGCGCCTGGCGCGGCGAACTGCGCGACAGCGGGATCGCCAGCAGCGCGAACGCCAGGGTCAGCAGCGGCGGCGCCAGTCGCGAATGGAACTGCGCCTGCGCCTGCGGGCGCGCATCGCCCAGCAGCGCCAGCGTCGGCTGCAGCTCCACGCCGTCGGACTTGCGGCGCGGCGTCAGGTCTTCGGGCAGCCGTACTTCATTGGCGGCATAGCGCATCAGCCGGAAATCGCGGCCGCCGCCCAGCGGCCCTTCCACTTCGAAACCCTGCGTCAGACGCAGGTAGCGGTCGTGTTCGTTCTGGACCGACAGCGTGCCGGTCTGCGAGGTGGTCACGTCGAACCGGTCCTTCTTCTGCCGGTACACGAACACCCGCTGCATCTCGCGGCTGTCGCCGGACATCGCGCCGACGTAGATCACCCCGCCGCCGCCCGGCAGTTCGGTGAAGCGGCCCGGTTCCATGCCCGCGATCAACAGATTACGGCCGGCCTCCTCGATCATCCGCTGCGACACGCGGTCGGCCCAGGGCGCCAGCCACATCGAACACAGGCCCACGCCGATCACCACCGGCAGCGCCATCCAGGCCAGCGGCCGCAGCAGGCGCTTCGGACCGACGCCGATCGACACCAGCACCGGCATTTCAGCATCGCGATACAGCCGGCCCATGGCCAGCATCAGCCCCAGCATCACCGCCAGCGGCAGGATCAGCGGCAGCCACTTCAGGAACACCAGACCCAACTGGGCCAGCAGCATCCCCGCCGGCACCTTGCCGCGGGCCACGTCCTGCAGCACATCCGCGAACGCCCCGCCCAGCAGCACGATCAGGACCACCACCAGCACGGCGAAGGTGTTCTGCGCGAACTCGCGGATCAGGTATCGGTCCAGCTTCAACATCGGATGGGGAGGTTCCGGACGCCGGGCATCCGGCAGGGGGTTGCTTTAGACTTGCGGGCCGAGCTTTGCGGGTTGGGGCTTCGCGGGTTGGAGCCGGCGCCGCGGCGCCGGCAGCGCGACCGGCCCCCGGGATTGTACGGAATGGCGGGAAAGTCTGAACAACGCCGTCCACGACGGGTTCAGGCGCCACACCGCTTCCGGCCCCCTTGCCCATCCCGCCCATCCGCCCACACCTTCTTCCAGACCGCCTCCACGGAACTTCATCGATGGCCCTCGCATTCACGCTCCACGCCGGCCCCGCCGCCGACGCCGCCACTCTCGCCAGCGACTGCATCGTCGTCGGCGCCTATTCGGACAAGACCCTCACCGCCACCGGCCAGGCGCTGGACGCCGCCAGCGGCGGCCGCATCGCGGCCCTGATCGAGCGCGGCGATGTCTCCGGCAAGACCGGCAAGACCGCGCTGCTGCACGATCTGCCGGGCGTGACCGCGACGCGGGTGCTGGTGATCGGCCTGGGCGAACCGGCCAAGTTCGGCGTACCGCAGTACATCAAGGCCGCCGGCGACGCCGCCCGCGCGCTGAAGGAAGCCGCCGCCGCCAGCGTCGTGTTCACCGTCAGCGAGGCCGCCGTGCTGGGCCGCGACGCCGCCTGGGCCATCCGCCAGGCCGTGATCGCCTTCAGCCACGCCACCTACCGCTACAACGCCACCCTCGGCGAAAAGAACAAGAACAAAGGCGAGAGCAAGCTCACTGCGGTCGCGGTCGCCGGCAGCGATGCCGCTGCGGTCGCCCAAGGCCAGGCCATCGCCGAAGGCATCGCTTTCACCCGCGAGCTGGGCAACCTGCCGCCGAATATCTGCAACCCGGCCTACCTCGCCGAACAGGCGCAGAAGTTCGCACAGGACAACGGCGCCGAAGCCGAGATCCTCGACGAAGAGCAGATGCAGGCCCTGGGCATGGGTTCGTTGCTCGCGGTCGCACGCGGCTCGGCGAACCGCCCGCGGCTGATCGTGCTCAAGTGGAACAAGGGCGGCGACGCCAAGCCCTTCGTGCTGGTCGGCAAGGGCATCACCTTCGACACCGGCGGCGTCAATCTGAAGACGCAGGGCGGCATCGAAGAGATGAAATACGACATGTGCGGCGCCGCCAGCGTGCTCGGCGCGTTCGTCGCCGCGGTCAAGATGGATCTGCCGATCAATCTCGTGAGCATCGTCCCGGCGGTGGAAAACGCCATCGACGGCAACGCCTACCGGCCCTCCGACGTGATCACCAGCATGTCCGGCAAGACCATCGAAGTCGGCAACACCGACGCCGAAGGCCGGCTGATCCTCTGCGACGCGCTGACCTACGCGCAGCGTTTCGAGCCGCAGGCGCTGCTGGACGTGGCCACGCTCACCGGCGCCTGCGTCGTCGCCCTCGGCAAATACGCCGCCGGCCTGATGAGCAAGCACGACGATCTCGCCGACGAACTGTTGCAGGCCGGCGAAAACGTCTTCGACCGCGCCTGGCGCCTGCCGCTGTGGGACGAATACCAGAGCCAGCTCAACTCGGCCTTCGCCGACGTCTACAACATCGGCGGCCGCAACGCCGGCGCCATCACCGCCGGCTGCTTCCTCGCCCGCTTCGCCGAAGGCCAGCGCTGGGCGCATCTCGACATCGCCGGCGTCTCCAACGACGACGGTAAGCTCGGGATGGCCACCGGCCGCCCGGTCGGCTTGCTGGCGCAGTGGTTGATGGATCGCGCGGGTTAAGTCCGCGAACCCATGAGTCCCCGCGCCGATTTCTATCTGATCCAGAAACCCCGCTTCCGCGAGGAACCGCTGCGCCTCGTGTGCGAGCTCGCACGCAAGGCCTACGACGCGAACCTGTGGACGCTGGTGCTGGCGCGCGACGCCGCACAGGCCGAAGCGCTGGACGATCTGCTGTGGGCGTTCGACGAAGACGCCTTCGTGCCGCACCAGATCGCCGGCAGCGACGACGAGGATGAATTGACGCCGGTGCTGATCGCCACGCCCGACAGCGATATCGCGCTGCGGCCGCTGGTGATCAACCTGCGCGACGCGCCGGTCGAGGGCAGCTTCGAGCGCGTGCTGGAAGTGGTGCCCGCCGACGATTCCGCCCGCGGCCCGCTGCGCGAACGCTGGAAGCAGTACCAGGCGCGCGGGCTGGAATTGAAGAAATACGATATGTAAGTGCGTCGCCCCTCTCTCCACTGTCATCCCGAGCGCAGCGAGGGATCTGCTGTTGATGCTGCGAAAGCAAAAACAGATCCCTCGCTGCGCTCGGGATGACAACCTCAAAGATCAAGACATCGCCCCCATGACCACCCTCGCCTCCGGCTACGAACCCAAAGATTTCGAATCCCGTCTCTACGCCGAATGGGAAGCGAGCGGCGTCTTCGCGCCGCAGGGCGACGGCCCGGCCTACAGCATCCTGCTGCCGCCGCCGAACGTCACCGGCACCCTGCACATGGGCCATGCCTTCCAGCACACGCTGCAGGACGCGCTGATCCGCTATCACCGCATGCGCGGCTACAAGACGCTGTGGCAGATGGGCACCGACCACGCCGGCATCGCCACCGAAATGGTGGTGTCGCGCAACCTGCAGATCGCCGGCGCCGGCGAAACCCGCGATTCGCTGGGCCGCGACAAGTTCATCGACAAAGTGTGGGAGTGGAAGACCCAGTCCGGCGGCACCATCGAACGCCAGATGCGCCGCCTCGGCACCTCCGGCGACTGGTCGCGCAGCGTATTCACGATGGACGACGGCCCGTCGGCGGCCGTGCTCGAAGCATTCGTGAAATTGCACGAAGAGAAACTGATCTATCGCGGCCAGCGCCTCGTGAACTGGGATCCGGTGCTGAAGACCGCGATCTCGGATCTGGAAGTGGTGAGCGAAGAGGAAGACGGCTTCCTGTGGTCGATCGCGTATCCGCTGGCCGGCGGCGCCACCTACGAACACGTGGAGCACGATGCCGACGGCAACGAGACCCTGCGCGAGACCCGCGATTATCTCGTCGTCGCGACCACGCGCCCGGAGACGATGCTGGGCGATACCGCGGTGATGGTGCATCCCGAAGACGCGCGCTATGCGCATTTGATCGGCAAGACTGTCGTGCTGCCGCTTACCCAACGGAAAGTCCCGATCATCGCCGATGACTATGTCGATCGCGCGTTCGGAACTGGCGTGGTGAAGGTCACTCCTGCACACGATTTCAACGACTATGCGGTGGGACAGCGGCACCAGTTGTCGATGATCAATATCTTTACTAAAGAAGCCAAGATCGTCAGCAATGCTGCTTCCGATTGGCATATGAATCAAACGACCAGCAACCCTTCTGAGAATATCAATCGCGTCTTCAGCGTGATCGACATGGCCGGCGACATCGGAATTTCAGAGAAATATTGGGGCCTCGACCGCTACGACGCCCGCAAAGCCGTGCTCGCCGATCTCGAAGCGGCCGAACTACTGATCGAAACCAAGCCGCACAAGCTGCAGGTGCCGCGCGGCGACCGCACCGGTCAGGTGATCGAGCCTTACCTGACCGACCAGTGGTTCGTGGCGATGGACGAATTCGCCAGACGCGGCCTAGAACTCGCGGAAAACGGCTCACTGAAGTTCGTTCCGCCGAATTGGATCAACACCTATCGCCATTGGATGGAGAACATCCAGGACTGGTGCATTAGCCGCCAGCTGTGGTGGGGACATCGCATTCCCGCGTGGTACGACGATGCTGGCAATGTCTACGTTGCGCGCGATGAAGCCGATGCAAAGGCACAGGCGGCCGCGAAGAGCGGCGGGCTTGAGCCCGCCCTACGGCGCGACAACGATGTGTTGGAGACGTGGTTCTCCTCCGCGCTCTGGCCGATCAGCACCATGGGCTGGCCGGACGAGGCATCGATGCGCGAGCGCGGCTTCGCCGATTTCGTGCCGTCGTCGGTGCTGGTCACCGGCTTCGACATCATCTTCTTCTGGGTCGCCCGGATGATCATGATGACCGACCACTTCATGCCGAAGGACACGGCCGACGCCGAGCGCGTGCCGTTCAAGGATGTCTACATCACCGGCCTCGTCCGCGACAAGGACGGGCAGAAGATGTCGAAGTCGAAGGGCAACATCCTCGATCCGCTCGACATCATCGACGGCATCACCGTCGACGAACTGGTCGCCAAGCGCACCACCGGCCTGATGAAGCCGAAGGACGCGCCGAAGATCGAAAAGAACACGCGCAAGGAATTCCCCGACGGCATCGCGCCGCACGGCGCCGACGCGCTGCGCTTCACCATGGCCGCGCTGGCCGGCCCCGGCCGCGATATCAAGTTCGACATGGCGCGCTGCGAGGGCTACAAGAATTTCTGCAACAAACTGTGGAATGCAACGCGGTATGCATTGATGAACACCGAGGGCTTCACAGCATCGGGCGTGCCGCAGCCCGTCACTGATGCCGAAAAATGGATCCTCTCCCGACTCGCCAAGGTGTCCGTCGAAGCTGGCGAACATTTCGCAACCTATCGTTTCGACCTGCTTGCACAGGCACTTTATGAAATCTTCTGGAACGAATTCTGCGACTGGTTCGTCGAACTGGCGAAGCCGGCGCTCAACGGTGAAGACAAGCTTGCTGCCGATAGCACCCGCCACACGCTGCTGTACGTGCTGGAATCGCTGCTGCGCCTGCTGCATCCGCTCACCCCGTTCGTGACCGAAGAACTGTGGCGCGGCGTTGCGCCGAAGCTCGGCATCGATGCGGCCAGCATTTCGACGCGCGCCTACCCGCAGGCCGGCGACTTCGGCGATCAGGATTACAGCGCCGCGGAAACCGATATCGAATGGTTCAAGCAAGTGGTGTCGTCGCTGCGCAGCATCCGCAGCACACTCGGCATTTCGCCGTCGAAACCGGTGCGGTTGCTGCTGAAGAACCTCAGCGACGAAGATGCCGCACGCATGGAAAAATTCGCCGCGCCGCTGAAATTCCTGCTCAAACTCGAATCCATCGACACGTTGCCCGATGGCGACGAGCCGCCGCCGGCCGCGTCCGCCGTGATCGGCGACCTCACCTTGCTGGTGCCGCTGGAAGGCCTGGTCGATCTCGACGCCGAGCGCGTGCGTCTCGACAAGGAAATCGCCAAGGTCGCCATCGAGAAGGACAAGAGCGAAGCCAAGCTCGCGAAGTTCGGCGGCAGCGTGCCGCCTGCGGTGGTCGAGCAGGAGCGGCTGCGTCTGGCCGACTGGACCGCAAAGCTCGCGGCGCTGAGCGAACAACGCGGCCGCCTAGCCTGACGCCCCTGTAGAGCGGCCTTCAGGCCGCTGCTACGGACCACACACCAAAGCCGCGGCCTGAAGGCCGCTCTACAAGCAGATTCGCATCACGCGTCCGGCAGCAACTCCATCGCCATCACGATCGCGTCCTCGCGGCCCATGTTCGCCGGGTAATAGCGCGGGCGGCGGCCGATTTCGTTGAAGCCTTCGTCGAAGTACAGCGCGATCGCGCGCGGGTTCGAGGGCCGCACTTCCAGGAAAATGCGCTCGGCGTTCTGCACACGGGCGATGCGCACCAGCGCGCGCAGCAGGCGGCGGCCGTGGCCGTGGCCCTGCACCTCGGGCGAAATGCAGATATTGAGGATGTGCGCTTCGCGCGCGGCGATGCTGATGACGCCGTAGCCGACGATGAGATCGTCCTGGATCAACAGCCACGACGGGTAACCGGCCGTGAGGCAATCGCGGAAGATGCCGACGGACCACGGAAACGGGTAAGCGCCGAGTTCGATCGCCATCACCGCGTCGAGGTCGGCCTCGCGCATCGCGCGCAGGGTCGTTGGCGCCGGCGCCGAGGGTTCGACGGACGGCAACGACGTCATGCTCACCGAGACATGCTCACGGAAGCGTGCTCATGAAAAGCATGATCATGAAAAGCGCGCTCACGCCGGCGACCGGCGCAAGGCGCGCAGCAGCGGCCAGAGCGCGCGTTTGGCCTGCGGGTCGCCGCGCAGCGTCTGCGGCGCCGGCCAATCGCGGGCGAGCGGTGCGGCGTCGCGCCCGCGTCCGGCGGCGCGCAGCAGCGCCAGGATCAAGGGATCGAGCGTCGAAACGGCACCGGTCGTCGCGCCGGACATCGGAACCTGCGCATCGGCCGACACAGCGGCCTGCGCCGTCGCGCCGGCCATGCGATACACCGGCAGGCCCATCGCCTCCAGCGCTTCGCGCTGCTGCGGGCTCCACGAAAGGTTCATGCCTCGTCCGCCAGCGATTTGCGCGCCGTCCGTCGCGAGATCAGCGGCCCGAACACGGCGAAAGTCGCGAACACGAACAGCAGCACCTTCGGCGGATCGATCACCAGACCGATGATCGCGATGACGATCGCGAACAGCGTGAAGAAGCGGATGCGATCGCTCTGCGCCCCCGGCTTGCCGCCCTTGAAACTGGAATAGCGGAAGCCGCTGACCATCAGCAGACCGGCGATCACCGTCACCGCCAGCGCCGCGTAGCGAAGATCTTCGCCGGTCCAGCCCAGATCGTGCATGGTCCAGACGAAGCTGGCGACCAGGCCAGCCGCCGACGGGCTGGGCAGGCCGATGAACCAGCGTTTGTCCGCCTGGCCGACCTGGCTGTTGAAGCGCGCCAGCCGCAGCGCGGCGCAGGCGGCGTACAGAAACGCACCCAGCCAACCGATCTTGCCCAAGGTGACGCCGTCCAGCTTCATCGACGCCAGCGCCCAGTGGTACATCACCAGCGACGGCGCCATGCCGAAACTGATGAGATCGGACAGCGAGTCGTACTGCACCCCGAACTCGGTCTGGGTGTTGGTCATGCGCGCGACCCGGCCGTCGAGGCCGTCGAGCACCGCGGCGATGAAGATCGCCACGCAGGCCGACTCGAACCGCCCCTGCGACGCGGCGATGATCGCGAAAAACCCGGAAAACAGCGCCGCAGTGGTGAACAGGTTCGGCAGCAGATAGATGCCACGGTTGCGCCGGGGCGCGATAGGCGGTTCAGGAGTGCTCATGCCGGCAGTGTAACGGCAGGGCCGCGCCGGGCATAACGTGCTGCGTGTCACGTCCCGAAGCCCGTCTCAGGGCGCAATCGCGGAGACCGGCGATGAGGCCCAGCTGACCTCCGGGCGACCGGACGCTTGCGCCCGCCGCGCGAGGGTGCTGCAATCCCGGAGTCGCGGCACCCCCGCCAGCCGTTCTGCAGGTATCGCCATGAATCGCGCATTGCTCATCGCCCCGCTCACCGTCCTGGCCGCCGCCCTCGCACTGGGTGCCGCTCCGGCAGCCTTCGCAGGCGAGGTCTATCAGTGGAAGGACGCCAACGGCGTCACCCATTACTCGCAGACGCCGCCGCCGCAGGGCAAATACGCAGCACGCTCGATCTATCACCGCGAGCAGGCCGTCGAAGGCCAACCCGCCGAGGCCGCTCCCACCGAATCCCGCCAGTGCATCGTTGCGCGCGGCAATATCGAACTGCTGCAGAGCGGCGCCAAGCTGCAGTTGGACAGCGACAACGACGGCAAGCCCGACAAAGACCTGGACGACAGCGCACGTGCCGAACAATTGCGGATCGCCCAGACCGTGGCCCGCGTGAACTGCAGCCCGACCACCGCCAAGGCGCCCTGACCTCCCGCCCCGGCGCCATCGCGGCGCACATTCGCCGCCATCGCATCGCTTTTCCGGCCGATTTCCACGCTGTTTCGAACCGGATCCGGCCGACATCGGGCAAAATGTGGGGTTCGACCCCCTCACTGCCCGAGTTCCGCCTCATGCGCCTGTCGCAGTTCCACCTCCGCACCGAAAAGGAAACCCCCGCAGACGCCGAGATCGTCAGCCATCAGCTGATGCTCCGCGCGGGCATGTTGCGCAAACTCGCCGCCGGCCTCTACACATGGAGCCCGCTGGGCCTGCGCGTGCTGCGCAAGGTCGAGGGCATCGTGCGTGAGGAAATGAACCGCGCCGGTGCGATCGAACTGCAGATGCCGACGATCCAGCCGCGCGAGCTCTGGGAGGAAACCGGGCGCTGGCAGAAGTTCGGCGGCCAGTTGCTGAAGATCAAGGACCGCAAGGAAGCCGAGTACTGCTACGGCCCCACCGCCGAGGAAGCGATTACCGATTTCGTGCGCCAGGAAGTGGCCAGCTACAAACAGCTGCCGGTGAACTTCTACAACATCCAGACCAAGTTCCGCGACGAGATCCGCCCGCGTTTCGGCGTGATGCGCGCGCGCGAGTTCCTGATGAAGGATGCGTATTCGTTCCATATCGACGACGCATCGCTCGACGCCGAATACAGGAATATGTACGACACCTACTCGCGGATCTTCACCCGTCTGGGATTGAAGTTCCGCGCGGTGTTCGCCGACACCGGCGCGATCGGCGGCAGCGCCTCGCACGAATTCCACGTGCTGGCCGACTCCGGCGAAGACGCCATCGCGTTCTCCGACGGTTCCGATTACGCCGCCAACGTCGAACTGGCCGAAGCGGTGTCGCCGGGCGAACGCGCTGCGGCAAGCGAATCGATGCGCAAAGTCGACACGCCGACGCAGAAGACCTGCGAAGACGTGGCCGCGCTGCTGGGCATTCCGCTGCAGCGCACGGTGAAGTCGGTCGCATTGATGGGTGTCGATGCCGAGGCCGCGCCGCAGTTCGTGCTGGCGCTGGTCCGCGGCGATCACAACGTCAACGAGATCAAACTCTCGAAACTGCCCGGCCTCGCCGAGTATCGCCTCGCCACCGAAGCGGAAATCCTCGAACATCTCGGCAGCGAACCCGGCTTCCTCGGCCCGGTGATGCCTGCGAAGAATATCCGCATCATCGCCGACCGCAGCGTCACCGCGATGCACGATTTCGTGATCGGCGCGAACGAAGCCGGTTATCACATCGCCGGCGTCAACTGGGGCCGCGATCTGCCGGAACCCGAAACCGTCGCCGACATCCGCAACGTACTCGCCGGCGATCCCTCGCCCTGCGGCGCGGGCACGCTGGGCATCGCACGCGGCATCGAAGTCGGTCATGTCTTCGCGCTGGGCCGCAAGTATTCCGAAGCGATGAAGTGCACCGTCCTCGACGCCAACGGCAAAGCGGCGGCGCCGACGATGGGCTGCTACGGCATCGGCGTGAGCCGCATCGTCGCCGCGGCGATCGAACAGAATCACGATGCCGCCGGCATCATCTGGCCCGAGACGATGGCGCCGTGGCAGGTCGCGGTGTGCATCATCAATCCGAAGAACGACGCGAACGTGGTCGCTGCCGCGCAGGCGCTGTACGACGAGCTGAATGCCGCCGGCGTGGAAGCGGTGCTCGACGATCGTGGTCTGCGTCCCGGCCCGATGTTCGCCGATATCGAACTCATCGGCATTCCGCATCGCGTCGTGGTCTCGGAGCGCGGCCTCGCCGCCGGCACGTTCGAATATCGCGCGCGTCGCGCCAGCGAAGCCGAATCGCTGGATCGCGATGCGCTGATGCAGCGTCTGGCGCCGCATAACCGATGAATTCGCATCGTGGATTCAAGTCGTTACATTCGAATCGGCACGCGCTTCTCGAATAAACCCGACATTAATCGCTGATGTGGATGCCGACCAAAATCGCCGCGATTCGCTCGCGGCGATTTTGTTTGTGACGGCCTCGGTTTTCCATGATCGACATATTCGCTTATGATCGCGCGCTCTGCGCACTCGCGCGGAGTTTCTCCCCCCGCAATTCGGAGCCCACATGGCACTCGATCTGAAAGGTCTTACAAAGAAGGAACTCGACAGTTTGATTACGCAGGCCAGGAAGCAGCAGACCGCACTCAAGAAACGCAAGCCCGTCGTCGGCGTGCGCAAGAAACTGATCGCGCTGGCCAAGGCCGAGGGTTACACCATCGCCGAACTGTTCGGCGCCAAAACCGCTGCGAAGAAAGCCGCTCCGGCCAAGAAAGCCGCCAAAGCGACGAAGGCCGCAAAGGCCGCGAAGCCGCGCAAGCCCGGCAAGAAAGTCGCGCCGAAATACCGCAATCCGGCGAATACCAAGGAATTGTGGAGCGGTCGCGGCAAGCAGCCGCGCTGGCTGGCCGAGCAGGTGAAGAAGGGCAAGAAGGTCGAAGACTTCCTGATCAAGAAGTGAGCGCAGGCTTTTCCTGAAACGACGACGCCGGCTTTTGCCGGCGTTTTTGATTGCGCGTCCTACTCAGGCATCCGTTTTGTATTTCATTTGCATCGGCCCGGGCAGCGCCTTGTTCAAGATCGATGGAAAAATAGCGCCGGCTTTTTTCGTAGAGCGGCCTTCAGGCCGCTGCCCTCTTTCGAAAACAAAGCAGCGGCCTGAAGGCCGCTCTACAAAATTCAGGGCTCAAAGATTCCGTCGCGTCGGAATCAGAATATTGCCGAACAGCAGGCCCGCGATCAGCGCCAACAACACGTTCAGCGCCGCCACCATCGCCGCCTGGCCCGCTTCCATGTTCTGCTGCTGCACCAGCGCGAGCAGGCCGCGCAGGCTGGCGCTGCCGGGCACCAGCATGATGATGCCGGGCAGGCGCACCAGCGCGCCGGGGCGATTGAACCAGCGCGCGTAACCGTTGCCGAGCGCGGTCATCGCCAACGCAGCGACGAAAATGCCGACGGTACTGCCCCACTCGCCGCCGACGAAACGCGAAATCAGATAACCCGTCGCCGCCGACAGCATCACCAGCGGGTAATCGCGACGGTCGGCGCGGAACAGCACCGCAAACGCATAGGTGCCGAGCAGCAGCGCAAGGCCTTCCACCCAGTCCGGCTGCGGACGCAGTGCGCGGATCTGCGGCTGCATGCCCAGCATGTCGGCGGCGGTGAGCGCCACCAGCATGCCGATGGCGAGCTTGAGGATGGTGCTCATCGCGCCGGCGAAACGCGCGGTGCCGGACACCAGATTCTGGTTGGTCAGTTCATTGACCGCATTCGTCAGCGTCATGCCGGGCATCAGCACGATCAGCGAGGAAATGATCACGGTATTGAGATTCAGCGGGCCGATGAAACTCGCGACCAGCACCGCGATCACGCCGGCGAACATGGCCGAGATCGCATCGTTGGCTTCCTTCAAGCGCGGCCGGTTCTGGGTGGCCCAATCCAGCAGGCCCAGCAGCACTCCCGTGAATCCGGCGGTGGCGATATCCAGCCATGGCAGCCGCCACAGGCCGGCCACTGCAGCCGCGCACAGACCGAACGCCAGGATCGAGATGGCTTTGCCGCGCCAACTGCCCGGACGGTCGAGCGCGTGCAGCGCCGCGTGCCCGGCTTCGAGATCCAGCGCGCCGGACATCACCGCCTCGGCCACGCGATCCACTTCGCACAGTTTGTAGAGATCGGTTTCGCCGGGCGCCAGACGCACCACGCGCACGGTGTCGCGACGACCGCCGGCTTCGCCGAACGACAGGATCATGCCGGTCGGGTTGGACCAGGCGCCGCATTCGAGCCCGAGTTTCGCCGCGACCGCGGTGACCGCCCCTTCGAGCCGGTGCGCGGTGGTGCCGTAGGCATGCAGGCGACTGGCCAGTTCGACGACGAAATCGGTGCGCGCGGTGTGATCGTGGCGCTGCAGGGCGGCATTCATGGCCGCCGTCCAGGTGTCGACAAAAGCGATGTCGGAAAAAGCAGCGGGCCGGTGGTGATGTTCATGACAAGGACTGGCACCGGCGGACGGCGGAATGCGTGGCCGGCATGTTACCCGATCGTACCGGTCAGCCCGGTGACTGGCGCTTCGATGCAGCCTCAGATGCGGGACAGTAACGCCGCGACGAACCGGTCGGCCGCGCCCGGCGCCTGATCGAAGAACAGCGAGGGTTCGACCAGCTCCAGCTCCAGCAGGCAGGGCCGGCCTGCGGCATCGCGGATCAGGTCGACGCGCGCATACAGCGGCATGCCGCCGATCCGCGTGCGCGCCGCCGCCAGCACCGCTTCGGCCAGCTGCAGCTCATCGGCATCGGGTTCGCGCGCGGCGATGGCGTCGGCCACCTGGGTGTGATCGGCGCCGGCCTCGTTCGGCCGCAGCAACGCGGCCTTGCGGATGGCATGACTGAAGGCGCCGTCGAAATACAGCAGCGCAGTTTCGCCCTGCGTATCGACCGCATCCAGATACGGCTGCAGCATCGCGCTGCGCCCGGCGTCGAGCAGACGGCCGATATGGTTGGCGGCGGCGAATTCCTGCGCACGGGCATACCGCTGGGTGTCGGCTGAACCGGCGCTCACGGTCGGCTTCACCACGAATTCCGCAGCGGTGAGAAAGTCGGCCAGGAATGCCTGCAGCGCCGGCAGCGGTTCGGCGTCGGGTTCGACGAAGCGGGTCGGCACCACCGCCACGCCCGCGGCGTGCAGATCGGCCAGATAGTGTTTGTCGGTGTTCCAGCGCAGCACCGGCAGCGGATTGAGCAGGGTCGCGACGCGATCGATGCGTTCGCACCAGCGCAGGAATTCCGGCAACCGCGTGTGGTAATCCCAGGGCGAACGCAGCACCACCGCGTCGTAACGCGGCCAGGAGACGGTGAAGTCGTCCCAGGCGCGGACGTCGGCGGTCAGCCCGGCTCGCGCGCAGGCCGCGAGCAGCGGCGGCATGTCGTCGTCGAGCGCGGCGGAAGCAATGGCGGTCACGAATGCGATGCGGGTCATGACCCCAAGTCTAGCCGGCCGCGGGCGAAGCAACATGCCCCAAAGTACGGTGTGCCGCGCCCCTGCGCAGCCGGTAAACTTGCCCGCTCCACGGACCCCTCCCGCACGGCTTCGACCGTACGGACCCCCACGTTCTGCCAGGAGTTTCCCGCATGCAACGCACGGTGTCGGCATGAGCAATCACAAAATCTTTCCGAACGCAGACGAAGCCCTGCGCGGCCTCGTCGCGGACGACCAGACCCTCGCGGTCGGCGGCTTCGGCCTCTGCGGCATTCCCGAGGCACTGATCGCCGCGCTGCGCGATTCCGGCGTCAAAGGCCTGACCGCGATCTCCAACAACGCCGGCGTCGACGGTTTCGGCCTGGGCATGCTGCTGGGCACCCGGCAGATCAAGAAGATGATTTCGTCCTACGTCGGCGAGAACAAGGAATTCGAGCGCCAGTATCTGTCCGGCGAACTCGAACTCGAATTCAATCCGCAGGGCACGCTCGCCGAGCGCCTCCGCGCCGGCGGCGCCGGTATTCCAGCGTTCTTCGTGCGCACCGGCTACGGCACGGTGGTGGCCGAGGGCAAGGAAACCCGCCAGTTTCCCGACGGCCACTGGTACGTGATGGAAACCGCGCTGAAAGCGGATGTGTCGCTGATCAAGGCCTGGAAGGCCGACAAGGCCGGCAATCTGGTGTTCCGCAAGACCGCGCGCAACTTCAACCCGGCCTGCGCGATGGCCGGCAAGGTCTGCGTGGCCGAAGTCGAGCAACTGGTGGAGATCGGCGAGATCGATCCCGATCACGTGCATCTGCCCGGCATCTATGTTGACCGCATCGTGGTCAATCCCACGCCCGAAAAACGCATCGAACAGCGCACTGTCCGCGCGGGAGACAAGTGATGGCCTGGAACCGCGACGAAATGGCACAGCGCGCCGCACAGGAACTCAGCGACGGCGCCTACGTGAACCTGGGCATCGGCCTGCCGACCCTGGTCGCCAACTTCATTCCCGAAGGCATGGACGTGTGGCTGCAGAGCGAGAACGGCCTGCTCGGCATCGGCCCGTTCCCCACCGACGACGAAGTGGACGCCGACCTCATCAACGCCGGCAAGCAGACCGTGACCTCGCGTCCCGGCGCCAGCTACTTCGGCAGCCACGACTCGTTCGCGATGATCCGCGGCGGCCACATCGATCTGGCGATCCTCGGCGCGATGCAGGTCACCCACCAAGGCGACCTCGCCAACTGGATGGTGCCCGGCAAGATGGTCAAGGGCATGGGCGGCGCGATGGATCTGGTCGCCGGCGTGCGTCGGGTGGTGGTGGTGATGGAACACACCGCCAAAAACGGCGAGCACAAGATCCTGCCCGAATGCACGCTGCCGCTGACCGGCGTGGGCGTGGTCGATCGCATCATCACCGACCTCGCCGTGTTCGACGTGACCCCCGACGGCCTGACGCTGATCGAAGCCGCGCCGGGCGTGAGCCACGACGAGCTGCGCGAGAAGACCGGGGTGCCGTTCAAGGCGTGAGAGCGCCCCTCACCCGACCTTCGGGCACCCTCTCCCCGCATGCGGGGAGAGGGAAGGGCAAGCGTAGCGAGTGAGGGTGAGGGCGCATGGCTTTACAATGCGGCCATGCTCCCGGACACCACCCCCCTCGCCAACCAGCTGCTGATCGCGCTGCCGTCGTTGGCCGACCCCAACTTCTCCCGCGCCGTCGCCCTCATCTGTCAGCACGACAGCGACGGCGCGATGGGTCTGGTCATCAATCGCCCGTCCGAATACACGCTCGGCGAAGTGCTCGAACAGATGGGCATCCGCAGCGAAGACCTCGCCCTGTGCGAACGCCGGGTGCTGGCCGGCGGCCCGGTACACCCCGAACGCGGCTTCGTGCTGCACGACGGCGAACGGCGCTGGGATTCGACGCTCGAAATCGTCGACGGCCTGTACGTGACCACCTCGCGCGACGTGCTCGAAGCATTGGCTGCAGGCGACGGCCCGTCGCGCTCCACCGTCGTGCTGGGCTGCGCGGGCTGGGGTGCCGGCCAACTCGAACAGGAACTGTCCGAAACCACCTGGCTCACCGCCGACAGCGACCCGGACCTGCTGTTCTCGCTGCCATTGGAAGCTCGCTGGCAAGCCGCCGCCGGCCGCATCGGCGTGGATCTGGCGCGGGTGACGGACTACAGCGGCCACGCATGAGCGGCAGCCTGCCTACCGGCGGCATCGTGCTCGGCTTCGACGTCGGCGCGCGCCGCATTGGTGTGGCGGTCGACAGCGGCTTTGGCCTGGGCGCCCGCGCGCTCGCAGTGGTCGATGTCCACGACGACCAGATCGACTGGAAAGCCATCGAGAAACTGCATCGCGAGTGGCGACCGACCGGTTTTGTCGTCGGCGATCCGATGACGCTCGACGGCGGCGACCAGCCGATCCGCATCCGCGCGCGCGCGTTCGCGCTGGCGTTGCGCACGAAATTCGCAGTGCCGGTGGCGATGATCGACGAACGCAACAGCTCGCAGGAAGCGGCGCAGCGCTTCGCCGCCGACCGCGCCGACGGCAAACGCAAACGCCGCGACGCCGAACTGCTGGATGCGGTGGCGGCGGCGGTGATTCTCGAACGCTGGCTGGCCGCGCCGCAGGATGCGGTGATGATCGAACCCGTCCATGAATAAGCACGCCGAGTGAAACCGATGTCGACACCTTCCCAATTCCATGCCGATGGCCGCCTGCGCCATTTGCTGACGCTCGACGGCCTACCGCGCGAGACGCTGGTCGCCCTGCTCGACCGCGCGCAGCATTTCGCAGACGGACACGATGCCCGCGATGCGCTGGCCGGCAGCGCGATCTGCACGCTGTTCTTCGAACCGTCCACGCGCACGCGCCTGAGTTTCCAGCGCGCGGCGCAGCGGCTCGGCGCCGATGTGCTGAGCTTCGACGCCGCCACCTCGTCCACCACCAAGGGCGAAACCGCACGCGACACGCTGAAGAACATCGAAGCGATGGGCGTACGCGGTTTCGTGATCCGCCACAAGCAGGACGGCGCAGTGGCCGCGCTCGCTGACGCCGCGGAACCCGGCACCGCGCTGATCAACGCCGGCGACGGCCGCAGCGCGCATCCCACCCAAGGCCTGCTGGACATGTTGACCCTGCGCCAGGCCAAGGGCCGCGATTTCTCGAAGTTCAAGGTCTCGATCATCGGCGACATCAAACACTCGCGGGTCGCGCGTTCGGATCTGCACGCACTGCGCACGCTGGGCGCTGGTGAGATTCGAGTGTGCGCGCCCGCGTCGCTGCTGCCGGACGACGAAACCCTGCACGGCTGTCATGTCACCCGCGACTTCGACGAAGCGCTGGTCGGCGCCGACGTCGTGATGATGCTGCGCCTGCAGCGCGAACGCATGGAAGAAGGGCTGGTGTCCTCTCTGGAGGACTATCACCACGATTACGGGCTGACCGCAGCGCGCCTGAAACGCGCCGCACCCGACGCGGTGGTGATGCACCCCGGCCCGATGAACCGCGGCGTGGAAATCGACGATGCCGTCGCCGACGGCCCGCGCTCGCTGATCCTCAAGCAGGTAGCGAACGGCGTGGCGGTGCGGATGGCG
>CBIHKW010000026.1:0-35397 GCA_966203835.1 uncultured Thermomonas sp.
GGTACCGGGCGCCGAACTCCCGGGCGGCGCGCGCGTGCCGGGCACGTCCTTCGAACTCGACCCGGTGCAGGCCGCGTTCAACATCGGCACCCTCGTGCGCTGGCTCGACTTCAACGACACCTGGCTGGCCGCCGAGTGGGGTCACCCGTCCGACAACCTCGGCGCGATTCTGGCCGTGGGCGATTACCTCAGCCGCAAGGCCGAGAAAGACGGCGGCAAGGGTCTGACCGTCCGCGACGCGCTGACCTGGGCGATCAAGGCCCACGAAATCCAGGGCGTGTACGCGCTGCAGAATTCGTTCAACCGCGTCGGCCTCGACCACGTGATCCTGGTCCGCCTGGCCTCGACGGCCGTGTCCACCGCGATGTTCGGCGGCGACAAGGAAGCGGTGATCACCGCGGTTTCGCACAGCTGGATCGACAACGGCGTGCTGCGCACCTACCGCCACGCCCCGAACACCGGCCCGCGCAAGAGCTGGGCCGCCGGCGACGCCTGCCGCCGCGCCGTCACCCACGCGCTGAACGCCGCGCACAAGAAGGTCGTCGGCTACCCGTCGGCGCTGACCGCCAAGACCTGGGGCTTCTACGACGTGGCCTTCAAAGGCAAGGAGTTTGCCTTCGAGCGTCCGTTCGGCAGCTACGTGATGGAAAACGTGCTGTTCAAGATCAGCTTCCCGGCCGAATTCCACGCCCAGACCGCGGTGGAGTGCGCCATGCAGCTGCACGGCCAGGTGAAAGATCGCATCGAGCAGATCGACCGCATCGAGATCGAGACCCAGGAAGCCGGCGTCCGCATCATCGACAAGACCGGCCCGCTGGCCAATTACGCAGACCGCGACCACTGCCTGCAGTACATGATCGCCGTGCCGATGATCCACGGCCGCCTGACCGCCGACGACTACAACGACGACATCGCCGCCGACCCGCGCATCGACGCCCTGCGCGAAAAGATGGTGGTCAAGGAGAACCCGCAGTTCACCAAGGACTACTTCGACGCCGACAAGCGCTACATCGGCAACGCCATCCAGGTGTTCTTCAAGGACGGCAGCAGCACCGACAAGGTGTCGATCGACTACCCGATCGGCCACCGCAACCGCCGCGCCGAGGGCATCCCGGTGCTGTTGGCCAAAGCCAAGTCGGCCCTGGAAGCCCATCTGTCGGCAGATCAGGCCGCCGAAATCATGCGTTTGGCCGCGAATCCGGCCGAGATGGACGCCATGCCGCTTTCCGCATGGCTGGGGTTGTTTTCCGCATGACTGATTCCGTTCAGGTACGTGCATGAATCATGCGCGCAGGCACCGCGACATCCGGCCCCCCGGAAGGTTCCCCTGAAACCTGAACTGTGCTTGGATTCGCAGAACTGTTATGCTAGTGTTAACAAGGCCATGACGCGGCCGGATCATAATGAACGCGATCATGTCGCCCCTCAGGCGGCACTCTGTTCGGACAGACACCACCGAGTCTTTCAATTTCCTCCAAGGAGCATCCATTCATGAACAAGAAACTCCTCTGTGCTGCGCTGCTGAGTGGGCTGGCCGTGGCCCAGACCGTCTCCGCGCAGGACTTCGATGACCGCTGGTACCTCACGACTTCCGCCGGTTTCAACCTGCAGGACGGCGCGCGTGGCACCCGCCCGGCCCCGTTCGGCACCCTGGGCTTCGGCAAGTTCATCAGCGACAACTGGTCGCTCGACGGCGAGTTCAACTACCAGAACCCGCACTTCGAAAACCAGGACATCATCCGTGGTCCGCTTTCCCGCGCCGGCAACCTGAATTGGAGCCAGTACGGTGTGTCGATCGACCTCCGTCGCCACTTCGTTGCTGAAGGCCGCAACTGGAATCCCTACGTGCTGGCCGGCCTCGGCTATCAGCGTTCGGAAGAAGAGTTCGATGCGTTCCCGAGCGTGAATTCGCCCGGCGAGCGTGAAGACGGCAACCTCGCCGGCAAGGTCGGCTTGGGCCTCCAGGGTGACCTGGGCCGCATCGGTGTCCGTACCGAAGTCGCCTATCGCCTCGATGCCGACGACAGCAGCGTCAATGCTGCCGACGAAAGCTGGTTCGGCGACGTGCTGGCCTCGGTCGGCTTCATCGTCCCGCTGGGTCCGGAACCGTCGGAACCGGTTGCCGACGCTCCGCCGCCGCCGCCGGCTCCGAACTGCGCCGACAAAGACGGCGACGGTGACGGCGTCAACGATTGCAACGACAAGTGCCCGACCTCGCAGGCCGGCGAAGCCATCGGTCCGGACGGCTGCAAAGTCCAGATCTCGATCGACCTGAAGGGCGTGAACTTCGACTTCGACAAAGCCACCCTGCGTCCGGACGCTGTTTCGATCCTGAACGAGGCCGTCGAAATCCTGAAGCGTTACCCCGACCTCCGCGTCGAAGTCGCCGGTCACACCGACCTGTGCGGTAACGACGGCTACAACCAGTCGCTGTCGCAGCGTCGTTCCGACACTGTGTACAACTACCTGACCAGCAATGGTATCGACGCTGGCCGTCTGGCCGGTCCGAACGGTTACGGCGAGAGCCGTCCGCTCGTTGCCACCGCGCAGACCCTGCCGGAGTGCAAGAACGAGACCAACCGCCGCACCGAGCTCAACGTCCAGTAATATCGGACAGGCTCGCAGCAGTATCCCGAAGCCCGGCCTTGTGCCGGGCTTCGGCTTTTTCGGCCCGCATTCTTTCCTGTCCTGCATTGTCCGGGCAGTCGGCGTTTCCGGCGCGTGGTCACGGTCCACGCGATTGATCGTCTGCCGTGGTTGTCCGGCGTACCGTGCCCGGCCTACACTCCGGGATCAGAATTCGCGGAGAACATCCATGCGCCCAATTTCGGTAGTCGTCTCTCCGCAGGCGTTGTTCACAAGCAGCCTCGCCAGCCTGATCGGGCTGTCCGCGCTGTGTTTCGCCACCGGGGCGCAGGCTGCCGTCGATTGCGCTTCCTTCAAACCGCTTTCGCCGTCCAGAGGCAATGCCCTGCAGATCGTGCCGATCGCCGAAGAACTGGCGGCGCCGAGCGGTCAACTTGGTACCGGCGTGGGTTTCGCCGAATTGTTTTCCGCCGGCACCACCGTCGATGTGGTGCTGTCGCGGGTCCAGCATCAGGAATGTCGCGCGACGACCGCAGCCGCCAAGCCGCTGACGGACGCCGCGGGCGCCTATCAGCCGAAGCCCGGCGAAACCACCGCCTGGCGTTTCGACATGACCCAGAACGGCAAGCGCATGACCGCCGATGAGTTCGATGCCTGGATGAAGGCGCGCGGCGTGCGTGTGGTGAAAGGCCCGGCCGCCGCCGCGCCACCTCCGCCGCCCGCACCGGCGCCGGCGCCGGAACCGCCGAAAAAGAAAAAGCGCTGATCTCGCACAGCAAGGAATCGCCGACGCATCGATGCCGGCGACGCGCTCCACTCTGCTTCGGACGATGACTTCCCAACCCCGTTACGGCATCGCCCGCGTGCTCTCCAAGCGCGGGGTGTGTTCGCGCACGCAAGCGGCCGAATGGGTACGCGCGGGGCGCGTGAGCGTTGGCGGGCGTGTGGTGCGCGATCCCGAATTTCCGACCGTGGTGGACCGCGACGACATCGCCGTCGACGGTAACGCCATCGCGTCGTCGTCGCCGGTCTATCTGATGCTCAACAAGCCGCGCGGACTGGTCACCACCGCCAGCGACGAGCGCGGACGCGACACGGTTTATCGCTGTCTCGACGGTGCAACAGTGAGCGGCGTGCCCTTGCCTTGGATCGCGCCGGTGGGGCGCTTGGACAAGGCCAGCGAGGGTCTGCTGCTGTTCGCCAACGACCCGCAGTGGGCGGCGCGGATTACGGACCCCGAAACCGGGCCGTCCAAGACGTACCGGGTGCAGATCGACCGGATTCCGGACGCTGATGTATTGGCGGCGCTGTGTCGCGGCATCGACGATGCGGGCGAGCGGCTGTCGGCGGTCTCGGCCACGCTGCTGCGCGTGGGCGAGAAGAATGCCTGGGTCGAGATCGTGCTCGACGAGGGCCGCAACCGCCAGATCCGGCGGCTGCTCGAAGCGTTCGATATCGCCACGCTGCGTTTGATCCGCGTGGCCATCGGCGGTTTGGCGCTGGGCGATCTGCCGAAGGGCCAATGGCGCGCGTTGACGGCCGAAGATCTGGATCGGATCCGCGCCTGATCGATTGGGGGGTTTCACGCAGATGTCCGATCTGTGAATCCTTTCACGCTCGCATTCAGGGCTTTCCGCGATACGGCTGCATACACTGCCGCCGGGGGCGATCCGTCGATCAACACAGGTTCCATTCGATGCGTATTTTTCTGCCTGCGGCGTTGTTCGCCGTTGTCGCTCTTTCCGGCTGCGCCAGCCGCCAGCCGTCGACGGGCGGTATTGCTCCGCCGAAGTCCGCGCCGATCGCGGTGGGCAAGTCCAACCGGTTCCAGATGACCCAGAACGGTCGCCAGATGAGCGCCGACGATTTCGACGCCTGGATGAAGGCACGCGGTATCCGCGTGGCGAAGGGGCCGCAGGCCGCCAAGCGATCGGTCAAACCGCAATCCAGATTGCAGGCGCAGGCGAAACCGCAGCCGAAACCACAGGCGAAAGCGCCACCGAAGCGTCGCTGACGCGCTTCAACGACGCAATTTCCAGGCGTCGTTTCAACGCCACGCCTCAGTCGCTTGCATCCTCCGGCTCGCGCCAGCGCGCCAGCCGGCTTTCCAGCAGTTGGCCGATCACGGCGCGCGCACGCTCGTCGTTCGGCCCGCGCGCATCGTGACTCATGCCTTTGCCGTGATTGCACGATGCGCAGGCGACGGCGAGGTTGCGCGGGTCGTTGGCGTCGTCGCCGACCTGTGCGGTCAAGGTCGCAGCGGTGCGTTTCCCGAACCAGGCCTGCGGCACGACATGTTCAAGCGTCGCGCTTCCAAGCGCTTCGCCGTCGGCGCGCACGCGCAGGCGACGACGGCAGTGCAGGCAGCGGGTGTCCCATGCGCCGTCATCCAACTGTGCCTCGATATCGCTGCGCAGCGCGATCAGGAACAGTCGGCGCAGCGCGGGACGCACGTCAGGCTTTGATCACGCCCAATTCGCGGCCGATCCGGGTGAAGGCATCGATCGCATGGTCGAGATGCGCGCGGGTATGCGCGGCGCTCATCTGCGTGCGGATGCGCGCTTGGCCCTTCGCCACCACCGGGAAAAAGAAGCCGATCGCGTAGATGCCTTCTTCCAGCAGCCGTTCGGCGAAACGCTGCGCCAGCGGTGCGTCGTACAGCATCACCGGGCAGATCGGATGCACGCCGGGCTTGATGTCGAAGCCGGCGGCGGTCATTTTTTCGCGGAAATAGCGGGTGTTGTCGGCGAGGCGCTCGCGCAGGTCGCCGGCGGAGGCGAGCATGTCGAAGGCTTCGATGCCCGCTGCCACCACATGCGGCGGCAGCGAATTGGAGAACAGGTACGGCCGCGAACGCTGGCGCAGCATTTCGATCACTTCCTTCTTCGCGGTGGTGAAACCGCCGAGCGCGCCGCCCATCGCCTTGCCGAGCGTGCCGGTGATGATGTCGATGCGATCGAGTACGCCCTTCACTTCGGCCGAACCGCGGCCGGTGGCGCCGAGGAAACCGGTGGCGTGGCATTCGTCGATGTGGACGAGGGCGCCGTATTTCTTCGCCAACGCGGTGATTTCGTCCAGCGGCGCGATGAAGCCGTCCATCGAGAACACGCCGTCGGTGGTGATGAGTTTGGTTCTGCAGCCGGCGGCGTCGGCGGCCTGCAGCTGCGCTTCCAGATCGGCCATGTCGCTGTTCGCGTAGCGGAAGCGCTTGGCCTTGCACAGACGCACGCCGTCGATGATCGAAGCGTGGTTGAGCGCGTCGGAGATCACCGCGTCGTTTTCGTCGAGCAGCGGCTCGAACAGGCCGCCGTTGGCGTCGAAGCACGCGGCGTAAAGAATGGTGTCTTCGGTACCGAAGAATTCCGCGATCTTCGCTTCGAGCTGTTTGTGCAGATCCTGGGTGCCGCAGATGAAGCGGACGCTGGCCATGCCGAAGCCGTGCGTATCCAGGGCGGCCTTGGCGGCGGCGATGATGCTGGGGTGGTCGGCCAGGCCCAGGTAGTTGTTGGCGCAGAAATTCAGCACCGTGCGGCCGTCGGCGAGGCGAATTTCGGCCGATTGCGGACTGGTGATGACGCGCTCGGCCTTGAACAGACCCTGGGTGCGGATGGCTTCCAGTTCCTCGACGTAGCGCTGGGTCGGCGGGGCGGTGCTCGAAGATGCGGTGTTCGAAGGCGATGCGGACATGGCGGGCAGTCGAGAGGCCGAAACGGGCGCCTAGTGTACGCGCAGCCCGATCCGGGCTATGCCGCTGGCATCCCCGGCCCGGGCGGTGCGTGGTCGAGGGCGTCATCGGACCTGTATTGCAGGGGATTACCTGAATGTTTACGGTTTAATGACTCGCCCCGGGGGTTAAAGTTGAGTTAATCTCGTTTTGGCCCGGCCCAAAACCGCGTCGACTCTCCCCCCCCCAAAGTCCCATCACACGCATGCCGAATCACCGCATGCTCAATCAAGACATGTTCGATCACTGCATGTCCCATCAAAAATCGAGGAGGTTCTTGTGCGTAAACAGCTGATTTCTCTGGCATTGCTGGCGCTGATGCCGCTGGCGGCGCAAGCCCAGGAAGAAGACGACTCCGGCTTCAACTGGAATGCTGCGGCCACATCCGAATACATGTTCCGCGGTATTTCCCAGACCGACGACCACCCGGCGATCCAGGCCGGTGCCGGTTACAGCTGGTCGAACGGCCTTTATATCGGCGCCTGGGCGTCGAACGTGGACTTCGGCGAAGACACCGATGCCGAAGTCGACACCTTCGTCGGCTGGAACGGCGACGTGAGCGACACCGTCAACCTCGACGTGCAACTGGTCCGCTACAACTATGTCGGCGAGCCGGACGGCGTGGATTACGCCTACAACGAGCTGATCGGCAAGGCGACCTTCGCCGAGAACTATTCGGTCACCCTCGGCTACACCAACGATTTCCTGGCCAGCGAAACCGACAGCTTCTACGGCGCGATCGGCGGCAGCTGGGACGTCGGCAAGGACATCAACCTCACCGCCGGCCTGGGCTACACCACGGTGGACGAGGATCTGTCGAGCGAAGACGGTTACGTCGACTATTCGATCGGCGTGAACCGCGATTTCGGTCCGGTCAATATCGGTCTGGGTTACATCGGTACCGACAACAGCGGCGAAAACCTGTTCGGCAAGGACAATGCCGAAGACAAGTTCGTGCTGACGTTCGCGATCGGCGGCTGAGCGATCGTTCGACAGTGAACGACGAAGGGCGCCATCGGCGCCCTTCGTTTTTTCAGCGGCCGCCGGATGCGGCTGTCGGTGCGGCAAGCCGCCGCCGTCAATTCCAGCTCAGGACGACCTTGCCGGATTTTCCGGATTCCATCAGCTCGAAGCCTTTCTGGAATTCGTCGATGGGCAACTGGTGGCTCAGCACCTTGCCCAGCGGGAAACCCGACAACACCAGTTGCGTCATCTTGTACCAGGTCTCGTACATCTTGCGGCCGTAGATGCCGTGGATGGTCAGACCCTTGAAGATGATCTTGTCCCAGTCCACGCCGGCGCCGTTGGGCAGGATGCCGAGCAGGGCGATCTTGCCGCCGTGGTACATGCAGTCGAGCATGTCGTTGAAGGCGCGCGGGTTGCCGCTCATCTCCAGCGCCACGTCGAAGCCTTCCATGTGCAGGTCGGCCATCACCTCTTTCAGCGAGGTCTTGCTGACGTTCACCACCCGGGTAGCGCCCATGTCGGCGGCCAGCTTCAGGCGGTAGTCGTTGATGTCGGTGACCACCACGTTGCGCGCGCCGATGTGCTTGCAGATGCCCGCGGCCATCACCCCGATCGGGCCGGCGCCGGTGATCAGCACATCCTCGCCGACCACATCGAACTCCAGCGCGCAGTGCGCGGCGTTGCCGTAGGGGTCGAAGAACGCAGCCAGCTCGCTTGGGATCTGGTCCGGGATCGGCCACAGATTGCTGGCCGGCATGGTCAGGTATTCGGCGAACGCACCGTCGCGGTTCACGCCGATGCCGACGGTGTTCGGGCACAGATGCGGTTTGCCGGCGCGGCAGTTGCGGCAGTGGCCGCAGACGATGTGGCCTTCCGCCGATACCCGCTGGCCGATGCGGTAGCCGGTGACGCCCGGGCCGAGTTCGGTGATGCGGCCGACGAATTCGTGACCGATCACCAGGCCGGGCTTGATCGTGCGCTGGCTCCATTCGTCCCACAGATAAATATGCAGGTCGGTGCCGCAGATCGCGGTCTTCTCCAGCTTGATCAGCACTTCGTTGGCGCCTGGGGAGGGCACCGGCACCTCTTGCATCCAGATGCCTTTGGCGGCTTCGCGCTTCACCAGCGCTTTCATCATCGTCGCGGCCATCGCTCGCCCATCGTTCGGAGTTGGGGCGCGAATTATACGCTGCGGCTCACGAGGCCCGGTTCATGGCGACGGGTTCATGGCGGCGCGTCCGGGGACCATGCTGCCGCGTATGGATCGCAGGCGCACCAGCACTGCGATGGCGGTCGCGGGAACATGACCATTGGACATGGCGACGGGTCCGAGCCAGCCGATACACTCATCCTCTTTGTTCGCTGCACGAGAAACCCATGCTGTCCGACAACATGCCGTACGACAAGCTCATGTTCCGCCACGGAACCTCCCCAGCCGTGTTCGCCGCCGCCGCGGCCCTCGCCCTTGTCGCCGGTGCGATGTCTCCCGCCGCCCGGGCCGTCGAAGGCATGTGGGTGCCCCAGCAGTTGCCCGAGATTTCCGGCCCGCTGAAGACCGCTGGCCTCAAGCTCACGCCCAAGCAGCTCAGCGAGCTCACCGGCGACCCGCTGGGTGCCGTCGTTTCGCTCGGCGGCTGCACCGCCAGCTTCGTTTCGCCGCAGGGGTTGGTCACCACCAACCATCACTGCGCCTACGGCGCCATCCAGCTCAATTCGACGCCGCAGAAAAACCTGATCAAGGATGGCTTCAACGCCGCCACGCCAGCCGAAGAGCTGAGCGCCGGTCCGAATGCGCGGGTCTACGTGCTGGACCGCATCGACGACGTGACCAGCCAGGTGCGCGCCGCGATCGCCGCCGCGCCCGATGCGCTGTCCCGCACCAAGGCCCGCGATACGATCGAAAAGCGTCTGATCGCGGACTGCGAAGCCACCGCCGGCTATCGCTGCCAGCTGTACAGTTTCTTCGGCGGCGGCACCTATCGCCTGTTCCGCAATCTCGAGATCAAGGACGTGCGCCTGGTCTACGCGCCGCCGCAAAGCGTCGGCAACTACGGTGGCGAGGTCGACAACTGGATGTGGCCGCGCCACACCGCCGACTTCGCGTTCTACCGCGCCTATGTCGGTCGCGACGGCCGCCCGGCCGCCTATTCGCCGGACAACGTGCCGTTCAAGCCGAAACAATGGCTGAAGATGGCCGACAAGCCGCTGGCGGCGGGCGATTTCGTGATGGTCGCCGGTTATCCAGGCAGCACCAATCGCTATGCGTTGGCCGAAGAATTCACCAACACTGCCGACTGGACCTATCCCACCGTCAGTCGTCACAACAAGGCGACGGTCGCGCTGGTCGATGCCGAAGGCAAGAAGACGCCGGACATCGCGGTGAAGTACGCCAGCATCGTGCGCAGTTGGGAAAACGTGCTGAAGAACTACGACGGCCAGCTCGAAGGTTTCGAGCGCATGGGCGCTTCGGGCATCAAGCAGAAACAGGAACAGGCGGTCCTGGCTTGGCTGCGTAAACGCGGCAAGGCCGGCACTGCGGCGCTGGAGGCGCACACGACGCTGACTTCGCTCAATGCCCAGGTGCAGGCGACGCGCGAACGCGACTTGGTGATGGGCCGTCTGGGCAGCAACGGCGTGCTCAATACTGCGGTGACGCTGTATCGCCTGTCGATCGAACGCGAGAAGGCCGATGCCGATCGCGAGTCCGATTACCAGCAGCGCGACCTTGCCGGGATCGAAGGCGCACTGCGCCAGATGGAACGCCGTTATCACCCGACCATGGACCGCGAGCTGACGCGTTACTGGTTGAGCCAGTATGTGCGCCTGCCCAAGGATCAGCGTCTCCCGGCGCTGGACGCCTGGCTGAAGGGCAGCGACGACAAGGCGATCGCCGCTGCGTTGAAATCGCTGGCCGCGACCAAACTCGGCAACACCGACGAGCGTTTGCGCTGGATGAAGGCAGACCGCAAAGCCTTCGAAACCAGCAAGGATCCGGCGATCCGCTATGCGGTCGCGATGATGCCGACCCTGCTGCGGCTGGAAGAAGCGCGTAAAGCGCGCGCCGGCGACAGCATGGCCGCGCGTCCGGTGTTTCTGCAGGCGGTGGCCGACTACAAGAAGAGCAAGGGCGAGGGCGTGTATCCCGACGCCAACGGTTCGTTGCGCATCACCTTCGGCAACGTCACCGGTTACGCCAAGCGCGACGGCAGCCGCCAGGCACCGTTCACGCTGTTGGAAGAAGTGGCGGCGAAGGCGACCGGACAGGAACCCTTCGATGCGCCGCAGGCGCAGCTCGACGCGATCCGCGCCAAGCGTTACGGCGGCCTGGCCGACAAGAAACTTGGCACGGTGCCGGTGAACTTCCTCTCCGACCTCGACATCACTGGCGGCAATTCCGGCTCGCCGGTGCTGGATGCGCAGGGCAAGTTGGTCGGCCTGGCGTTCGACGGCAACTGGGAATCGGTCAGTTCCAACTGGGTGTTCGATCCCGCGGTCACGCGCATGATTTCGGTCGACCAACGCTACATGCGCTGGATCATGCAGGAAGTGTTCCCGGCGCCGCAGTTGCTGAAGGAACTGGGCGTGCCGGCGGCGAAGTGATCGCCGCCGAAGCGGTCGTTGAACGAAGCGATCGTCGAACAAGCGACCATTGAAACCTGCAACAGGAAAACGGCGGCCAAGGCCGCCGTTTTCGTTTTCGCGACTGCGCTGCGCGTGGCGAGGCTTCAGTCGGGATTGCAGAACGCATAGCCGGCGCTGTAGCGGCTGGTGCGGACGCCGGTTTCGTGCAGCACGCCTTCGCAATCCATCGAGGCCTGGCCCACGACCTGGCCGCTCGCGTTGAAGTAGACGTAGAACTCGCCGATCTCGTCCGGGCCCGGCGGACGGGCGAGGGCGGTGGTGGCGAACAGGGCGGCGCCGAGGCCGAGTACGATCAATCTGCGCATTGAAAACTCCTTGATTTTAAGGGTCTATCGCGTCGCGCGCCGGTGATGTGTGCTCGCGATGGAAGCGCGTGCAATGAAAGCTGATGCGATCAAAGCCGCGCGACGCGGATGGGCGGACATCAGTCGAGCGATATCAATCGAGCGACGCCAGTCCGTGGCGATCGCGGCTCAGAACGGATCCGGGTCGCAGATGAATACGCCATCGGCGTAATTGCGGGTGAACTTGCCCCAGGAGCTGCGGTTGCCCTGGCAGTCGATGGCCTGATAGCCGACCACGTTGCCGGCGCTGTCGAAGTAGTAATAGAACTGGCCGGGACCGGTGGGTCCGACGGCGGCGAACGCGATGCCGGCCACCGCGGCCGCGAACAGGCCCAGAGCGAGAGCTGTCTTGCGCATGTGAGACTCCTTGTGCGAACGATGCCGGCGTCATTGCCGACGCGACGACGCTAACGCCTCGCGGTCTCGCCGTCTGGGACGCCGGTGTCAACAAAGCGTGGTTTTTGTGACGATGGACGCCGGTTGCGCATCGAATCGTGCGAATCGGCAAACTCGGCACATCCTGCGGTTCATGTTCGCGACCGCGCGCATCGCCGGCATCCCGCACGACGATCGGATTCGACGACTCACCCGGGCAGCGAATAGTCGAAGACGTAAAAGTGTTTGTCGTCCACGATGTCGATCGCGAGCGTGCCGCGCAGCCCGGTGAGGTCATCTGTGCCGGAGTCGGGAATCACGGTGATGGTCAGCGTCGGCACGCCGCGATCCAGCGTGCCGCTGTGCTGCATGCAGAAGCTGCCGGCATGGCCGTCGAGCGTGCCGGCGATGCGCTCCACCGCGACATACGCGCCGGAACCCGGGGTCGGCGTCATCACCGCCAGCATGTGGACCACGCTGACGGCCTCCAGCGCGCCGTGGAATGCCTTGTCGAAACGCGCATGCATGGCTTCCAGTCCGCCGCCGAGGTCGCAGGCCGGCTCCATGCCGCGCTTGAGCTCGAACTCGCCTTTGATCTTGGGCATGTCGGGATCCAGTCCTTGCTTCGATTGCCGCAGGATGCCACGACCGCGCTGCCGCCGCCGGTCTTTGCAGCGGCGGAATCGTCTGCTAGGCTGGATGCTTGTCGCGGATTCCCATGCCAGCCGGCCCCGTCTCCCGACCGCAAGTGGATAGCCCCTCTTCACGCTCGATCTCCGTATCGATGCCTGATTCGGGTCGATGAGTAGATCGATCCGGCGGCCTTCCCCTCATTCAGCTTCATCGTGATGCGTTGTGCCGGCTAGCAGGGCTCCGCGGGATACCTTCCCCACTCAGGAGCTGACGATGAAAGTGCTGGCATGCGATGGAATCCACGAAGACGGCCTGGCGATGTTTCGCGATGCCGGTTGGTCCGTCGAAATCTCCGATCCGATCAAAGACCCCGCCAAACTCGCCGTCGCGTTGCAAGGCGTCGATGCCGTGCTCGTGCGTTCGTCCACGCTCATCACCGCCGAGGCCATCGAAGGCGCGAAGCAGCTGAAGGTGATCGGCCGCGCCGGTGCCGGCGTCGATACCATCGATGTCGATGCTGCCACCGCCAAGGGCATCGCGGTGATGAACGCGCCCGACGGCAACACGCTCGCCGCCGCCGAACACGCGATTTCGCTGCTGTTTTCGCTGGCCCGTCACGTACCGAAGGCCGATGCCGGCATGAAAGCCGGGCTGTGGCCGAAGGCCGGTCTCACCGGTTTCGAACTCGAAGGCAAGCGCCTGGGCGTGATCGGTCTCGGCCGCATCGGCAGCACCGTCGCGCGCAAGGCGCAGGGCATCGGCATGGACGTGGCCGCGTTCGACCCGTTCCTGCCGGCCTCGGCCGCCGCCAAGGGTAGCGTCTCGCTGAAAACGCTGGACGAACTGCTGGCCTGGGCCGACATCATCACCCTGCATATCCCGCGCACCAAGGACACCACCAACCTCATCGGCGAAGCGCAGATGCGCGCGATGAAGAAAGGCGCGTATCTGGTCAACGCCGCGCGCGGCGGTCTGATCGATGAGGATGCGCTGCTGCGTCTGCTCGACGAAGGTCATCTCGCCGGCGCCGCGCTCGACACCTTCACCACCGAACCGCTGCAGGCCGATTCGCCGCTGCGCGCGCATGCGAAACTCATTCTTACTCCGCACCTCGGCGCCTCCACCAGCGAAGCGCAGCAGGCGGTCAGCACCATCCTCGCCAAGCAGATCATCGATTTCACCGCCACCGGCGCGGTCGCCGGCTGCGTCAATCTGCCGCCGCTCACCGCCGAAGCGGCACGCGAAGTCGGGCCGTGGATGCCGCTGATGTCGGCGCTCGGTCGTCTCGCCGTGCGTCTGGTGCAGGCGCCGACGCGCCTGGAAATCACCTATGCGGGCCGCACCGATGCGCTCGATACCCGCCCGCTGACGCGGCTGCTGGTCGCCGCGCTGCTGGGTACGTCGTCCGGTCGGGTCACGCCGGTGAATGCGCTGCAGGAAGCCGCCGCGCGCGGATTGACCGTCGCCGAAACCGTCGGTGGCGATGGCGATGGTTTCGACCGTCTGCTGCGCGTGCGCGTGGTCGGCGACAACGGCGTTGGTGGAAGCCGCACCCGCGAGATCGAAGCCACGCTGCACCGCGGCCCGCGCGTGGTGCGTCTGGATGGCGTCGAAATCGAATTCGATCCGCTCGCGCATGTGTTGCTGATGCGCAACGAAGACCGCCCCGGCATGATCGGTCAGGTCGGTTCGCAGCTCGGCGCGGCAGGCGTGAACATCGTCAACTTCGCGCTCGGCGCCGCCGGCGACGGTCAGGCCCGCGCCGCGATCACGGTCGACAAACCGTTGGACGATGCGCAGATTGCGATCCTCAAAGCGGTGCCGGGCGTGCTGTCGATCCAGCAGGTGTGATGTCGGTCTGTTTGTCTCCCTCTCTTGCAGAGCGCGGGAGGGTTGGGGTGGGGGCAACGGTCGCAAAAATCCCGAGCGCCCCCCTCCCAGCCTCCCCCCGCTCGCTGCGCGAGCAAGGGGAGGGGCAATGCACACGCTCTCACTACGTCGGCACCTACGACTTTCCATTCAACATCGCGGACAAATCATGAAAATCCTCCTCGCACGCCATGGCGAAACGCCGTGGAACGCCGAAGGCCGCTATCAGGGCCAGGAAGACATCCCGCTATCGCCCGTGGGCGAAGCGCAGGCGCGCGCACTCGGTGCGCGGCTCGCCGACGTACGCATCGATCGCGCCGTCGCATCGCCGCTGGTGCGCGCGAAAACCACCGCCGAATTCGCGCTTGGCGATGCGCGCAAGGCGCAGCTCGTTACCGATCCGGGGCTGATGGAAATCGCCCACGGCACGTGGGAAGGCCTGCTGGCCAGCGAGATCCGCGACCGCGACGGCGAACGCCTGCAGGCGTGGCGCGATGCTCCGCACACCGTGCTGATGCCCGGCACCGGCGGCGAATCGCTGCAGATGGTGTTCGATCGCGCGTGGCCCGCGTTCGCGCGCGCCGCCGAAGGTCTCGGCGACGACGACACGCTGCTGGTGGTCGCGCACGATGCCGTCAACCGCGTGCTGCTGTGTCATCTGCTCGGCATTCCGTTCGCGAAACTGTGGACGTTCCGCCAGGCGCCGACGACATTGAATCTGCTCCAGGGCCCGCGCGTCGAAGCACTGGAGATCGTCCGCCTCAACGATTGCGCGCATCACACCGCGCTGTTCGGCGAAGCGGTGCATCGGGCGTTGTAAAGCCATCCTTGTAGACCTGCATAGGGTGCGCCTGTGGCGCACCGTTGTTTGCGATCCTTGCGGAAAGACCGGTGCGCCACAGGCGCACCCTATGCAAAGCGGATTGCGCGGGAGCGTTACGGTACCGCTTTCCCCCGCGCCGCTTCCCACAGCGCATACCACGCATCGCGCGGCAGCGGTTCGGCGCAGGCCTGCACGGCGTCGCGGAGGCGTTCGATCTTCGTGCTGCCGAGTACGACGCGCGTATCGGGCACCGATGCCACCCAGCGCAGCAGCAGCGATGCCGGATCCATGCCGAATTCGTTGGCCATCGACGGCAGTCGCTCATGCACTCGGCCGCCGACCGGCGAGTGGAGGTTCAGCAGATCGCCGCCGCCGAGCGGCGACCACGCCTGGATTTCGACGCCGCGCGCGCGGCTCGCATTGAGGGTGCCGTCCTCGATGACGCCGCTGTTGGCGAGCGACAATTCGATCTGGTTCGCGACGACGGGCAGATGGCCGTCGAACAGCGCGATGGCATGCGCGTCGAAATTCGAGACGCCGAAATCGCCGACGCGGCCTTCGCGCTGCGCGTCGCGCACCCAGTCCGCGACCGCGGCCGGATCGATGCGCGGGTCGAAGCGGTGCAGCGTCAACGTCTCGACATGATCGGTGCCGAGTGCGGACAGGGTGTCGTGCAGCGCGTCGCGCAGATGTTCGACCGACAGATCGTAGTACGCCACGCCGCGTGCGTTGCCGGGACTGGCGGCCATCACGATGCCGATCTTGGCGATCAGCCTGAATCGTTCGCGCAATCCGGGCCGCAACGCGAACGCGGCGCCGACCAGCGCGTTGGTGGTGTGGCCGCCGTAGATATCGGCCAGATCGAGCGTATCGATGCCGAGATCGAGCGCGGCTTCCAGCAGATCGGCCACCGCCGCGGGCGACAGGCGCGCGCCCCAGTCGCCGAAGCGCATCGAGCCGAGGATGGGGGGTGATGTCGTCGTCATGCGGACGCTCGCGATGGCCGGGAAGGCGGGGCACGGCGATAATAGCGGCATGACGCAGCGCACTCTCTCCGATTGGCTGGACTACATCCAGTCCCAACACCCGAAAACGATTGCAATGGGCCTGGAGCGCGTGCGCGCCGTGGCCGAGCGCATGGCGCTGGCGAAGCCCGCGCGTCGCGTCATCACCATCGGTGGCACCAACGGCAAAGGTTCGACCGTCGCGTTCGTCGAAGCCATCGCCCGCGCCGCGGGCTGGCGCGTCGGCGCCTACACCTCGCCGCATCTGCTGCGCTACAACGAGCGCGTGCGCATCGATGGCGACGACGCCGACGATGCATCGCTGGTCGAGGCGTTCGAGGCGGTCGAAGCCGCGTGCGAAGACACCCAACTCACTTATTTCGAATACGGCAGCCTCGCCGCGCTGTGGCTGTTCGCGCGCAGCGATCTGGACCTCGCGATTCTGGAAGTCGGGCTCGGCGGCCGTCTGGATGCGGTGAACATCGTCGACCCCGATGTTGCGGTGGTCACCACTGTCGACCTCGATCATCAGGACTGGCTCGGCAACGACATCGAGGCCATCGGTGCGGAAAAGGCTGGCATCGCCCGCGCCTGGAAGCCGCTGGTGCTGGGCGACGACGATCCGCCGTCGAGCGTGCTCGGCCACGCCTACGCCATCGGTGCGTCGGCGGTGCGGATCGGCTGCGACTTCTTTTTCGAGCGCAACGAAGACGACGGCGAACATTGGCGCTGGCGCGAAATCGGCTGCGAATTGGAACTACCGATGCCGCAGTTGGCCGCGCCGGTGCAGTTGCGCAATGCCGCCGTGGCCATCGCCGCGCTGCGCGCTCTGCCGGAAGAGCTGCCGGAAGCCGCGTTCATCGACGGCGTGCGCGAGGCCCGGGTCGCGGCGCGATTGCAGCGCTTCGAGCGCGATGGCGTCGAGATCGTGGTCGATGTCGGCCACAACCCGCAGGCCGCGCGCGCGCTGGCCGCGTGGCTGGAAGCAACGCCGGTCGCCGGTCCCACGCATGCGGTCTTCGCGGCGCTGGGCGACAAGGACATGGCGGGTGTCGTCGCGGCGCTGGCGGGCCGGATCGACCGCTGGTGGCTGGCCGGGCTTGACGACGCGGGGCCGCGCGGGCTCACCGTCGATGCGTTCGCCGAACGGCTCGCGGGCACCGCTGCGTCGGCAGGTCATCGTGCGACGAGCGTCACCGAAGCCCTGGCCGCGGCGCGCCGCGAGGCCTCGCCTGGGGCGCGGATCCTGGTGTTCGGTTCGTTCCATACCGCCGCTGCCGCCTTGGACGCATTGGCCGCGGCCTGAACGATCTGCGTATCGCTGCCCGGTCGGGCGGGGCCGAGGGCGGCGTATAATTCGCCCGCTCTCTCTTTCTCCGGATGCCGATGGACACTGGACTGAAGCAGCGCCTCATCGGCGCCGCCGTACTCGTTGCCCTGGCGGTGATTTTCCTGCCGATGCTGGTCAAGGGACCCGCCCCCGACAGCGGCGTCACCGACGTTTCGCTCAAAATGCCCAACGGCCCCGACGGCGAACTCGAAACCCGGGAACTGCCGCTGGTGATGCCGGGCGACGTGCCCAAGGGCGGCGCCGTCGGCATGGATTCGACCCCGATCGACCGCGCCGCGACCACACAGGGCACCGCTGCGACCGCTCCTGTCCAAACTGACCTTGCCCAGACCGATCCGAACGCGCCGGTCGCTTCTTCCGATCCGACCGACCCCGCCGCGTCCGCTTTGCCGCCCAGCGTGGCCGGCGGCGATTACGCCGTGCATTTCGGCGCCTACGCCACCCAGAGGGGCGCCGACAACGTGGTCGCGCGGGCCAAGGAGGCGCAGCTTCCGGCCTACAGCGAACCGGCGACGGTGAACGGTAAGCCGGCGTTCCGGGTGCGCATCGGCCCGTATGCCACCCGCGCCGAGGCCGAGTCCGTGCGTTTGAAGGCGTTGGAAGTCCGCAGCGATGTCCCGGTGAAAGTGGTTGCGCTGGACGCCGAACCGGCAGCCGCCGCGGTGCCGGCACCGGCCGCCGCCGCGGTGGAGCCGCCGATACCAGCCCTACCAAAACCAGCCGCACCGAAACCGGTCGAAACCAAGCCGGCCGATCCGAAACCTGCTGAGCCCAAGCCCATCGCCGCGAAGCCCGCCGAGCCCAAGCCGGCTGCGCCGAAACCGCCGGCGCCGAAGCCCGTCGTCGCACTGTCCGCCACCGCCAAGGTCGGGTTCGCGGTGCAGGTCGGCGCATTCAGTGATGCGGCCGAAGCCGGCGCTCTGCGCGAACGCCTGCGCGCCGCTGGATTCAGCGCGTTCACCGAGACGGTGAACACCGACAAGGGCAAGCTCACCCGCGTGCGCGCCGGTCCGGTGATCGACCGCGCCGCGGCCGACCAGTTGAAGTCGCAGATCCAGGCCAAGACCGGCGTGGACGGCATCGTCCGTCCGCATCCGTAAGTTTCCGATCACCCGGTTCGAACCATCGGTTCGAACCGTTTGCTCCCATCGATAGTTCCAACTGTTCGTTCGCGTTCCGGAGTCATCATCATGTGCGGCATTCTCGGCATCGTCGGTACGTCCGACGTCGCGGCAGCTCTCTACGACGGGCTGACCGTGCTCCAGCATCGCGGCCAGGACGCTGCCGGCATCGCCACCGCCAACGGCACCGCGCTGCGCGTCATCAAGGGCAACGGTCTGGTGCGCGATGCGTTCAAGCCCAGCGACATGGTGCTGCTGCACGGTCGCGTGGGTATCGGTCATTGCCGCTATCCCACCGCAGGCAGCGAAGGCAGCGACGAAGCGCAGCCGTTCTACGTCAATTCGCCGTTCGGCATCGCGCTCGCGCACAACGGCAACCTGATCAACACCGACACGCTGCGCCGCGAAGTCTTCGAGCAGGATCGCCGCAACGTCAACACCGAATCCGATTCCGAAGTGCTGCTCAACGTGTTCGCGCACGAGTTGGACATGCAGCGCGTGCTCACCCCCGACGCTGCGTTCCGCGCGGTGGAAGGCGTGACCCGTCGCGCCAAGGGCGGCTATGCGGTGCTCGCGGTGGTGCTGGGCCTGGGGCTGGTCGCGTTCCGCGATCCCAACGGTATCCGTCCGCTGGTGCTGGGCCGCCGCGATTCCGATGCCGGCACCGAATACGCGGTCGCCTCCGAATCGGTGGCGCTGGATGTCCTCGGTTTCGAGCGTATCCGCGACATCGCGCCCGGCGAAGCGGTGGTGATCACGCCGCGCGGCGAACTGTATTCGCACCAGTGTGCCGACGGCGAACTGCGTCCATGCATCTTCGAATTCGTGTATTTCGCGCGCCCCGACTCGATGATGGACGAGATCTCGGTACACAAGGCGCGCATGCGCATGGGCGTGACCCTCGGCGAGAAAATCCTGCGCCTGCGTCCCGGTCACGACATCGACGTGGTGATTCCGATTCCCGACACCTCGCGCGACGCTGCGCTGGAAATCGCCAACACGCTCGGCGTGAAGTATCGCGAAGGCTTCATCAAGAACCGCTATGTCGGCCGCACCTTCATCATGCCGGGGCAGGGCGAGCGCGTGAAATCCGTGCGCCGCAAGCTCAATCCGATTCCGCTGGAATTCAAGAACAGAGTCGTGCTGCTGGTCGACGACTCCATCGTCCGCGGCACCACCTCGCAGCAGATCGTGCAGATGGCGCGCGACGCCGGCGCGAAAAAAGTCTATCTCGCCTCCGCCGCGCCGCCGGTGCGCTTCCCGAACGTCTACGGCATCGACATGCCGTCGCCGGAAGAACTGGTCGCGCATGGCCGCACCGAGCAGGAAGTGCAGGAACTGTTGGGCTGCGATTGGCTGATCTATCAGGATCTCACCGATCTGGAAGCCGCCGTCGCCGGCCCGAAGTTCCCGGGTCGCAAGTTCGACAGTTCGTGCTTCAACGGCGAATACGTCACCGGCATCGAACCTGGTTATTTCGAACGTATCCAGCAGTTGCGCTCGGATGAGGCCAAGAAGAAACGGCGGCTGGCGAGTTGAACCCGCTTGCGTTCGCTGCCACGCTGGCGGCCGCGTCGGCGGTCGCGCTGCCTGCGGCCCGCGCTAGCGAATCCCACTGCATCGTTTCCGAACTCGGCCTGCCACTAGCGGGTCCCGACGCAGTGGATTGCGGTATTGCGGAGCAAGGCAAGCCATTCGCGCGGCGACGTGTCGTCGCCTGCGCGCGCAAGGCGATTGCGCGCGGCAAACCGGTACGTTTCGGCATCGGCATGATGGGGACTGATGCGTTCTGGTGCGACGTAGTGGCTGTCGATGCGGACCGGCGCTACTGGAAACTCGAATACGACTGGGACCTTTCGGTCGACCCCGGCGAACCCTCTGCGTTCGTCGGTCGCTGTCCAGTGATCGACTTGGACTGGCGTGACCCCGAGGGCTCCGGCCGCTTCGGCCCGTTGGATTGTGTCCACGACGCCGATGCGTTCCGGCGCGCGAAGATCCGTCGTCCGTGAGCTTGTCTGCGGCTGCCTACGCATGTCTGCGCGCCGCTTCCCCCGACGACAAACTCGCGCTGACCTTCGCCACCGCCGAAGCCTTCGCGCGCGGCGAACTCGCCATCGACGACAGCGCGCCGCCGCCTGAGCCGATCCGCATGCCCGGCCGTCCCGAACGGCCGAAACTCGTGCCTTCGCGCGAACTGCCGAAACGCGGCTTCGGCACCAACGAAGGCCGCGCTGCGTTCATCCACTCGATCGCGCATATCGAGTTCAATGCCATCGATCTGGCCTGGGATGCGGTGTACCGCTTCCGCGGCCTGCCGCCGCAGTTCTATGCGGACTGGGTGAGCGTCGCCAACGACGAAGCGCGGCATTTCACGATGCTGCGCGCGCGACTGGCCGATTTCGGCCACGACTACGGCGATTTCGACGCCCACAACGGCCTCTGGGAAATGGCCGAGAAGACCGCGCACAGCGGGCTGGAACGCATGGCGCTGGTGCCGCGCGTGCTCGAAGCGCGCGGGCTGGACGTGACGCCAGCGATGATCGTGAAACTGCGTCAGCACCGCGATGATGTCACCGCCGATATCCTCGAAGTGATCCTGCGCGAGGAAGTCGGCCACGTTGCCGCTGGCTCGCACTGGTTTCGCTGGTATTGCGAACGCGAAGGCGTCGTTCCGGAACCGACTTTCCGCAAGCTGCTTCGGGATTACGGCCGCGGCGTGCTCCATGGCCCCTTCAATCTCGATGCGCGCAGCGCCGCGGGTTTCAGCGACGAAGAACTGCTCGCGCTGCAGGAAGCGGCCGACGTTTGAAGCGGATTCGCCGATAGAAATAGCGGCGCTGCACGGCGATTTTTGCGTGCGAAATGCGATTTCAGAGAAGCGCCGGCCGTCGCGCGCGTCGATCGGCAATCTCCGTGCAACCTCCGATACATATTCGGCCGACATCATGCTGCGGCTCTGTATCGCTGCCCGCCGCAGAGTGATTCGCAAGATCGAGGCGGAGCTTTCCCCACGGAACAAAATCAGAATGACCAAGACGACGATTCTCGCCGCCTCTATCCTGCTGTGCCTGCACGCCGGCATCACCCAAGCGCAGGATGCGCCCGATGGCAGCGAGGATGCCGATGCGCTCGACACGATATCGGTGGTCGGTACCGGCCAGACCCGTCAGGTGCAGGCGCTGGGCAAGGACGATCTCGCCCGCGAAGCCGCAGGCGCCAGCCCGCTCAAAGCGGTCGCGAAGCTGCCCGGCGTGAACTTTCAGAGCGCCGATCCCTGGGGCAATTACGAGTGGTCGACCAAGCTGAGCATCCGCGGTTTCTCGCAGCAGCAGCTCGGTTTCACCCTCGACGGCATTCCGCTCGGCGACATGAGCTACGGCAATCACAATGGCCTGCATATCGGTCGTGCGGTGATCAGCGAAAATCTCAACGGCACCGAACTTTCGCAGGGCAGCGGTGCGATCGACACTGCGTCCACCGGCAATCTCGGCGGCACGCTGCGTTTTTTCAGCGGCGATCCGAATGCCGAATTCGGCGTGCGCGTGGCGCAGACGCTGGGCAGCGAGTCGACCACGCGCACGTTCGTGCGCATGGACAGCGGTGAGCACAACGGCTTTTCCGCGTACGTCAGCGGCGCCTGGCACGATGCCGACAAGTGGAAGGGCGAAGGCCCGCAGCGCAACGCGCAGTTCAACGCCAAGGCCGTGTACGCGACCGAGACCCTGAAGCTCACCGGTTACGCTGCCACCTCACGCCGCCGCGAGACCGACTATGCCGATCTCTCGCTGGAATCCGCGCGTCGCCTCGGTTACGACTGGGACAACTATGCCGGCGACTGGCAGCGTGCGATCGACGCCGCCAACGGCATCTTCACCGGCGGTGTCAACAGCCTCGATGATGCCTACTACACCGCTCGCGGCGTCCGCGACGACGATCTGTTGTCGTTCACCGCCGACTGGTCGCCGAGCGCCGATCTCAGTCTCGCCGCGACCGCTTACTACCACCGCAATGAAGGCCAAGGTCATTGGGCCACGCCGTACTCGGCCTCGCCGACGGTACCGATCCGTCTGCGCACCACCGAGTACGACATCGAGCGCACCGGTCTGATGCCGAACCTGACCTGGCAGATCGGCGGTCATCGCCTGCAGGCCGGTCTATGGTTGGAAAAGAACGCGCACGGTGTGCAGCGCAACTTCTACGATCTGCGCCTCGATACGCCGCCGGACGATATCTTCTTCTATCGCAATCCGGACGCGCGCGTGTTCCGCCAGCGTTTCGATACCGATACCCGCCAGTTCTACGTGCTCGACCACATGGAGTTCGTCGACGGTCGTCTGGCGATCGATGCCGGCTTCAAGGGCACGCGCGTCGAAGTCGACGGCAAGCGTCTGATCGGCACCCGCGCCGGCGGCCGCCTCGTTGCGCAGGACAACTTCCAGCCGCAGTTCGGCGCGCGCTGGCGGATCAACGACACCGAGGAAGTGTTCGGTTCCTATGCCGAAAACATGTCGGCGTACCGCACCGGTGTGAACGGCCCGCATTCGACGTCGCAGATCGCGTTCGATGCGGTCAAGGACACGCTGGAGCCGGAAACCTCGCGCACTTTCGAATTGGGCGTGCGCAGCAGTCGCGAGAAGTTCGATGCTTCGCTGGCGGTGTACAGCGTGAATTTCGAGAACCGTCTGCTGGCGATCGCACAATGCTCAGGCATCATCGGCTGCGCGGCGGCGTTCGCCAATGTCGGCGACGTGCGCACCCGCGGCGCCGAAGCGGTGTTCCAGCTCAAGCCGATGGATGGTCTGGTCTGGTACAACTCTTTGTCGTGGAATAATTCCGAGTATGCGTCCGATTATCTCGATGGCGTGAACGTCATCGCCACCGACGGCAAGCAGGTGGTGGATTCGCCGAAGAAGATGTTCGCCAGCGAAGTCGTGTGGGCGAAGGACGGTCTGTCGCTGCAGCTCGGCGCCAAGTACACCGACCGCCGCTACATCAGCTATCTCAACGACTCCTCGGTACCGGGCTTCTGGATCGCCGACGCCGGTGCGTCCTACGAATGGACGTCGCTGGGTTTCGTCGATTCGTTCAAGCTCAAGCTCGACGTGACCAATCTGCTGGACAAGGAATATTTCTCCAGCCTCGGCACCAACGGTTTCGTGGTGTCTGATCCGAACGGCTTGAACTACACGCTGATGGCCGGTGCGCCGCGCCAGGTGTTCGTCACCGCCGAGCTGCGGTTTTAATGGTGATGCCACTGATGACGATGCGCAATCCGCAAGCCCCGGGTCTTTCGACCCGGGGCTTGCGCGCCCGCTGTGCGGCGGCGCTGATCCTGCTGTCGGCGGTGTTGCCCGTGTTCGCGGCGCCACCGCAGAACACATCATCGGCAAGCCTGCCATTGACGGGCACGACGATCACCCGCATCGCGTTCGGTTCGTGTTCGAAGGAATCGCTGCCGCAGCCGATCTGGGATGCGGTGTTGGCGGCAAAGCCGGAACTGTTCGTGTTCCTCGGCGACAACATCTACGGGGACACCCGCGACATGGACGTGCTGCGGGCGAAGTACGCCAAGCTCGCGGCCATCGACGGCGTGCGCCGCTTGCGCGCCGACGTGCCAGTGATCGCGACCTGGGACGATCACGATTTCGGCGAGAATGATGCCGGCGGCGAGTATCCGATGAAGGAGGAAAGCCGGCGCATCTTCCTGGATTTCTGGGGCGAGCCGGCCGAGTCGCCGCGGCGCGAACGCGATGGTGTCTACACCAGTTACAGCTTCGGCCCCGAAGGCCAGCGGGTGCAGGTCATCCTGCTCGATCTGCGCTATAACCGCACGCCGATCGCGACCTCGCCGTTTCTCGACAGCGCCGACGATTACAAACAGTGGGCGGAGCGGGCGGGCAAGGCCGGTCGCGAAGTGCCAGGCCCGTACGTGCGCAATGCCGATCCCGCGGCGACGATGCTCGGCGAACGCCAGTGGCGATGGCTGGAGGAACAACTGCGGCAGCCGGCCGATGTCCGCGTGATCGGTTCCAGTCTGCAGGTGCTCGCCGACTTTCCCGGCTGGGAAGCGTGGGTGAATTATCCGAACGACCAGCAGCGTCTGTTCCGACTGATCCGCGACACCGATGCGCGCGGCGTGTTCATGATCAGCGGCGATACGCATTACGGTGAGTTGTCGCGGCAGGGCGAGCACGTGCCGTATCCGCTCTACGATCTGACCAGCAGCGGTTTGACCGAGGTCTGGCACGCGCCGGTGCCGAATGCGCTGCGTTCGGACGGTCAATCGTTCCGTCAGGCGAATTTCGGAATGATCGAAATCGATTGGAGCGAACGCGCCATCGATCTGAGTCTGCGCGATGTGCGCGGCGAGCCGTTGCTGCACAAGCGGCTGCGGCTGGATGAACTCGCGATGTCGCGGCTTTAGATGTTGCTGTAGGAACTTTTGTGGGAGCGACGGAAGTCGCGATGGGCTGCGGAAAGTCTATCCGCAATTCGTCGCGACTTCCGTCGCTCCCACAGGGATGAAGCGTCGGCCATATTCCACGGTTGCGTGAATGCGTTGCCCTCATTGACCGGTGAGGAAAATGACCTCGGGCGCACCGTAATCCTGTGCCCAACCGTCCCAGGCCACATCGGTCGGGCCGATGGCGTACTCCTGCACCTGCCAGCGGCCGTCGCGATGTTGAAGGATCGCGTAGACGATATCGCCGTCGAGCACGCCGTCCTCCAGCCGCTGCGCGTGGCGGGTCTTCGCGAAATCGACGGGTGCTCCTGCAGGCGTGCGCGGATAGACAGCTGCGAACGCCGAACCGCCGCTCTCGCGCAGGGTTTCGACTTCGAAGATCAAGGCTTGGCCGAGGTCCGTTTCGATCGACGGACGCAGCGCGTCCAGCAATGCTTTGCGACGAGGGTCGTCGCGGCCGACGTCGATCGGCGTGGATTCTGGCTGCGGCGTCGCGTCTTTGCCGTCGAGTTCGGCCGTGGCGCTCCGCGGTTCGGAAGCGGCTGTCGTTGGCGTGTCGGCTGAAACGGCCGTGTCGCTGCTCGCCGCGGGTTTCGGCGGATCGCTGCAGGCGGCGAGGGCGAGCGTGGCGATGACCAGGCAGGAAAGACGGGCGATGGGGCGCATGCGGGCTCCGGATTGGCTGATGTCAGGGCACGGGTTCAGCAAGCGCTTGCGGCGATCCCGGCACATGCAGCCCGAGGGCATGCAACTGCGCGCCGCCCGCATCGACCCGCAGCACCGAACCCTGCGTGTACCAGTCGCCGAGCACGATGCGTTCGCAGGCGCGTCCGTCGACATCCAGCGCGTGGATCGCCGGGCGATGGGTGTGACCGTGGATGATCGTGTCGATGCCGTAACGCGAGAAGGTATCGCGCACCGCATCGGGCGCGACATCGGTGACGGTCTCGAACTGCGCGCGGTCGTCGTGTTTCATCGCCTGCTGTCGCTGATGGCTCGCTGCGCGCGCCTGCGCAGCGAAGGCGAGGCGCGCGGCCAGCGGCTGCGACAGGAACTGCGCGCGCCAGGCCGGGTTGCGAGTCTGTGCGCGGAACGCTTGATAGGCGAGATCGCCGGTGCAGAGCGTGTCGCCGTGCATCAGCAGCACGGGTTTGCCGTAGAGCATGACGACCGCGTTTTCCGGCAATAGCTGCACGCCGGCGCGTCGCGCGAAATCCTGTGCGACCAGGAAATCGCGATTGCCGTGCTGGAAGAACACCGGCACGCCGCTGTCGCTGAGCGCGCGGAGTTTCGCGACCACGAAGGCGCCGATGTCGGCCGGATCGTCGTCGCCGACCCAGGCTTCGAACAGGTCGCCGAGGATGTACAGCGCGTCTGCGCCGTGGGCCTCGCCGTCGATGAATTCGCCGAACAGACGGGTGACCTCCGGGCGTTCGGGGTCGAGGTGGAGATCGGAGATGAAGAGGGTGGTCATGGGGGAATTGTAGTGGTGGAAAGCGGCCTGAAAGGACGGTCGGGTGCTGGAAATCATAAATCCCTGTCATTCCGAATCCCGGCTCTATCGGGTGAGGAATCTGTTTTTTGCTTGATCGCAAAAGAAGCATCAGCAGATCCCTCCACCCGCTGCGCGGGCGTTCGGGATGACAAAGTGTGGTTGATCTCCAATGGGTTGCAGGTGCTCGCGGTTGATCGTTTGCCTGAGCCATTGCGCGCTCTGGGGTAAAATGTCCGTCTTTACGCACCCGGCCCCACCAGAATGACCATCCGCACCCGCTTCGCTCCCAGCCCGACCGGTTATCTGCACATCGGCGGCGCCCGCACCGCGCTGTACTGCTGGCTGGCCTCGCGCCATTCCGGCGGGCAGTTCGTGCTGCGGGTCGAGGACACCGACCGGGAGCGCAGCACCCAGGCGGCGATCGACGCGATCCTGGAGGCGATGGACTGGCTGGGTCTGGGCTACGACGAGGGTCCGATCTTCCAGACCCAGCGCCTCGACCGCTACCGCGAGGTCGCCGAACAGATGGTCGCCGCCGGAGTTGCCTATTACGCCTACGAAACCCGCGAGGAGCTCGATGCGGTCCGCGAGGCCGCGCTCGCCGCGAAAGAGAAGCCGCGCTACAACGGCGCCTATCGCGAACAGAACGCCGGTTTCCGCGATGTGCCCAATCGCGTGATCCGCTTCAAGAATCCGCTCGACGGCACGGTGTCGTGGGACGACAAGGTGAAGGGCACCATCGAGTTCGCCAACACCGAACTCGACGATCTGGTGATCTTCCGTCCCGATGGTTATCCGACCTACAACTTCGCGGTGGTGGTGGACGATATCGACATGGGCATCACCGACGTGGTGCGCGGCGACGATCACGTCAACAACACGCCGCGGCAGATCAACATCTATCGCGCGCTCATCGGCATGGGCATGGGAACGGTGGTGCCGAATTTCGCGCATCTGCCGATGATTCTCGACGAGAACGGCGCGAAGTTGTCCAAGCGCACCGGCGCCGCCGATGTGATGCAGTATCGCGACGGCGGCTATCTGCCGCATGCGCTGCTGAATTATCTGGTGCGGCTGGGCTGGTCGCACGGCGATCAGGAAATCTTCTCGATCGACGAAATGATCGCGCTGTTCGAGCTGCACGACGTGAATCCGAAAGCCTCGCGCCTCGACATGGCCAAGCTGGGTTGGCTCAATCAGCAATACCTGAAGAGCGACGACCCGGCTGCGATCGCGAAACATCTCGAATGGCATCTGCAGCAGGCAGGTTACGAGCTGTCGCGCGGCCCGGCGCCGGCGGATGTCGTGATCGCGCTGCGCGACCGCGTGCAGACGCTGAAGGACATGGCTGAGCGCGCGTCGGTCTGGTATTGCCCGCTGACCGAATACGACGAAGCCGCAGTCGCCAAACACCTCAAGCCGGATGCGGCGGCGGCGCTGACCGACGCTCGCGACCGTTTCGCGGCACTCGATACCTGGACCGCGGACAGCGTGAGCGTGGCGTTGCACGCCACCGCTGAGGCGCTGGGCGTCGGCATGGGCAAGGTGGCGCAGCCGATGCGGGTCGCGATCACCGGCACCCAGGTCAGCCCGGACATCTCGCACACCGTCTATCTGGCCGGGCAGGGCGAGGCGGTGGCGCGGATCGACGCCGCGCTGGCGAAGATCGCGGGTTGATCCTTTCAGTCTGAACGCGTGCCTTGAGTCCGGACCCGCCTGACGCCATCATCCAGACATGTCGCATCCCTGCACCGACCCGCACCACCACGTTCACGACGCGCCGAGCTTCGTCGACGCGGTGGAGCGCGCCTGCCGCGAGCGCGGCCTGCGCCTGACGCCCATCCGCGCCCGGGTGCTGACGCTCATCGCCCGGCAGGGCAAGCCGATCAAGGCCTACGACCTGCTCGATCAGATCCGCGCCGACAAGGCGCTCGATGAAGACGCCGCCGGCGCAGCGGCGCCGCCGACCGTGTACCGGGCGCTGGATTTCCTGCTGGCCAACGGCTTCATTCACAAGCTGGAATCGGTCAACGCCTTCGTCGCCTGTCATCACCCCAACACCGCGCAGCACTCGGTGCCGTTCCTGATCTGCGATCGCTGCCACAGCGCGGTCGAACTGGAAGACGAGCGCGTCGTCGCTCAACTCGACGAGAAAGCCCGCGCGCTCGGCTTCGTGCCGCAGGCGCAGACGCTGGAAGTCCACGGCATCTGCGCGCGCTGCGTGCAGGCCGGCTGAAGCCCGCCCTCTTCAGAGTCAATCCGCTTCAGCGCGCCGGGACGGGCGCGCGCAGAAGACGTGCTTCGCGGATCGGCAGATTCGCCACCGCCGCCAGCAGCGCCAGCGCGATGTCGGCGTACCACATCCACATGTAATCGCCGAAACGTTCCATCGCCAGACCGCCGAACCAGGCGCCGGCGAAACCGCCGATCTGGTGCGACAGCAGCGTCAGTCCGAACAGCGTACCGAGATACCGCGGGCCGAACAGTTTGCCGACCAGCCCCGCGGTGGGCGGCACCGTCGCCAGCCACGTCAGACCGAGCCCCGCGGCGAAGGCGTAGAACACCATCGGCGTCGGCGGCGAGACGAGATAGATCGCGATCATCACCGCGCGGCTCGCGTACATCAGCGCCAGCAGATGTTTCATGCGATAGCGGCCGCCGAGCCATCCGGCGCCAAGACTGCCGGCGACGTTGAACAGCCCGATCAGTGCGAGCGAGATCGCCGACACGCGGTCGGACAGGCCGCACATCGCGATTTCCGTGGGCAGATGCGTCACCAGGAACGCGATGTGGAGGCCGCAGGTGAAAAAGCCGATATGCAGACACCAGTAGCTGCGGTCGCGCAGTGCGACCGCCAACTGCGCGCGCAGTCCGGAACCGTCGGCGGAGGCCTGCGCTGGAGTCGGCGCAGGTTCGCGACGACGCAGCGGCCAGGCCAGCGGCAGCGTCGCCAGCGCCGAAACCGCCAGCGCCCACATCGCGGCGGCCCAGCCGAAGGCCGCGATCACCGCCTGCACGAACGGCGCGTACAGGAACTGCCCCAGCGAGCCGCCGGCGTTGATCACGCCCGCGGCCATCGAGCGTTTTTCCGCCGGGACATGGCGCGCGGTGGCGCCGATCAGGATCGAAAAACTGCCGGCGCCGGCGCCGGCTGCGGCCAGCACGCCGAGACCGATCATCAGCCCCATCGGCGAGTCGGCGAGCCACGGCGTCAGCGCGGTACCGGCGACGAGAAGCAGTCCGCCAGCGACCAGCACGCGCCCCGGCCCGCGTTGATCGGCGAGCGCGCCGAACACCGGCTGCACCGCGCCCCAGACGAATTGCCCGATGGCCAGCGCGAAACTGATCTCGGCGATGCCCAGCCCGGTGTCGGCGCCGATCGGGCGCACGAACAGACCCAGCGATTGGCGGATGCCCATCGTCACCAGCAGGGTCGCGGTGGCGGCGATCACCAGCGGCCAGTAGCGCGGGGTTGCGGTGTTCATGCGTCGTCTCCGGTCTGCAGATGCGCGATCGCCTCCTCCAGTCGCGCATGCAGTTCGGCCAGCGCCTCCGCGCCGATGCCGTCGCCCAATGCGTCCTGCGCGCGCTGCCAGTGCGGCATCGCCCGCGTCACCGTGCGGCGACCGGCTGCGGTCACGCGCACGAAACGTTGACGCGCGTCGTCGCCCTGCGCCAGCGCAGCCCAACCGGCGGCCAGCAGCGGCTGCAGATCGCGGCTCAGCGTGCTGCGATCCATGCCGAGTTCGCGCGCGAGTTCGCCGATGGTGCGGTCGCCGGCGCCCGCGCGGCGCAGGATCGAATACTGGTTGAGATTGATTCCCGCCGGCGCCAGCGCGCGGTCGAAGCGCTGGCTCATCAACCGCGCCAGCTTGCGCACCCGGAAACAGGTGCATCTCGGCGCGACGACGACGGCAGCGGGCGGTGGCGGAAGCGGGCCGGTCGCGGCGCGCGCACGGCGGTTCGGCGTTGCGGAAGTGGCGGTCATCATGTGTAGCTGCACGGAATGAACGTGCATCTACACATATTCCGCGTGTCGACGCAAGCCAGGAGTGCGGCATGCGTTGGATCGGGTTGATGCGTTGCCATTCGCCGGGTGATCCATGTACGGGGGACGGGCGCAGAACGCATCTTTTCGCCGGATCCGGTCATTGCGGCACGCTTTTTCGCGCTTGTCCGTTGCGCGCACAGCGACGCGTTGACACATGGGCAGGTTCACCGGCACGACGCCGCGCATCCTTTACCTGCAGCGCGATGAAGGTCCAGCCGGATCCGACAAGGAGAGTGACATGCCAGGCGATATTTTCATCAACAGGAATCGCTTCATCGACGTGGTTTTCAAATATCCCTGCCCGCAGCGCGTGCTGGTGGTGACCGATGGAGGGCTCGGATTCAATCCGGCGGACGACTTCGGCCTCACCGAATTCATTTCGGTCATCCAGGCCAGCGGCCACACCATCAGCACTGCGCATCGCAATGGCGATCCGTTTGCGACGATTCCCGGCAACTTCAATTTCAACACCGCGGCGATCGCGGTCACGACCGCCAACTACGATCAGATCTGGATGTTCGGCGTCAACGCGACGCCGCTGCTCGCCGTGGAGCGCACCAGGATCGAAGCGTTCATGCAGGCTGGCGGCGGCGTGTTCGCCACCGGCGATCATTCGAGTCTGGGCTTCGGCATGGGCGCGCACATTCCGCGCGCGCGCAGCATGCGCGACTGGTCGAGCGTGCCGATGAGTTCGCCGCAGCGGCTCGATACCGTGATCGATCCGGGCAGCAACAACATCAAGGAATTCCAGGATCAGGCCGACGCGATCCCACAGCGGATGTTTCCGGTGTTCTTCTCCAATGGCGGGCCGAGTTCGTCGCCGTCGACATGGGCGGTCCATCCCGTGCTGCGCCATGCGTCCGGCGCGGTCGATTTCCTGCCCGATCATCCGCACGAAAGCGAATGTTTCGCGCCCGCACCGGCGGCCGGAAATTTCATCGCGTTCGAAGAATGGCCCACGCCGCTCGCTGGCGGATCCCGCATCGCGCCGGTAGTGGCCGCGGTGTCGATCTCCGCCGGCCGTTTCGTGACCGACAGTCTGAAGCCGCCGGTGTTTCCGCGCAGTTTCGGCGCGATTTCGGCTTATGACGGCGATCCCGCGCACGTCGGCCGCATCGTCTGCGATGCCACCTGGCATCACTTCGTCAACATCAATCTGAACGGCGTGGGCGCCGGCAACGACCCGCTGACCGGACTGCCGCGGCAAGGCCTGAAGCCGGGCGGAGTGCCCACGCCGGAATATCTGAAGATCCAGACCTACTACCGCAACACCGTGCGCTGGCTGGCGCCGCGCAATCGTCGCTACTGCTGGCCGTTCCTGATCGCAGCGGTGGCGCGTTTCGACATCGAAGCGTTGGAGCTGCAGTTGCCGCATCCGCATCCGTGCCCATGGGAGCCGTTGGTGAAGATCGGGCGCACGCTGCAGGACGTGATCGACGGTCAGTTCGGAGCGGGTACGGTGACCGGTGTCGTCGACGATATGCTCGCCACACTGGGCGAGGGCTCCGGGCTCGCCGCGCTTCTCGACAGCCGCAGTCTGGGCGAGCGAAAGGACGGCGACGAAAGCCTGCTGCCGGTCGCCGACATGCGTCGCGCGATATTCGCCAGCCTGGTCAATCTGCTCGCCGAAAAACTGCCCAGGAACGAGCGCGAGCTGGAAGCGATCCTGAAGGATCACGACGGTATCGCGCTCGCGACCATCGCCGACAGTCTGCAAGCTGCGGAGCAGGCGATCGCTGCGCATCTGGAGCGTGCGCTCAAGGATGCCGGCAATCAGTTTTCCCTGCTCGGCAAGCGTCCGGCGGCGCACAGCGTGGCCGAGAACCTGAAGTTGCTCGGCAAGGCGCGCGGCCGTCCCAAGCCGGTGGCCAAGCCCAAAGCGAAGGTGGCCGCCAGGAAAAAGCCGCGCTGACGATCAAGCGCGGCCGAGTGGAAGTTGCACCCGCCGCAGGCACAGTCCGGGAGAGAGTGGACGGCCTGCGGCGGATGCGGGGGCGCCGTGTGGAGCGTGAGATTAAGCGTTGGACGTGACGGTCAGAAGTCCATGCGACAGTCAGAAGAACAGGCGCACGCCCACCGCGACATTGCGGCCGGGCAGCACCACGTTGTCCTTCAGGAACGAGGTGTGTACGCGAGCGTCGGCATCGGTCAGGTTGTTGGCGTCGACGAAAATTTCCCAGCCCTGATTGTCGGTGTCCCAATGCCAGGCGAAGTGGGCATCGACCAGCGTGTAGCCGGCGGTTTCGGTTTCGTCCGCGGCCACATCATCCTGACGCATCACCCGCGTCGCGCCGAGCGCGGCGCGCCAGTGGTCGGCGTTCCAGTTCAGATCCAGACCGAAGCGCGAGGGCGCGATGCGCGGCAGGTCTTTGTCGGTACCGGCCGCTCCGCTGTCCAACTCGCCGCGCACGTGATCGCCGAACGCGCGCAGAGCGAGCTTTCCGGTTTCATTGTCCAGCAGATGCGCGGTGACTTCCGCTTCGATGCCGCGAAACTTCGCATCGGCCTGCGACCACTGGCGGATCGGCAGCGGATCTTCGCCCGGTTCCGGCGGCGTGAACGTGCCGGTGTCGGCCAGATAGATGAAACCGTCGAAGCGGGTGGCGTAGACCGACGCTTTCGCCTCGAAACGTTCGCCGTGATAGTGCAGGCCGACTTCGGCTTGATCCGCGCGTTCTTCGCGCATCGTCGGGTCGCCGATCTCGTACGACGCGGTGGCCACGTGCGGGCCGTCGGCGAACAGTTCTTCTTCGGCCGGTGCGCGCTCGGCGCGATCCAGATTCAGGGTCACCCGCCACGCATCGTTGAAGCGCCACAGCGCGCCGGCCGACAGGCTGAGCGGCGTGAAACTGCGGCCCGGCAGGCCGTTGGCGTCGGTGTTGACGCGGTCGGCGCGCGCGCCGAGATCGACCTGGAGGGCATCCCACTGGCCGTGTTCCATCCAGAACAGGCCCTGCGAGCGCGTTTTCGTGCGCGGCACGAACGCTTCTTCGCCGACGGCTTCGAAGGTGCGGGTGCCGGTCTGGAAACCGACCGCACCGGTCCAATTCCCGAACGCTTTGTGGGTGAGTTCGATGCGGCCTTCGTCGGCTTCGTTGGTGAAGAAGGTGCCGACTTCGGCGCCCTCGAATTCGGTGTGTTCGTAACGGGTGCTGGCGAAGCTGCCGCGCAGGCCGTCGAAGATCCAGAAGTCGCGGTCGATGCCGGTCTTCAGTTCGAAACGGTTCTGCAGCATGTCCAGCGAGACGCCGGCTTCGCCCGCGGACGGATCGCCGGGTTCGCCGGGATTGCCGTAACGATTGTCGTAGCGCGACGCCGAGAAGCCGATGAAACCGTCCGCGCCGATGTAGGACGCGCCGATCGCGCCGGTGCGGGTTTTCACGAAGCTGTTGAGCTGCTTGCCGTCGGGCGTGTCGTAATCGTCCTGGTCGCGGTACACGCCGTCGGCGTGCAGCACCAGTGCGCCATCGGCGCCCGAGGCGTCGATGCGAGCCATCGCCGTGCGTCCGCGATTCACGCTGTCGTAGCGCAGTTCGGCGCGGCCTTCGATGGTTTCGTCGAGACGGCGCTCGGCGATGCGGCCGTCGACGATATTCACCACGCCGCCGATCGCGCCGCTGCCGTACAGCAGCGTGGCCGGGCCTTTCAGCACTTCGATCTGGTCGGCCAGGAAGGGCTCGATCGCGGTCGCGTGGTCCTGACTGATCGTCGACACGTCCTGGCTGCTCAGCCCGCCGGACAGCACGCCGACGCGCGGGCCGTCGAGGCCGCGGATGATCGGCCGGCCGACGCCGGCACCGAAATTGGAGGACTGCACGCCCGGCAGTTTGTTCAGCGTTTCGCCCAAGGTGGCGGACTTGGCCTGGTCGAGCTTCTCGCCGGACAGCACGTCCACCGGCTGGCTCAGCTCTTCTGCGGTCTGGCGCAGCGGGCTGGCGGTGACGACCACCCGATCGAGATCCTTGGCCTCGTCGTGGCGGGGATCCTTGCCGGGGGCGTCCTGCGCGGACGCCATCACGGGCAGTGCCAGTGCGAGGGCGATGAAGAGTCGACTGCGGAGTGCCTGGCGACGGAGAAGCAATGAAGAACTGGGCATGAGTTGCGGGTACACTGGTGGGCGACGCAGGAATGTTATAATGTTCCAAAATAAATCCAACCCCCCAAAAGTCATGCACAGTCCCAGCCTCAGTTTGCGGAAGGCCGATCGCGTCGGTTTCGCCGCTTCATTCTTATGTGCGATCCACTGCGCGCTGTGGCCGTGGCTGCTCGCCCTGGCGCCGGCGTTCGGTCTGGAGCTGGGTGGCTGGATCGATCTGGATCAGGCGTTCGTGGTGTTCGCGACCCTGCTGGGCGTGTCCACGCTGGCCATGGGTTGGCGCCGGCATCGCGGTTTCCATGCCTGGATGCTGCTGGTTCCGGGCCTGGTGCTGGTCTGGGTGGGCGCGTTCTCGCCCCTGCACACCCACTCGATCACCCATGCCGTGGTCATGACGGTGGGCGGGTTGCTGCTGGCATCGGCGCATCTGGTCAATCTGCGCCTCACCCATGCCGCCAGCGCGGCCGAATCGACCTGAATCCTGCCCTGAACGCGGCCGCAGGCCACGGAACTGCGCGAAACCGCCGGCTCGGCGTGATAGCATGCGCGCCTCGCGATAAAACCGCGACTCGATACCGAGTCGGCTGCGCGACTCCGATTTCCACTGATCCGGCTTCCACGAAGCCACGTCAACACACTGATTCAAAAGAGGATTTGCACATGGGCAAAGGCGACCGTAGAACAGCCAAAGGCAAGCGCTACAACTCCAGCTACGGCAATGCCCGTCTGCAGGCCACCAAGAAAGCCACCGGCGCTCCCGCCGCGTCGGCCGTGAAGAAGGCCGCTGCGAAGCCGGCCGTCAAGGCGCCGGCCAAGAAAGCCGTGGCCAAGAAGGTTGCCGCCAAGGAGTGATC
>CBIHKW010000027.1:0-35184 GCA_966203835.1 uncultured Thermomonas sp.
AAAACGCGCTGTTTTGGCCCCGGGTAACGTGTTCCTGGGCGGCCTGATCGGCGGCTTCCTCTACAAATGGCTGGGGCAGGATCGCAGCTGATCCCATGAAATAGCTCCCCATCGCTACTCCGAAATGGCCCGGGAACCGCTCCCGGGCCATTTTTTGCTCCAGCACGCAGCTCTGGCACGTTTGATGCTTAGTTCTTCAGCAGGACAGAAGGCTGATCCAGCCTCTGCCCACGGATGACCACCCACATCCAACCCTGGAGTTCGCAATGAATCCAATGTCATCGCTGCCGCTCGTGCTGTCCGCCGCACTGTTCGCCTCCACGGCTTCCGCGCAGTCCGCTCCGGCATGCCCCACGATGCCGTCCGACGCCGCCACCGACCTCAGCTGGACCACCCTGCAAACCGACAGCGCCCTGCTGTGTCGGGCCATGGATACCGCCGGTCAGGAAGCATTCGCCATCACCGTCGCGCGCAAGTCGCCGTTCAGACCGAACAGCAGCCTGCGCGAAGAGTCGGGGCAGATGCAGGGCCAGAATCTCTGGTGGTACCGCACCGAAATCGCCGGACGCCCGAACGAAATCGTGCGCGAAACGCTGGTGAAGCTTGGCGGCGATCGCGTGGTGCATGTCTTCATCCGCACCACGGACAAGGACACCATGGGCCGCTATCAGCGCGTCGTACAGGGGCTGCAGTTCCAAGCCCCCAACGTGGCGCAACGGTAAGCGACAGCGACGCGGCTGGCCAAGCCGCCGCGTTGCAACCGACTTAAAACAAGGGATTCAGAGCCGGGGATTCAGAACCGGCCTTCCTGGAAATCCACGAACGCCTGCATCAATTCCTCGCGGGTATTCATCACGAACGGCCCGTGGCGCGCCACCGGCTCGCCCAGCGGTTTGCCGGCGACCAGAATCGCCCGGACCCCTTCGATTCCAGCGCGCAGCGACAAACGCTCGCCGCCGCCCAGCACCGCCAGCGCATGGGTTTCGAGTTCGCGCGCATCGTCGCCCTCGCCCACCGACACCTCGCCTTCGTACGCATACAGAAATGCGTTGTGGCCCGCAGGCAGATCGAACATCCACTCGGCCCCCGGCCGCAGATCGAGATCGAGATACAGCGGATCGGTCGCCGGCTGCGCGATCGGTCCGCGCACCGCACTGCCGTCGGCATCGGCGACTTCACCGGCGATGACTTTTACTGCGACGCCCTCGGCCGGATGCGCGACCGGCATGCGCTCCGGCGCGAATTCCTGATAGCGCGGCTCGCTCATTTTCTGCGCCGCCGGCAGGTTCACCCACAGCTGGAAACCGCGCATGCGGCCTTCGTGCTGTTCGGGCATTTCCGAATGCACCAGACCGCGACCGGCGGTCATCCACTGCACGGAGCCCGGCACCAGCACGCCTTCGTTGCCGTGGTTGTCGCGATGGCGCATGCGCCCGTCGAGCATGTAGGTCACGGTCTCGAAGCCGCGATGCGGGTGCTCCGGAAAGCCGGCGATGTAGTCCTCGGCGCGGTCGGTGCCGAACTCGTCCAGCATCAGGAACGGATCGAGGTCCGGCAGCTGCGCGGTGCCGATCACCCGGCGCAGCTTCACGCCGGCGCCGTCGGAGGTGGGTTGCCCGTGGACGCGGCGGGCGATGCGGGCAAAAGTGACGTTGTGGTCGGACATGGTCGCTCCGTGTCAGTTTGAACCGTCGGTTCAGGTCGCCACTACGTGCGGCCGGCACCGCCCCGGCCCCAGCACCGGAGCTGGAACGTAACGTTGCGCCGCCTCAGCGCGCCCGCAGTCGCCAGGCGCGGTGGATCCGCGGGTTCCTGGCGAAATCCGGGGGGATGGTCGCCGGGCTGATGTCCTCGCAGATCGCGAACGCCGAGACCGCCGCTTCGTCGAACCGGAAGCGGCGGTAGTTGTTCGAGAAATACAGAGTGCCGCCGAAGGCCAGCCGGGTCATCGCCGCCTCCAGCAGACGCACATGGTCTTTCTGCACGTCGAAATCGTCGGCCCGCGCGGAGTTCGAGAACGTCGGCGGATCGCAGAAGATCAGGTCGTACTCGCCGCGATCGGCCAGCAGCCACTCCAGCGCGTCGGCCTGCACCAGCCGGTGGCGGGCGCCGCCGAAGCCGTTGAGCTTCAGATTGTCGGAACACCACTGCAGATACGTCGCCGAAAGATCGACCGACGTCGTCTGCGCCGCGCCACCCACCGCCGCATGCACGGTCGCCGCGCCGGTGTAGGCGAACAGATTCAGGAACCGCACGTCGCGGGCGTCTTCGGCGATGCGCAGCCGCATCGGCCGGTGATCGAGGAACAGGCCGGTATCGAGATAATCGAACAGATTCACCCGCAGCCTGGCCGCGCCCTCGCGCACTTCGAGAATCTCGCCGCGCTTGGACGTGCCGCTGTCCGCGTATTTGCTGCCGCCCTTCCCTTTCGCGCGGGTTTTCACCGCCACCCGCTCGCGCGGGACCGCGAAGGCATCGCGCGCGCCGGCCAGCAGCTCCTGCAGGCGCTTGCGCGTGGTCGCTTCCGGAATCTCGGCCGGCGCGGCGTATTCCTGGACGTGCAGCCACAGCTCGCCGGTGGTGTCGCCGATGTAGACATCGACCGCCGCCGCGTATTCCGGGATATCGGCGTCGTACACGCGATGGCAGGTCACGCTTTCGCGCGAGCGCCAGGTCTTGCTGGCCTTGAGATTCTTGCGCACGCGGTTCGAGACCATCTGCGCGCCTTCGCTGAGCACCGGCGTCGGGGCGTCCACGGCGACCTCGCGCTGCGGCGGACGCACGGGGTCGCAGACGATCAGCGCGCATTCGATCGCGCTGTTGAACACCTGATATTTCTTCGCCGCGCGCAGGCCGGTGGCGCGCGCCAGCTCGGCATCGCCGCAGAGCAGGCTCGCCTTCCATTCCGGCGTCGCGCGCTTCAGCGCATCGCCGAGCGCGCGATACAGCTGCGGATCGGCGGCGAGCCGCGCATCGTAGGGCGGATTGCAGACCACCAGACCGCGCGGCTCCGCCAGCGCCGGCAACTGGCCGACATCGCAGACGGTGAAATCGATGATTTCGACCACGCCCGCGCGCTGCGCGTTCTCGCGCGCGGCGCGGATCGCATGCGGATCGAGGTCGCTGCCGTAGAAACGCATCTGCAGCGCCGCGCGCCCCTGACGCTCCCGCTGAGTCGCGTCCTCGATCAAGGTGCGCCAGTGCGCCTGATCGAAACCGAGCCAGCGCGACGGCGGCGCGCTCGCGCCCTGCAGGTCGCGCAGCAGGCCGGGCGCGACGTCGGCGGCCATCAGCGCGCCTTCGATCAGCAGCGTGCCGCTGCCGCACATCGGATCGAGCAGCGCGCCGCCTTCGGCATACAGATTCGGCCAACCGCCGCGCATCAGCACCGCCGCGGCCAGATTTTCCTTCAGCGGCGCCTCGCCCTGCATCTGCCGCCAACCGCGGCGGTGCAGCGGCCCGCCGCCCAGATCGATCGACAGAATCGCCTTGCTGCCGACCTTCGACGCGCGCACCACCAGGTTCAGGCGCAGATCGGGCGAGTCCAGATCCACGTTCGGCCGCTCACCGCCGCGTCCGCGCAGGGTGTCGACCACCGCGTCCTTGATCCGCTGCGAGGCGTAACGCGCATGGGTGATGGTGTCGCCGGACACATGCGCGTCCACCGCCAGGGTCATGTCGGCGCGCAGATGCTGCGCCCAGTCGATGGCGGCGGCGCCCGCGTAGAGCGCGCGCTCGTCGGGGCAATCGTATTCAGCGATCGGCCACAACACGCGGCTGGCGAGCCGCGACCACAGCACCGCGCGCTGCGCGTCGTGGAGCGTGCCCTCGACGTTGGCACCCGCGCGCGCCGCGGTCGCGTGCGCACAGCCGAGCGCGAGCAGCTCGTCGACCAGCAGATATTCGAGACCCTTGCCGCAACTGACGAAAAATTTCATGTGGACAAACCTGTCAAGAGTGCGGCAAAGGCATCGGCCGAGGTCTGCACATTCGTGGAAAGGCGATGGCCGTCGTCGACCATCAACAGTTGCGCGCGGCGGCGTTGCGCCCAGTCCGCGACCGCCATCGCCGGAATCAGTTCATCGTCCCAACCGTGGATGATCGAGATCGGTATTTCCGGTGCGTCCAGCGCCGGTAGCGGCCCCATCGTCAGCGGCGGCGCCATCAGAAATAGCGCTTTCACCGGTGCGCCGTCGCCATGCAGGTCCAGCGCGATCCGCGCGGAAATGTAGGCGCCCAGGCTGGAGCCGGCCATCACCAGCGGGCCGCGCGCGACGGCCGCCGACGCGAGCGCGCGCAGGCGCTCCAGCCGCGCTTCGACATCGCCCAGGGTGCTGATCTCGCGCTTCGCGTCGAGATCGGTGTAATCGGGACGCTCATGGGTCCAGCCGAAACGCTCGGCGACCTCAGCCAACGCGGCGACTTTGGTCGCGTCGGGCCCGCTTTCGAACCCGTGCGACAGAATGCAATGACCGCGCAATTTCAAGGGTGATCCTCTATCCAATGGACCGCATCGCCGATGCGGAACGTGCCGCCTTCCAGAATCCGCGCGCACAGGCCGCCATGGCCGCGCATCGCGTTGTAGCCGCCGGCGCCCAGCGCAAGCTCCATCCGCGAACACGGATCGCCGGGCACGGTGCCTTCGCACAGCACCTCGCCGATGCGGAAGCGGCGACCTTTCAGCGCGATCAGCGGGATGCCCGATACCACCAGATTGCGCCGCAGCGTGGCCGGCTCGATCCTTTCGACACCGACCAGTGCGGCGATCACCGGCACGTGCTCAGCCTGGATCAACGTGATCCCGCGCTTGCCGCTGGCGTTGCCGTAACGGTCGCCGCGCAGGCCCTTGCCGGCCACGGCTTCGGCGCTGTCGACCACCCGCATCGGCACGTCGCGCGCCGGGCGCAGACCGATCCAGCGCACCTGCCCGGCGCGCGGAAACTGCGTCATCAGCCGGTGGAGTTCGGATTCGGGGGGCGGCAACATCGGTAAATGCTAGCATCCGGGACATGATTCCCGACCTTCCGCCGATGCCACCCGTGCATATCGACCCCCTGCCCTACGAGCTGAAACTCGACGCGCGCCCGCTCTCGCAGATCGATCTGATCGTCATCCACTGCACCGAAACGCCGACGCTGGACTCCGCGCGTGAATTCGGCGAGCGCGTGCTGTATGAAGCCAGCGGCACGGGCAACAGCGGCCACTACTACATCGACCGCGACGGCCGCACCACGCTGTACGTGCGCCCGGATCGCGTGGCCCACCACGTCCGCGGCTACAACCCGCGCTCCATCGGCATCGAACTGGTCAACACCGGTCGCTACCCGCACTGGCGCGATTCGAAACATCAGGCGATGGATGATCCGTACCCGGAAGCGCAGATCGTCGCGCTGATCGCGCTGCTGGCGCAGTTGCAGCAGCAGTTCCCGAGCGTGAAATTCATCGCCGGGCATGAGGATCTGGATCGCGAGATGGAAGCGGCGATGGATGATCCGGAGGTGCAGGTGCCGCGGAAGCGCGATCCGGGGCCGTTGTTTCCGTGGGCGCGGGTGATGGAATCGGTGAAGTTGGAACGTTTAACCCCATAGTCGGGATTTCTTTCGATGATCACCCGGTTTCCAATACTCGAATTCCTGGGCAATAGAACGGGGACATATGTCTTGCCGGATTCACCCAGAGAAATCAGGCTACTGCGCGCCGGATACTCTTTTGCACTCCAAGTAGAGGACCCCTCGTCCACCCGGTCGAATTTCTACGGCTTGATTGCCGTATCGGGCAATAACCTTGAGCTTTATTCAAGCTTTGGCCTCCCGAATGTGCTGACACTTCGCTGGCCGCATGAATTCAAGGAGATCCGCAGCATGGATCTGGACATTGACTTCAGTCTCCCGGAATTCAATGTAGGGCTCGCACTCTCGTTCAGAGGTGACTTGCTGACTTTCTCGCCGATGGTTTCCGGCAACTCCAGGAACCAATATATCGGCAGAAAGATCTAACGATTCGTTGATAGAGCAAGATTTGCGCGTGGCGTACCAGCTTTTTTCGGCTCATACGTAACGTCAACGCTCAGGCAGCGGGATGAATTCTGTCTCGCCCGGCACATGGCCGAAGCGGTTGAGCAGCCAATCCTGTTTCGCCTGCTCGATGCGGTCCTTCGACGACGAGACGAAGTTCCACCACAGGTGCCGCGGGCCGTCGAGCGGTTCGCCGCCGAGCAGCATGGCTTTGATCGCGGTCTTCGCGCGCAGACGGTGGCGCACGCCATCGTCGAGCAGGATCAGATGCATCGCCGGGATATCGGCACCGTCGAGTTGCGCGTCGCCTTCCAGCACGTACAGCGCGCGCTCGCGATGGCCGGCGTCGAGTTCGGTTTCGGCACCCGGTTCGAGATCGATCGCGACGTACAGGGTGTCGGCGAACACGCGCACCGGCGATTCCTCGCCGTAGCCGCGACCGGCGACGATGCGCAGCAGCGCGCCGGGGCGTTCGATCCGCGGCAGCGTGGCGGCGGGATGATGATGGAAGGCCGGGTCGGTTTCCTCGTCGGATTTCGGCAGCGCCACCCAGGTCTGCAGCCCGTGCAGGGGCTGGCCGCTGGCGCGCGGCCCGGCCGGCGTGCGTTCGGAATGGGCGATGCCGCGGCCGGCGGTCATCCAGTTCACGTCGCCGGGGCCGATGTCCCGGATGGTGCCGAGGGTGTCGCGATGACCGATCTGCCCGGCCCACAGGAAGGTGACCGTGGCCAGACCGATATGCGGATGCGGGCGGACATCGATGCCCTGCCCGGGTGCGAACACCGCCGGGCCCATCTGGTCGACGAATACGAACGGACCGACGCTGCGGGCCTGAATGGACGGCACGGCGCGACGGACTTCGAAGCCGCCGAGGTCGTGGACCCGGGGCGCGATGACGGTGGTCATGGCGATCTCCTGCAGTGGGGAACGCAGGTTCGCACGGCCCTCGCCCGTCGGCGACCGCATGCCGGCAACGATGTGTGTCGGGCGGGCGCCTGCCCTGCGCCTATAATCGCGTGCATTCCCCAAACGGCCCGGCCATGAGCTCTCCCGTCTCCGAATTGATCGAACTGCTGTCGCTGGAGCGGCTGGAAAACAATCTGTTCCGCGGACAGAGCCGCGACATCGGCACGAAATATGTCTTCGGCGGCCAGGTGCTGGGCCAGGCGCTGTCGGCCGCACAAGCGACGCTGGACACCGATCCGGTCAAAGGTCCGCGCGCCGCGCATTCGCTGCACGCTTATTTCCTGCGCGCCGGCGATGTCGAGCACCCGATCGTCTACGACGTGGACCGCACCCGCGACGGCGGCAGTTTCTCGGTGCGCCGGGTGACCGCGATCCAGCACGGGCAGCCGATTTTCGTCCTCGCAGCGTCATTCCAGATCTCCGAACCCGGTGCCGAGCATCAACTGCCGATGCCGAACGTGCCGATGCCCGAAGACGTGGAGCCCACGCCGAAGCTTGCGCCGGAAAAACTCGCGCAGTTGCCAAGTAAAGTGCAGCGCTGGCTGAATCGCATGGGGCCGTTCGAATTCCGCCCGATCTATCCGCGCGACGAACTCAATCCGCCCAAGCGTCCGCCGCTGCAGCAGGTGTGGTTCAAGCTCAGCGAAACCGTCGGCGACGCGCCGGAACTGCATCGCGCGCTGCTCGCCTACGCCTCGGATTTCCACCTGCTGGGCACCACGACCTTTCCGCACGGCATCAGCTATTACCAGCCGAACGTGCAGATGGCGTCGCTGGATCACGCACTGTGGTTCCACCGCGCGTTCCGCGCCGACGACTGGCTGCTGTATTCGATCGACAGCCCCAGCGCGCAGGGCGCACGCGGACTGGCGCGCGGACAGATTTTCGACCGCCAGGGCCACCTCGTGGCCAGCACCACCCAGGAAGGCATGATCCGCGTGCTGGCCGACGACACACAGAAAGGTTGAGAAACGATGCGTCAGGTCTTCACCAGTCCCCGTCTGGAAAATGTCGAACGGGTCGCCGCACTGCTGCAGGAACATGGTGTCGTCACGCGGATCACCAACGGCCGCACGTTCAAGGGCAGTCTCCGCGGCAACTTCAGTTATCGCGAATCGGCGAACAAGAACCCGCCGCCGGCCGTCTGGGTCGTGCGATCCGAAGACCAGCCGAAAGCACGCGAGCTGTTGCGCGACGCGGGTCTGCTCGACTCCGGCCGTTCGCCGACCAGCTATCTGTCGACGGACCTGCTGCACAGCGCGCGCGACGATGCCAACGATCCGGCGAAGCGACGGATGTTCCGGATCAAGGCCGGCCTGCTGATCAGCATCACGATCGCGGTCAGCCTTGGCCTGTTCAGCTGGCTGAAGTCGACGTCGAAGGCACCGGCAGTCGCAGCGTCGACAGCGGCCGCGGTGCCCGCGCCGCAGGCAGTTGTGGCCGAGACCATGATGTTGCCGACCGAAGCGCCGCAAAGCGCATATGTGGCGGCGGTGCCGAGCGCACTCGCCGCGATGCTGGTGACGGCTGAGCTGCGCGCACGCGGAAGCGCGGAGATCTGTCTGTCCGTGGACGGCGCGGACCCGTCGGAGACGGTGCTGGCGCAATTTCAGGCCAGCGATCGCGCGCGCATTCGTTCCCAATCCACCTGCACGACCACGGCTGAGGCCGCATCCGCGCTGTCGGTCGCAGTGCGCGAATACCGCACCGACGGTTCCGGCAGCGGTACGGTACGGCTTGAGATCGCGAAAGCCGGTAGCGGGCAAGCGCAAACGGAGAGCAGAACGCTCGAAGTACGTCGCGACGACCTGGAGTGGAAAGTGAAGCGGGTCGTGCAATAAGGAACGATGTAGCGAAACCGTCGGAGGATTCCTCTGTCCGCCCCGATCATCGAGGCGGACAGCAGAAGCACTCGCTTACTTCGGCTGACGCGGTGCTCCACGCTCGCCGCGATGCGCCTTGTGATGGGCCTGCATTTCTTCACGGCTCAGCGCGCCGTCTTTATTGCTGTCGATCGCGGCGAAGTTCTGCAGCACGCGCTCCTTGCCGGCAAGCTCCTCGCGGCTGAATCGACCGTCCTTGTTGGTATCGAGCTGTGCCATGCGGTCGCCGTGACCGTCTTTGCCGCCACGCGCGCCGCGCTGCGGGCGTTCTTCGGCGGTGATGCGGCCGTCCTTGTTCGCGTCGAGCTTGTCGAAATGCTCGGCGAACTTCGGCACCTTGGCCGCTTCGCTACGGTCGATCACGCCATCCTTGTTGGTGTCGAGTTGGGCCATGCGGTCGCCGTGACCGCCTTTGCCGCCACGCGCGCCGCGCTGCGGACGTTCTTCGGCGGTGATGCGGCCGTCCTTGTTCGCGTCGAGCTTGTCGAAATGCTCGGCGAACTTCGGCACCTTGGCCGCTTCGCTGCGGTCGATGACGCCATCGCCGTTCGCGTCGAGCTTGGCCATGCGGCTGCCGTCGCTGCCTTGCGCGAAAGCGGATGCGCCGCCGATGGCGATGAGCACCGCGAGAGAAAGCAATGCGAGACGTGTCATTCGGGAGTCCTCTGGAATATGGGCATGCGGATCGCGTCCGCATGTACGGGGAAACGCGCCTGTGCGTCCATGGTTGACACGGCGCGCGGCCGGAGGAATTCAAGGCGCCGTGCGCGCAGGATGATCCCGTTTGGCCGTGGATTCCGCTACAGGTATGCAAAAGCCCCAAGCCGGAGCGGACGGTGTGGAATTCCACCGGCTCCATCGCCAGCGGGCATGTATCGCAGCACCGTCCCCAGCGCTCCAGGAGCCCATCGATGACCCCGGATACAACACCGTCGCCGACGCGACGGATCGCCCTGCACCTCGCCTCGGCCGGCAGACACTGGCGCCAACGCCTCGCCAGCGTCGCCGTCGGCCTGTCGCTGCTGGCCAGCAGCGCTCCCTCCAGCGCGATCGATGCGCTGGAAGAATATTCCCGCCGCGTCGATGGCGCCCGCAACATCGCGGCGCTGGGCGAGGATCTGTTCGGCGACGAAACCAATTATTTCAACGGCACCACCGCGTTCAAGATCACCGACGTCAGCATTCCCGGCAACTCCAGGCTGCCCGTAGCGATCGGGCGGACGCATTCGGTCGGCGAACAGTTGCCGAACGCCTCCGGACTGTTCGGCGAGTGGGATCTCGACATCCCCTACATGACCGGCATCTACGCCACCGGTTTCGCCTGGCAGGTGGAAGGCCCGAATCCGAACAACCGTTGCTCCGGCGTCGCGCCGACGGGCTGGTACCGGCCACCGACCGCGGAGAACGACGATCCGAGCGTACCGTCGTGGCGTTCGGGCCCGTTCGACGGCCATGAATACTGGAGCGGCAACACCCTGCATGTGCCAGGCGTGGGCGACCAGACCATTCTGCAACCGGACGCCGGCTACACCCGCCGGCCGCAGGACGGCAACACATATCGCTGGACCACGACCGGCAACTGGTTCTTCTCCTGCCTGCCGTCGCTGGCCAGCGGCCAGCCGGGCGAAGGCTTCGCGGCGCTGGCGCCCGACGGTACCCGTTACTACTTCAATTGGATGAGCGCACGGAAATACGCCTCCCTCGATCGTTCCCAGCGCGTCGGTTCGCTGACCTACACCTACAACCTCGCCCGCCAGAAAGTGTTCCTCTATCCCACCCGCGTCGTCGATCGCTTCGGCAACTCGGTCCAGTACAACTGGAGCGGCGATCGCCTGACCAGCATCGTCGCCAACGACGGCCGCACGCTGTCGCTGACCTATGTCCAGGCCGGCAGCGGCGCCAACGCTGGCCTTAAGATCCAGACCATCAGCGACGGTACCCGCACCTGGCATTACCGCTACACGCAGTACGGCTATCTGGATCGCGTGACCCTGCCCGACGGCACCGCATGGGAACTGGGGACCAGCTCGGCGATCGTGTCCTACGAGACGAACTATTTCGGTTCGGTCAGCAACTGCAATCCGCGTCCGGTCGCGCACAACCTCCTCTATACCTACACGATGCGCCACCCCGCCGGCGCGCAGGCGACCTTCGAGTTCAAGGCGATGGAGCATGGGCGCACCCGGGCGCCGGTGTGCGAATGGGACAACGACGCCCACATGGACGTGAACGAAGCGCCCGCGATGTACTACCACACGATGTCGCTGGCGAAGAAGCGGATGGAGGGCGCCGGCACCCTGCCCCGCGAATGGCACGTCGGCTACAGCACGCCGCAGGGCAGCCGCGAGAACTGCACCACCTCCTGCCCGCCCACGACCAAGACCGTCTCGGTCACGGATACGGCCGGGAAGTTCACCCTCTACACCTTCGGCACCCATTACGGTCGCTCCGAGGGCCAATTACAGAAGGTCGAGCGCGGCGCCGATGCGAACTCGATCCTGTCGACCGAACAGCATATCTACGACGACGATCCGGCCGCGGCCGCAGCGTTCGTCCGTTACGTCGGCAACCCCGGAAACTATCGCGGCTCGGACCTCAAGACCGGCCGCGTTGCTCCGCAGAAGAGCAAAACGACCTTCCGCGACGGCGCGACGTTCACCCGCGAGAACGAAACCTTCGACAGCTACGCACGCCCGCTCGTGGTGCGGAAAGCCAGCAGCCTCGGCCACGTGCGCAGGGAGCGGACCGAGTACATCGACTTCCTCTCACTGTGGGTGCTCGGCCAGGTGCGCAGGCAGTACAACACCAACGCTGCGTCGATCCTGATGTCGGAGACCGAATACGACGACGACGCCAATCCGTGGAAGACGTACAGCTTCGGCAAGCTCCAGCACACGCTCGGCTACCATCCGGACGGCAACATCGCCACGATCACCGATGGTCGCGACAACGTCACCCATCTCGCGAACTGGAAACGCGGCGTGCCGCGGTACATCGAGTTCCCCGCCGTGGTCGGGGCGAGCGAGGATTTGCTGACGAAGCGGATCGGCGTCGACGACATCGGCCGGATCACCTCGGTCACCGACGAGTACGGATACACCACCGGCTACGGCTACGACGCGATGGGCCGTCTGGCCAGTGTCGTATACCCGGCGGGCGACAGCGTGAACTGGGCGCCCGAGCAGTTCGACTTCCGACCCCTCACGAGTTCCGACTACAGGCCGCTGGGCGTTTCGGTCGGGCAGTGGCGACACTTCGCCGGTAAGGCCAATCACGCGAAATTCACCTACTACGACGCGATGTGGCGCCCGGTCCTGGTCCAGGAATACGACACCACCGACAGTGCGGGCACGCTGCGGACGACCAGGACGAACTACACCAGCGACGGCCTGGAGAGCTTCAAGTCGTATCCGTCCTCGACCACCCAGCCGTTGACCACCGGCCAAAGCACCGAATACGACGCATTGGGCCGCATCACCTACACACGCCAGGACAGCGAACTGGGCGTACTCACGACCCGCAACGAATACTTGTCCGGTCTGAAGATCCGCACCACTAATCCCCGCAACTTCCAGACCACCACCGAATACTTCGCCTGGGACGAACCGAACTACGACACGCCGGACAAGGCCTTCGAGCCCGAGAACAAAGTGACGGAAATCGAACGCGATGTTTTCGGCAAGCCTACCCGCCTGATCCGTCGCAGTGCAGACAACAGCCTGCGGTCCGAACGCACTTACTATTACAACGCGAATCAGCTTCTGTGCCGGATCAAGGACCCTGAATCCGGCTCGACGATGATGCACTACGACGCCGCCGGCAACCTGGCGTGGAGCGCCAGCGGCATCGCGTCCAGTTCCAGCGATTGCGATCTGTTCTCCGCCGCGAACAGCGGACGAGCGGCCTATCGCGAGTACGACGCACGGAATCGCCTGACGCGGCTCAACTTCCACACCGGCGACGCCGGCGACCAGGTCTGGACGTACACGCTCGATGGGCTGCCGTCGACGGTCACCACCTACAACGCCGCGTCGCAGGGCGAGCCGGTCGTCAACACCTATCAGTACAACAAGCGACGGCTGCTGATCGGCGAATCGATGTCGCAACCGGGTCGCGCGATCCAATCCGTCGGCTACCAGTACGACGCCAACGGCGTCATGGCGAACCAGACCCTGCCTACCGGCCTGACCGTGCATTACGCCCCGAATGGGCTGGGTCAGAGCACGCGCGTCTACAACCAGGCCGGGCAGAACTACGCGACCGGCATCCGCTATTACCCGAACGGATCGATCCGCGATTTCGTCTACGGCAATGGCGTCGTACACACCATGACCCAGAACCAGAGGCAACTGCCGTTGCGCGTCGCCGACAGCGGCGGCCTGCAGGATCACGAATATGCGTACGACCGCAACGGCAACGTGGAGAGCATCGCCGATCATCTGTCGGTCAAGATCAACACCGGCCGGACCATGCAGTACGACGGCCTCGACCGTCTGCTGAGAGCCCAGTCGAACGCATTCCCGGGCACCGATGGCGCGCACAACTTCACCTACAACGCGCTCGACGACATCACTTCATGGAAAGCCAACGGCCAGAAGGACTACGCCGAATACCTCTACGACCCGAACACGCGCCGCCTCACCGGCATCCGCAACACCGCCGGGGCGACCATCGTCGGTCTGGGCTACGACGTGCAGGGCAACCTTACGAACAAGAACGGTCAACTCTACGAGTTCGACCACGGCAACCGCCTGCGCAGGGCGACCGGCATCGAAAGCTATCGCTACGACGCCTACGGACGTCGCGTCGCGTCCATCGGTATCTGGCGTGCATCGATCTATTCGTTCTACAACCAGGCGGGCCAACTCATCCAACAGGAGAGCGCACGATCCGACGCGAACAAGGCCGAGGATTTCGTCCATCTCGCCGGCAGCATACTGGCGGTACGGGAACGCAATCTCACCACCAGCGCCTACACGCTGAAGTATTTCCATACCGACGCGCTGGGCAGCCCGGTCGCCGTGAGCAGCCAGAGCGGCGGCGTCCTCGAGCGCAACCTCCACGAGCCCTATGGCGCCAGAGTCAATCAGGCGCCGCGCCAGTCCATCGGCTTCACCGGACACGTCGAAGACGGCGCGACCGGGCTCACCTATATGCAGCAGCGTTACTACGACCCGTCCATTGGCCGGTTCCTGAGCGTCGATCCGGTGTCCGCGGACAGCAACACCGGGCAGAACTTCAACCGTTACTGGTATGCGAACAACAGTCCCTACCGGTTCACGGATCCCGACGGCCGGCTGTCCGCCGACGAGGGGGGATGCACCAGCCTGCTCGAATGCGGCGATGATGAATTCCTGGCCGCGGGCGCGGAAGCCGAATGGAACGACGCATGGGCCTCCTTCGACAAGGCGGTGACCGGTACGGCCGCCGCGCTCGACGTGAAACTCGAGATGGGCGGGGCAATGGGATTGGGCCTGGAACTGGAAGTCAGCCTGATCACCGGCGATTTCGAGGTCGCGATGATCACGGCGGGGCAAGGGCTAGAGATCTCGGTCACTTTGCAGGCGCGGGAAGGCCTCACGTTCGGCCCGGAAGATACCGACGGCTCGGCGATGTCGATGAAGCACGGCTTCGAAACCAAAGGGGGGGCGGGCCCGTTCGCCGGTGTGGAGGTCAAGTTGAATCCCAACCGCAGCGTCGAAATCTCGCCCAAGGTCGGCATCGGCGCCGGCGAAATGGTCAAAGTTGCCCCCAGCCTCGTCCTCTACAGCACGAAATAGATTCATCCCTCGATGACGACCAGCACGCCCCGCCTCGCACGGGGCGTGCTTTTTTTCGGATGCGATCAGCGAATCCTTCGACGATGGATGCCGGCCAGTCACATTCGCCGCCCCTCGGCGTCTTGTCTGGTATGCGAACCGGTTGGCCCTGACCGGTTACCCTTTCCCCAACGAGCATTCCGATGACCAAGCTGTCCGTGACCAAGCCGTCCATGAACGATCAGATCCGCAAACTTCCCGCCGACGCCCTGCGTCTGGCCCTGTTGGCTTTGGCCGTCATCCTCATCGTGGAAGGCCTGGATGGCCTGATCGCGGCGGTCGCCGTCGGCGCCGTGCTGCTGTTCTTCGCCGGCTGGGATGTGACTCGCACCCGCGCCGCCGCGCGTTCGCTCGTCCGCAGCGTCATGGGCGACACGGACCGCGCATGAACGCCACTGCCCTCGCCATCGACACCCTGATCCAGCACGAACTGCCCGCCGCCCGCAGCGGCGATCAGGGCGCCTACGGCCGGATCGTCGCCGCCTGCCAGAACACCGTGACTGCGGTGGCGCTGGCGATCACCCGCGACGTGTCGGCCAGCGAGGACATCGCCCAGGAAGCCTTCCTCAACGCCTGGCAGCATCTGGAACGCCTGCACAGCCCCGACAGCTTCCTGCCGTGGCTGCGCCAGATCACCCGCAACCTCGCCCGCGACCATCTGCGCGCGCACCGCAACCAGCCGCTGGACGGCCCGAATGCCGAGCTGGTGATGGCGATGGCCGCCGACCCCGGCCCGCAGCCGATGCAGAAAGTGCTGGAGGACGAACGCGAGTCGGCGGCATTCGAACTGATCTCGTCGCTGCCCGACGACAGTCGCGAAGCCCTGCTGCTGTTCTATCGCGAAGGCCAGAGTTCGCAGCAGGTGGCGATGCTGCTGGGCATCAGCGACGCCGCCGCGCGCAAGCGGCTCTCGCGTGCCCGGCAACTGGTGCGCGACGACATCCTCAAACGCTTCGGCGACTTCGCGCGCAGTTCGGCGCCGTCGGCGGCGTTCACCGCAGCGGTCATCACCACGCTGGGCATGGCCAGCAAACCGGCCGCCGCCGCGGGCGCGACCGCCATCGGCACCGCCACGCTCGGCGGCACGCTCGCGGGCAAAGGCCTGGCCAGCGTCGTCGGCATGGGCGGCGTGATCGGCGGTTCGCTGGTCAGCGGCGCCATCGCCGCACATCTCACCCGCCGATATCTGCTGGTGTTCGCGGACACGCTGGAAGAGCACGACACGATCCTGCGCAGCTACAACCTCTATCTGTATGTCACGTTGAGCGCGATGCTGGCCGCGTTCCTGGTGCTCTGGTGGGTGCCCAGCTTCACCTGGGCGATGATCGCCACGATCGCGGCGGAGTGCCTCTCGCTGTGGACCCTGCTGCGCATCCGCAGCGTGTTGCAGCCGATGATGGCGCGCGACGCCGCGCGCGACCCCGAAGGCGCGACAGGTCGCTACCGGGCCTACAACTGCAGTTACGGCCCGCTCGCCATCGTGGTCTCGGGTCTGCTGTACATCGGTTCGATGGCGATCTTCTATCTGGGCCTGCATTACGGCGCCAAGGGTTCCGCCGCGGCGATCACGATGGTGCTCGAACAGTTCTTCGGATGAACGCGGGGCTGTGAATACGATTCACGCCATCGACACGCTGATCGGCGCGGAACTGCCCGCCGCGCGCGGCGGCGACCGCGCCGCGTACGGGCGGATCGTGGCGGCCTGCCAGAACACCGTCACCGCGGTGGCGCTGGCGATCACCCGCGACGTGCCGGCGAGCGAGGACATCGCGCAGGAAGCCTTCCTCAGCGCATGGCAGCACCTCAAGCGTCTGCAGAATCCGTCGAGTTTCCTGCCATGGCTGCGGCAGATCACCCGCAATCTCGCCCGCGACCATCTGCGCGCGAATCGCCATCGGCCGCTCGACGGCGAAGGCGCGGACATCGCGATCGAACTCGCCGCCGATCCGTCGCCGTCGCCGATGCAGCAACTGGTCGAAGACGAGCGCGAACACGCCGCGGCCGAGCTGATCTCGGCGTTGCCGGAAGAAAGTCGCGAAGTGCTGCTGCTGTTCTACCGCGAAGGCCAGAGTTCGCAGCAGGTCGCACTGCTCCTGGGCTTGTCGGACGCGGCGGTGCGCAAGCGGCTGTCGCGCGCGCGCCAGAGTCTGCGCGAGGATCTGCTGGCCCGCTTCGGAGAATTCGCCGCAAGCAGCGCGCCGGGCGCGGCCTTCACCGGCATCATCGCCACCGCGTTGACCCTCGCCAGTCCGCCCGCCGCGGCGAAGGGCATCCTCGGCATCGCCGCGGTCGGTGGCGCGAAAACGCTCGGCAAGGTCGCGTTGGGCGCGGGTGGCAGTATCGCCATCGCGCTGATCGGCGCCTTCGCCGGCATCTGGCTGGGCCTGCGCAGACAATTGAAGGGCGCAATCGACGAACAAGAGCGCCGCGAACTGATCCGCAGCGCCGCGATCAATGGCGCGGCATCGGTGTTGTTCCTGGTGGCCATGCTGGCGCTGTCGCGCTTCAGCGAAGGCTGGGTGCCTACCGTGCTGGCGATGCTGGCGTTCATAGCGGTGATCTTCTACCAGACGCTCGTCGTACAGCCGCGCATCCTGCAGCGCCGCCACGCGATGGAAGCCCTGCGCAACCCGGTGCTGGCGGCGAAGATGCGTCGTCGCGAACGCATCCAGTGCTGGCTGGGCGCGACCATCGGCCTGATCGGCGGCTTCGGCGGGCTGATCGCCGGATTGATCGGCTCCGGCCGGCTTTGATCTGCAGGCTTTGATCGGCATGCGCTGAACAGCAGCGTTTGCGGCCGCGTTCGCAGCGCCTGCGAACCGGTGCGGTTATCCTGCCCGCATGCCGCAATCCGCACCCATCGACCGCTTCGCCCGCGCCGTTTCGATCCTCGGCCATCCGCTGCTGGTGCTGCCGGCGGCGTTGCTGTTGCCGGCCGCGCTGCGCGGCGGCGATCCGCGCACGCTGCAGGCCGCGTTCGCGGGTTTCGCGCTGTTCGCGGCCTTCGTGCTGGGCTGGTCGTGGTGGCAGGTGCGACGCGGCCGCTGGGCGCATGTCGATGCCAGCCAGCAGTCCGAACGCCGGTCGCTGAATCGCACGCTGCTGGTGCTGATCGGCCTCGGCGCGTTGCTGGCGTGGCGCGCGCTGCCCACGCCCGATCCGGCGCTCGCGCTCGCCTTGTCCGCTGGCATCGTCGCCGTGGCGATGCTGAGCGTTCGCTGGTGCAAGCTCTCGCTGCATGTCGCGTTCGCGATCTACGCCATCGGTCTGCTGTGGCCGCTGGGCTCCAGTGTGATCGCAGCCTGCTGCGCGTTCGCCGCAGCCGTCGCCTGGTCGCGGCTGCGGTTGTCGCGGCATCGGCCGCGCGATCTGGTCGCCGGCGCGGCTGCCGGTCTGCTGGCGGCGGTAGCCTATTGGCCGACACTGCACACGCTGCGGGCCTCGCCATGAGCACCGACCGCCGCGAAGACGTGGATGCCAGCGAAGCGATGCGTCTGTTCCACACCTCGGAACACGCCTGCGGTTACTGGCCGGAGCGGCAGGCGCGCGATCTGGTGTTCGATCCCGGCGACCCGCGGCTGGCGCAGATGTATCCGATGGCGCTGAGTTGGGGCTTCCGCCGCTCCGGCAATCTGATCTATCGCCCGCACTGCCGCGGCTGTCAGGCCTGCGTGGCAGTGCGCGTTCCGGTCGACGAGTTCCGACCCGACCGCAGCCAACGTCGCTGTCTCGCGCGCAACGCCGATCTCGAAGTGCGGGTGCTGCCCGCCGAGCGCAACGACGAACACTTCGCGCTGTATCAGCGTTATCTCAATGCGCGCCATCCCGGCGGCGGCATGGACGGCCACGGCGCGGCGGAGTTCGACCAGTTCCTGGTCAGCACCTGGGGCCAGGGCCGTTTCCTCGAACTGCGCACCAGGCAGCCCCACGGCACCGGCGATCTGCTGGCGGTGGCGGTGACCGATGTCGCCGTCGACGCGATGTCGGCCGTCTACACCTTCTACGATCCCGATGCCGCGGATCGCGGCCTCGGCACTTTCGCCATCCTCCAGCAGATCGCTTGGGCGCGACGCGACGGCAAACGTCATCTGTATCTCGGATACTGGATCGACGGGCATCGGAAAATGGCCTACAAACGCCGCTACCAGCCGCTGGAAGCCTTCGACGGTCACGGCTGGTCGCGCCTCGCTGGAGACGATAAGCAATGAATGTCCACACCCCGCTTCGCATTCCACATTGGCTCATCGCCGCAGCGCTGCTCGCGCTGTGCGCCGGCTGCGTGCGCGTCAACGTGCATGGCGATCCGGGCGCCGCACACGCCGGGTCGCCAACGCTGCGCGTCGCGACCTACAACACATCGCTGTACAACGAGACCGACGGCGGGCTGATCCAGCGCCTCGAAGCCGGCGATCCGGCCGCACGCGACATCGCGACCGTGCTGCAGCGCGTGCGTCCCGATCTGGTGCTGCTCAACGAATTCGACTACGACGCCGAAGGCCGCGCGGCGGATCTGTTCCAGCGCGAGTATCTGGAAGTGGCGCAAGGCGCCGACGGCCAAGCGCTGCGCTATCCGTATCGCTATTTCGCGCCGGTGAATACCGGTGTGCCCAGCGGTCTCGATCTGGACGGCAATGGCGTGGTCGGCGGCGATGGCCGCGACCGCGGCAACGATGCCTGGGGCTACGGCCTGCATCCCGGCCAATACGGCATGCTGGTGCTGTCGCGTTATCCCATCGACACCGCACAGGTGCGCAGCTTCCAGTTGCTGAAGTGGAGCGCGATGCCGAACGCCGCGCGGCCGATCGATCCGAACGCACGACGCTCCTTCCATCCGGATGCGATCTGGCGACAACTGCGGCTGTCGTCGAAATCGCACTGGGACGTGCCGGTGCGCACGCCGCGCGGCACCCTGCATTTTCTGGTCTCGCACCCGACCCCGCCGGTGTTCGACGGTCCCGAAGACCGCAACGGCGCGCGCAACGCCGACGAACTGCGGCTGTGGCGCGAATATCTGGACAACGACGCCGCCGACCGCAGCTGGCTGTGCGACGACAGCGGCCGCTGCGGCGGGCTCGCCGCCGACGATCGTTTCGTGATCGCAGGCGACCTCAACAACGATCCCGTCGACGGCGATGGTCGCCATGAAGCGATCCAACAGCTGATCGAACACCCGCGCACGCTGCGCATGCCCGCACCGCGCAGCGAGGGCGCTGTAGCCACATCGCGCGACGTCGGCAGCGCCAACGCCAGCCATCGCGGCGACGCGAGCGAAGACACCGGCGACTTCGGCCCCAAAGTCGGCAACCTGCGTCTGGACTATGTGCTGCCGTCCACGGGGCTGCGCGCGACCGCCAGCGGTGTCCACTGGCCGATTCCCGGCACACCGCAGCACAAAGCCACCGCCGCGACGGACCATCATCTGGTCTGGGTCGATCTCATCGTCGAGTGAAGCGCCCGCCAGCGATTTGCGCTGCGCTCGAACATCACTGCCGACTCTGCTTGTCCATACGACTTTCGTATACGTTTCGTCTGTTCCGAGTAACGGCGAGACCATCCGACAGCGCCGCTCCACATTCCTTTGCGCTTCCATTCGCGCTCCAGCACCGGTTGTCCTGCCCCGCTTCGCCAGACAGAAACGAACGCAACGATTGCAGTTGTAGAAACTGAAACTTTGGGTATAAGCTCGGTTCATGATCCTCGGCAAACCCGAAGCGGGTGCCGAGGCAGATGGCGACGTTGGGGAGTCTCCAGTGGTAGAAGCTGCCGTACAAACGGCGGTTGATGCTTTGCTGAAGACGCTTCCCGGCGGTACGCATGTCGCCATTGCCTGGCGCCATGCGCGCCTCGGTCTCGGCAGCACACGCACTGCGTCCGGCAGCGATGCCCTGCGGCTGGCAGTACTTGCCCGTCAGCGCGGAACGTCTTTCGGCGACATGCCACCGGGCATGCTGTTCGACCACCATCGCGACAACGACGGCAACGACATGACCCTTGGCCTGTCGTTCGCGAATCCGCCGCCTGACGATTGGGCGCAAACGTCCTGGTTCGCGATGGCCCGCGATCTGATCGCCACCACGCTGCAACTGGCCGAAGCCGACGCCAAGATCGAGACTCTGGAAAAGTCCAAGCGGCTGCAGCATGCGCTGTACGAAATCTCCGATCTCGCGGGCTCCGGACTGGAAATGCGCGACATGCTGGCGCGGATCCACCAGGTGGTCGGCGGCCTCATGCCCGCCGAGAACTTCTATATCGTCCAGTACGACGGCAAGCGCGAAACCATGCGCTACCTGTATTTCGCCGACAGCCGCGACGCCTTCGACCCGGATGCCGAGGTCGAATACGCGGTCGATCACAACATGCACAGCATGACCGCGGCGCTGTTGCGCCATGGCGGGCCGCTGATCGGCTCGCCGCGCGAAATCATCGAAGCGTTGAATATCCAGGACGACGAATACGCAGGCGGCCCGATGAGCGAGGACTGGCTGGGCGTGCCGCTGCTGCGCGATACCCAGGTCTGCGGCGCGATCGTGGTCCAGGATTACGAGCGTCCGAAACGCTACGGCACGGAAGATCGCGCCCTGCTCGAATACGTCGCCCAGCACATCCTGACTGCACTCGACCGCAAGACCGCTCAGGTGGAACTGGAGCGACGGGTGAGAGAGCGCACCCATGCGCTGGAACTTGCCAACATCGAGCTGCAGGCGGAAGTCGTCGAACGCGAACGCGCGGAAAAGCTCCAGCAGGCCCTGTTCCGCATTACCGAACTGTCGGTCAGCGCCGACAGCCTTCAACGCTTCTACGCGGACCTGCACTCGATCATCGGCGAGCTGTTGTACGCGAAGAATTTCTACATCGCGCTGCTGACCAACGATCTCAAATTCATCGAATTCCCCTATGTCGCCGATGAAATCGACGTCCGTCAGATCCGCGATCGCCCGCGCGCCAAAGGGCTGACGGAATATGTCATCGATACCGGGCGACCGCTGCTCGCCGACCGGGCGCGCATCCAGGCCCTGGAAACGCAGGGCCTCGTCAACAGCTTCGGGCCGCTGGCGCATTGCTGGCTCGGCGTGCCGCTGAGCCGCGACGACGCGGTGCTCGGCGTGATCGGCGTGCAGAGCTACACGCCGAGCATCGGCTTCACCGAGCGCGACCAGGAACTGCTGACCTTCGTCGCCCATCACATCGACGCCGCGCTGGCGCGCAAGCGCGCGCAGGACACGCTGATCGCAGCGCACGCCGAACTGGAGACGCGGGTGCAGACCCGCACCCACGAACTGGCGGACGCGAACCGCGAACTGCGCGAACAGATCGCCGAGCGGCTGCGCGCGGAACAGCGGCTGCGGCATCAGGCGCGCCACGACAGCCTCACGGGTCTGCCCAACCGCGCGCAGTTGCAGGAACGGCTGGACGACGCCATCGCGCGCGTCTCCACGTCGGGCGGAAAACCGTTCACGGTGATGTTTCTCGACATCGACCGCTTCAAGCTGATCAACGACAGCGTGGGCCATGTCGCCGGCGACGAACTGCTGGTCGAAGCCAGCCGCCGCATCTCGCAGGTGATCGGCCGCGACGATATCGTCGCTCGCCTCGGCGGCGACGAGTTCGCGATCCTCGCCGAGGGCATCGAGGGCGCGGAAGAGGCCGAGCACTACGCCGGCGCGATCCGGCGCGTACTGGGGCAGTCGATGTGGATCGAAGGCCGCGAGGTCTTTCCGTCGGCCAGCATCGGCATCGCGCTGTGGAATCCGCGCTATCGCAAGAGCGAGGAACTGCTGCGCGATGCGGATGCCGCGATGTACCGCGCCAAGCGCCGGGGCCGCAACCGCAGCGAATTGTTCGACGAGGAAATGCGCGCCGAAGCGATGCGCCTGCTCGATCTGGAAGCGGATCTGCGCCGGGCGATCATGCACGATGCGTTCGAACCGCATTTCCAGCCGATCCTGCGCTTGGAGGACGGCAAACAGGTCGGCTGCGAAGCGCTGGTGCGCTGGAATCACGAACATCGCGGCCTGCTCACCCCGTCGCAGTTCATCGGCGTCGGCGAGGACAGCAGCCTGATCGAGCAGGTCGACTGGTTGATGTACGCCCACGTGGTGTCGTCGATGAGCGAATATCCCGGACACTACGTTTCGATCAACGTCTCGCCGCGGCATTTCCTGTCGGACAACTTCTCCGACCGTCTGCTGCGCATGCTCGACGAGGCCGATCAGGATCCGCGGCGGCTGCGGATCGAAATCACCGAGGTCGCGCTGATCGAGGACGCGCCGCGCGCGCTGCGCATCCTGCGCGACCTGCGCAATCACGGTATCGCCGCCCTTCTCGACGACTTCGGCACCGGGTTCTCGGCGCTCTCGTACCTGCACCGTTTCCCGATCCAGGGTCTGAAGATCGACCGCAGTTTCGTCTCCGGTCTCGAAGGCGATACCAGTACGGAAAGTCTGGCGCTGGTGCGCGCGATCCTGGCGATGGCGCTCACGCTCGGCATCGATACGATCGCGGAAGGCATCGAAACCGACCGCCAGCGCGAAATCCTGGTCGAACAGGGCTGCCAGTTCGGTCAGGGCTATCTGCTCGGCATGCCCTTGCCCCTGCAGCGCTCCAACCACAGCAGCTGGCGGCGCGCGTCGAGCACCCACTGACTTCGGTCTGTGTTCTTTATTTGGAACAATAGATTCGATTTGTAATTATTGTTCTATTTTTGAATCTCCCTAAAGTAGGCAGCGTTCGCCGCCGCCTTTGAGGATGCGCCCCGCATCCGGCCCCGGCGCCAAGGGAGGATTCCAATGAACGCAGCTTTCTCGACCCTGCTCGGCCGCAATGCGCTGGCCCTGATCTTCGTGCTGTCCGGCGCCGGCAAACTGGCCGCCTACGCCGCCACTCAGCAGTACATGACCAGCGTCGGCGTGCCCGGCGCGCTGCTGCCGCTGGTGATCCTGGCCGAACTCGGCGGCGGCCTCGCGCTGATGACGGGCCTGCTCACCCGTACCGCTGCTGCCGGTCTGGCCGTGTTCTCGGTCGTGGCCGGGGCTCTGTTCCACGCCGATTTCGCCGACCAGAACCAGATGATCCACTTCATGAAGGACATCGCCATCGCCGGCGGCCTGCTGCTCCTGGTCGCGAACGGCCCCGGCGCTTTCAGCCTCGACGCCCTGCTCGCCCGCCGCCGCAACGGTGGCGCCCGCATCGGCGCCCTCACCGGAGCCTCACGATGATCGCCCTGCGCCCCGCCGCCGAACGCGGCCATGCGAACCACGGCTGGCTGGACAGCTGGCACAGCTTCTCGTTCGCCGGATACCACGACGACAACCATGTGCATTGGGGCCCGCTGCGGGTGATCAACGAGGACCGCGTGCAGCCCGGCCGCGGTTTCGGCACCCACGGCCATCGCGACATGGAGATCATCAGCTACGTGATCGAAGGCGCGCTCGGCCACAAGGATTCGATGGGCAACGCCGCCAGCATCGTCCCCGGCGAAGTGCAGCGGATGAGCGCCGGCAGCGGCGTCACCCATTCCGAGTACAACCACGACGCCAACGGCACCACGCATTTCCTGCAGATCTGGATCATCCCGTCGACGACCGGCGTCGAACCCGGCTATGCCCAGCAGACCTTCACCGACGCCGACAAGCGCGGCCGACTGCGGATGGTGGTGAGCCCGGACGCCGCCGAGGGTTCGGTGAGCATCCACCAGGATGCGCGGATCTACGCCGGCCTGTTCGACGGCGACGAGCGCGCAACGCTCGATCTCGCCGAAGGCCGTCTCGGTTACGTGCATGTCGTGCGCGGCGAAGTCGCAGTGAACGGCCATGCGCTGAAAGCCGGCGACGCGCTGATGTATCGCGATGAGTCGCGGGTGGATGTGTCGCGCGGTGTCGACGCTGAAGTACTGGTGTTCGATCTGCCGCCGATGGAATGAGGGCAGTCAGTGTTCGTCGAGGCGCTCGGACCCGTCAGGGTTTCGCGGCTTCAGCCGACGACGGCAGCGCCTCCGAGGGGGCGTCCGCCGGCTCGGCGGTCGGGCCGATCACCGGCAGTGCGACGGGTATCGCGCTGGTGTCGCGCAGACCGAAGCCGAACATCGCTTCGCTCTGGGTCGACACCACCATCCGCACCATGCTGCTGGGCACCATCAGTTCCAGCGACACCTCGCGGCCTTCGGGCGTGCGGCCGTCGATGGTCATTTCGATGAAAGCGCCGCCGGTGTCGATGGTGGTGCAGGCGACGTGCGGCCCGGCCGGTCCCTCCTGCAGGAACGGGCGGATCGGATCGCCCAGCACTTCCAGCGCCTGCGGAAAGAAGAAAACGGCGTAGCCGTTGGTGTCGTTCATCGATGGCTCCTCATGCGTCCGGGAAGCCTAGCAGGAAGCATCGGCAGTTAAATACCTGTCATCCCGAACGACTGCGCAGCAGGCGGAGGGATCTGCTTCTGAAAAACAGATCCCTCGCTTCGCGTCGGGATGACATCGCTTTCGATTACCGCAGCGTGATCTTCAACGCCGCCGCCGCATCGCGCGCGGTGGCGCGGGCGGTGTCGATGTCCTCGCCCAGCGCCAGCGTGACCGCGACCCGGCGATGGCCTTCGACCGAAGGCTTTCCGAACAGGCGCAGCGCGGTGTCCGGCGCGCGCAGCGCATCGGCGACGCCATCGAACACCGGCACGCCGTGGCCATGCGCGAGCACTGCGCACGACGCCGACGGACCGTTCTGGCGAATCACTGGAATCGGCAAACCGAGAATCGCGCGCGCATGCAGCGCGAATTCGCTCAGATCCTGCGAGATCGACGTGACCAGACCGGTATCGTGCGGGCGCGGCGAGACTTCCGAGAACCACACTTCGTCGCCCTTCACGAACAGTTCGACGCCGAACAGGCCCCAGCCGCCGAGGTCGTCGGTGATGACTTTCGCGATCCGCTGCGCACTTTCCAGCGCGCGCGGCGACATCGGCTGCGGCTGCCAGCTTTCGCGGTAATCGCCGTCGCGCTGCAGATGGCCGATCGGTGCGCAGAAGTCGGTGCCGCCGGCGTGGCGCACGGTCAGCAGGGTGATTTCGTAGTCGAAATCGATGAAGCCTTCGACGATCGCGCGGCCAGCGCCGGCACGGCCGCCGGTCTGCGCGTAGTTCCAGGCCTTGTCGATGTCCTCGGCGGTGCGCACCAGACTCTGGCCCTTGCCCGAGGACGACATCACCGGTTTCACCACGCAGGGCACGCCGATCTCGGCCACCGCGGCGTGGTAATCGTCCAGCGTGTCGACGAACCGGTACGGCGAGGTCGGCAGACCGAGGGTTTCGGCCGCGAGCCGGCGGATGCCCTCGCGATCCATGGTCAGCCGCGCCGCGCGCGCGGTCGGCACGATCCGGGTGTGGGTGCCGCGTTCGGCGAATTCGCGCTCCAACTGCACCAGGGTTTCGGTGTGGATCGCTTCGATCTCCGGGACGATCAGGGTCGGCCGTTCTTCTGCGATCAGCGCCCGCAGCGCATCGCCGTCAAGCATGTTCAGCACGTGGCTGCGGTGCGCGACCTGCATCGCCGGGGCGTCCGCATAACGGTCGGCGGCGATGACCTCGCAGCCGAAGCGCTGCAGCTCGATCGCGACTTCCTTGCCCAGTTCGCCGGAGCCCAACAACAGCACGCGGATGGCGGAGGGCGACAGCGGCGTGCCGAATTCAAGCGCGGACGGACTGGACATGGGGCGGCTCGACAGGAAAGAGACCATTGTAAATCAGTCACTTGCGGAATTCTTTCCGGCGCGTCCAACCGTCCGTCCGGATTGCCTTGCGTTGAATGATATCTTTTTGATATCACATCATCATTCACCACCAACGCGAGACCGCGCCATGAAAGAGAATCCTTCCCGCTCGCTCCCCGGTATCCCCGTGCTGCTGCTCCTGATGGCGGCCATGTTCGTGGGTGCCTATCTCATCGCCTCCAGCGCCGAGGACGGCACCGCCGGGTGGATCGCCGGCATCGTCATCATCGTGGTCGGCGGCTTCCTGATGTGCGGCCTGTACAAGGTCGAGCCGAATCAGGCCGCGGTGCTGAACCTGTTCGGCAAATACATCGGCACCGTGAAGGACGGCGGCCTGCGCTGGAACAGCCCCTTCTACGGCAAACAGAAAGTCTCGCTGCGCGTGCGCAACTTCGAGAGCAGCAAGCTCAAGGTCAACGAACTGGACGGCAGCCCGATCGAGATCGCGGCGGTCATCGTCTGGCAGGTCGTGGACAGCGCCGAAGCGGTCTACAACGTCGACGACTACGAAAGCTTCGTGCATATCCAGTCCGAATCCGCAGTGCGGACCATGGCCACCAGCTACCCGTACGACCAGCACGAGGAAGGCCAGTTCGCGCTGCGCAGCCACGCCGCCGAAGTGTCGAAGCATCTGATGGAAGAGCTGCAGGAACGTCTGGCCGACGCCGGTGTGCAAGTGCTGGATTCGCGCATCAGCCACCTCGCCTACGCACCGGAGATCGCCCAGGCGATGCTGCAGCGCCAGCAGGCCAACGCGATCATCGCCGCACGCACGCGGATCGTCGCCGGCGCGGTGGGTATGGTCGAAATGGCGCTGGAAGCACTGCAGAAGAACGGCGTGGTGCATCTGGACGAAGAGCGCAAGGCGCAGATGGTCAGCAACCTGCTGGTGGTGCTGTGCGGCGAGCGTTCGACCCAGCCGGTGATCAATACCGGCACGCTCTACTGACCGGCGGATCGCATCGTGAGCGAGAAGAAGGCCTATCCGCTGCGCATCAATGCCGAAGTCCTCGCGGCCGCGCAGCGGTGGGCCGACGATGAGCTGCGCAGCCTCAACGCACAGATCGAATACGTGCTGCGCGACGCACTGCGCAACGCCGGGCGGCTGAAATCGTCCAGCGCCGCCCCCGACAACAAAAGCATCACCGATTCCGGAGAAGCAACATGATCCATGTCGTCCACCAGATCGAGCGCCGCCTCGGTCGCCGCCCCGGCGAAAGACGCTTCGCCGTCCGGCTGGCGACGGTATCCGCGCTGCTGCTGTTGCTTGGCATCGGCGCGCTGCTGTCGTCGCGCGCGAACGCACAGGACCTTACGCAAGACTTCGAACCGGCGCGCGAAGCGCAGACCCTGCTCGATGCGCTGGACGCCGGCGATTTCGCCGCCGTACATGCCCGTTTCGATGCCACGATGGCCGCCGCCGTCAGCGCGGAACAGCTGGCGCAGGGATTGAAGGCGCTCGCGGCCCAGGTCGGCCCGCTGCAATCGCGCGGCGAAGCGGACGTGAAGACCCGCGACATCGGCGCGCTGGTGACGGTTCCGCTGCACTACGAGCGCGGCGAGCTGACCGCGATCTTCACCTTCGACAACGAACGGAAGGTTTCCGGATTCGCGATCCGGCCGGCACAGGCGGCGAAACCGGCGACCGCCGCGCCGCCGGTGCCCGAAGACGCGAACTATCGCGAAACCGAACTGACCGTGGGCGAAGGCGAGAACGCGCTGCCGGCCACGCTGACGATGCCGAACGGCAAAGGTCCATTCGCAGGCGTCGTGCTGGTCCACGGCTCCGGCCCGCAGGACCGCGACAGCACCATCGGTCCGAATCGGCCACTGCTGGACATCGCCCGCGGTCTCGCCGAACGCGGCATCGCCGTGCTGCGCTACGAGAAACGCACCAAGGCGCATCCGCAGCAGTTCGCCGACGGCGGCAGCATCGACCTCGAGACCACCGACGACGCGGTGACGGCCGCAACGCTGCTGCGCGGCCTGCCGGACATCGACGCGAAGCGCGTGTTCGTGCTCGGCCATAGTCAGGGCGCGATGATGGCGCCGCGGATCGGCGCGCGCGATCCACAGATCGCCGGCCTGATCCTGCTGGCGGCGCCGTCGCGGCCGCTGCTCGACATCCTGATCGAACAGAACCGCCGTCTCGCCATCCTCAACGACGGCAAGGTCAGCGATACCGAGAACACCGCGATCCAGCAACTGGTGGACAGCGTGAGCGCGGTGCGCAAAGGTCGCGAGATGACCGCCGCGCAGTCGCCGATGGGCTTGGCGCCCGCGTACTGGCGCAGCGTCGAAGCGGTGAATGCGGTCGCCGAAGCCGAAGCCATCGCCCAGCCGATGCTGATCCTGCAGGGCGCGCGCGATATCCAGGTGGTCGACGCCGACTGGCAGGGCTGGAAGCAGGCTTTCCACGACAGCCCGCGCGTCACCTTCAAGCTGTACGAAACGCTGAACCATCTCGGGATTTCCGGCGAAGGCGACGGCAATCTGCAGGAATACCAGACGCCCGGACACGTCGCGCCGGAGCTGATCGCCGATGTCGCGGCATGGATCGCGACGCACAAACCGAAATGATGACCGCGTGACCGTGGCGAAGCCCCGGTCGCGACGTTAATCTGTGTCCATGCGCCCCCTGCCCCGCATCCTGCTCAACACCGCCCAGGTCGAAGCGTGGCCGGCTTGGCTGCTGTCCGCGCGCAGCAATCGCGATGCGCGCATCGTCGCCGGCGCGCGCTGGGTGCTGCGCCGCAAGCGCGACGGCCGTTATCTCGCCGCCGAATTACCGCAGGGCTGGATGGCGCTCGATCCGCACTGGAGCCGGGAACCGGGCATCGATGCCGCGCTCGACGCCATCGACGCGCCCGCACCGCACGCCGGCGTGCGAGAACCCGAAGCACTGCCGCTGCACGCACTGCGCGAACGTCTGGATGCGCTGGGGCTGGATGCGGACGACTACAGCGCACGCAGCGGTCTGCCGCTGGTACCCGAACCCCGATGGTTGGCGCATGCCGGCTTCGACCGCTACCGCCGCCCGCTGTGGCTGCTTCCCGGCGCAGCGCGCGCATGGTCGCGGCTGCATGCCGCCGCGCTGCGCGACGGCATCGTGCTGGACGCGATCTCCGGCTATCGCAGCCACGACTACCAACTGGGCATTTTCGAACGCAAACGCGCGCGCGGAATCTCCGTACCCGACATCCTCACCGTCAACGCCGCGCCGGGCTACAGCGAACACCACAGCGGCCGGGCACTGGATATCGGCACGCCCGGCGAACCGCCGGCGGAGGAATCGTTCGAACGCACCGCCGCATTCGCATGGCTGCAGGCGCAGGCCGGCGATCACGGCTTCGTCATGAGTTTCCCGCGCGACAATCCCCACGGCATCGTCTACGAGCCGTGGCACTGGTGCTGGCGGGCGCGTTGATCGATGCGCGCGCTGACCGCACGTATGCCGACAACATCATCGCGGACATGAACCACGACCCACAGCGTCGTCGCCTCGCCGGAGGACTGATCGCCGCGCCCATCGTTGCGGCAGCCGCATCCTGCCACCGCAACGACGACGCGCCGCGCATCGACGATGTCAGTCAACTCGATCGCACCGAAGTCGCGGCGATCCTGCGCCCGGCATCGACCGAAGCAGTGTCGGCAGCACTATCGAGCAGCGCCGCGCCGGTATCGATCGGCGGCGGACGCTACAGCATGGGCGGACAGACGGCCTGGCCGGATTCGCTGCACCTCGACATGCGCGGCATGCGCCGGCTGCTGCACTTGGATGTCGCCAAGCGCCGCGTACGCGTGCAGGCGGGCATGCGCTGGCGCGAGCTGCAGGCACTGATCGACCCGCACGATCTGTCGGTCGCGATCATGCAGAGCTACAGCAATTTCACCGTCGGCGGCTCGGTGTCGGTGAACTGCCACGGCCGTTACGTCGGCAAAGGTCCGATCGCCAACAGCATCGTCGCGCTGCGCATGGTCGCCGCGAACGGTGAAGTGCTGGATCTCGACCGGGAATCGCAGCCGGCGCTGTTCCATGCAGCGATCGGTGGCTACGGCGGGCTGGGCGTCATCATCGAGGTCGAACTCGAACTGGATCGCAACGGCCGCATCGCGCGCGAAGCGGAATTCGTCGCGCTCGCCGATTACCCGGCCTGGTTCCGCGAGAACATCATCGGCCGCGACGATGCGGTGCTGCACAACGCCGATCTCGCGCCGCCGCAATACGACCATCCGCTCGCGATCACCTGGCGGCGCACCGACGCGCCGACGACCATCGCCGAACGGCTGATCCCGGACAACCGCGAGTACGGCCGCGAGCAAAGCCTGATCTGGGCGGCATCGGAGCTGCCGTACGGCGACGAAGTGCGCGAGCGCAAGGTGACGCGACGACAGTTGCAGGAACGCCCGGTGATCTGGCGCAATCGCGAAGCAAGCCTCGACGCCGATGCGCTGGAACCGCGCACGCGGAAGTTCTCGACCTATCTGCTGCAGGAATACTTCATCCCGGCGGAGAATTTCCTCGGTTTCGCGAATCTGTTGCGACGGATTCTGCTCGCGCACGAAGTCAATGCGCTGAATGTGTCGATCCGCCATTCGCCGGCCGACGCCGGCACGCTGATGCGCTGGGCGCCGCGCGAAGTATTCTCGTTCGTGCTGTATTACAAACAGCGTTCCTCGCGCTGGGCGGACGCCGATGCGGCGCGATGGACGCGGCAGTTGATCGATGCCGCGCTGGGCATGGGCGGACGTTACTACCTGCCCTATCGGCTGCATGCGACGAAGGAACAGTTCGCACGCGCCTACCCGGAAGCCGAAGCGTTCGCCGCGCTGAAAGCGAAGATCGATCCGCAGCGGCGGTTCCGCAACCGGCTGTGGGAAACCTATCTACCGCGCTGAGCGCGGTAACGATTCATCCCGAACGGTTGATCCCGCAGGAGGGCCTTCAGGCCCGATCTCTTGACGGGCATCGGGGTCTCCCATGAAAAGCTCGGGCCTGAAGGCCCTCCTACGAAAGACAAAACGCCGCACCTACGGAGATTTTCAGCAGGTTTCAAAAGCGTCAGTCCTGCGAACGTTTGGTCGGCGTTTTCGTCACCGCTTTCGTCTCTGCGCCGAAGTCCGCGATCCGCCACAGGTACAGGCTGGCGTAGGTGCGATACGGCCCCCAGCGTTCGCCGCGTTCGGCCAACTGCTTGGGCGGCAGCATTTCATCGAGTTTGTCGACGACCTGCGCACCCTTGCGGATGCCGAGATCGTCGATGGGCAGCACGTCGGCGCGGCCGAGCCGGAACATCAGCATCATTTCGACCGTCCAGCGGCCGATCCCGCGTACCGGCACCAGCGCGTCGACGATGGCATCGTTGTCCATCGTCGACATCTGCCGCAAAGCCGGAATCTCACCGCGGGCCTCACGCGCCGCGAGATCGCGCAGCGCCAGCAATTTGTTACCGGACACACCGCAGGCGCGAATGCTCGCGTCGTCGCAGCGCGCGAGCGTGTCGCAGTGGAAGCGGTCGCTGGCGATCGCGGTTTCGACGCGCCCGACGATCGTCGCCGCAGCCTTGCCGCTGAGCTGTTGATACAGGATCGCCCGCGCCAGCGCGTCGACCGGATCGAAGGATTTGCGCCAGCGCGGATCGGGATCGATCGCGCCGATACGCTTCATCCAGGCGCCGAGCTTGCGGTCGCGCTTGGCGAGATGCTCGTAAGCGGCCTGTGTGTCGAATCCGCGGGCGTGTCTGGGCATGGGTTCCTCAATGCAGGACGGTGTTCAACGACGAAGCGCGTCGACGGCGTACAGCAGCCAGCCGAGCATGATCATCGAACCGCCCATCGGCGCGAGTCGCGTCGACACGCCGAAGAAATGCGCGGCCGCCAGCGAGCCCGAGAACAACAGTACGCCGAGCAGCAGCATCGCCAGCGCGAGCGTGCCGATGCGGCGCGGCGTGTGCGGCGACAGCGCCGCCAGTGCGATGCCGTGGGCCAGCGCGAACAGCGCGGCGGATTGCAGATTCGCGCGCGCCGCGCCCTCGGCGCCATGCGCGGCGTAGGCCGAAAGACCGACGCCTGCTGCGGCCAACACGCCACCGGCGGCAGCGAAAATCCGGTTCAGGCGGCGCGGTTTCGTCGTCATCGTTTCATCACCGGGGCCTCAAACGCGAAACGCCGCTGGATGCGGCGTTTCGTGATGCATGACAGCGGATGCGGACATGCGCCTCTTTACTGGCGCCGTCGGCTTACTTGATCTGCCAGTAAGCGGTGAATTTGCCTTCTTCGGTGAACGCGCCGTCGATGCCGCTGTCGTAGACCTCGTACGGACGATCGGCGACTTCGAGACCGCGCGGTGCGGACCAGGCGCGGAGCGCGTTGCGGACGTTCTCGAGTTCGCGGATGTAGCCGATGAACTTGCCGCTGACCGCACGACGCGCCGGAATCAGCTTGTACTGCACCGGGCTACCTGCGGGGAACGTCAGACCGGTGAGTTCGGTCGTGGCCGTGGCGGCCGCTTCGGCGGTGTCGGACTTGCGGACCGGCACACCGACGTCGAAGGTGTAGGTGTCGCGACCCTGCTCGTTGGTGACGATGCGCATCGGGCCGGCAGCGACGAGGCCATTGGCTGACATGGCGCGGTTGATCCACTCCATGTTGGAGATCATCGACTTCTCGATCACTTCATCCTTGAATTCGAGCGTGCCGGCGGGCACGAACAGCAGGTGTTCGGCCGGAACCTGGACCATCGCGAGACCGGTCAACTTGTCGCCATAGACCGCATGGTCGATGTTCGGAATCGAGGCCAGCATGTTGCTGAGCTTGGTCAGACCGAACTTCATGTCGTCGCCGACGTGGCTGCGCACGTACAGACCGGCGTAGCGACCGAGCAGGTTCCAGCCGTAATCGACCTTGTAGCTCTGGCTGATCTCGACGTTGCGGTTGTTCTTGCCGGTCGGCTTGAGCTTGAATTCGGTGCGTTTGTTCTTGCCCTGACGGTCGTTCTCGATCGCGATCGCGACCAGTTCGTTCGGCACGCTTTCCACGATCTTCCAACTGCCGCTGCCCACCTGCGAGTTCTCAGATTCGTAATGGAATTCGGCGCCGACGCCAGCTTCAGGCCCGGAAATGCGGGTCTTGATCTTGGGGTCGCGCAGCGGAATCGCGTTCCAATCCTTGAAACGGCTGAAATTGTTCAGCGTGTCGTAGACGATGGTCAGTTTGCGGTTCGTTTCGATCCGCTCGACCATGTAACGGCTGGACGGCAGCACGAGGCCGACGATGAGGAACAGCGCGGCGACGATCGCCAGGGAAATCAGGATCTCGAGCAGACGTGTCATTACAGAGGCTCTCCGGGACCAATACCCGCTGATGACGGGCAAGACCCGAATCCTAACAGGGAACACAGGTGCGGGGCGAGGGGCCGCAACAGGCGGAAGCGGAGCCGCCGCGCCCCGAACCCCGGTCAGCGCTCGCTACGGACACCGAACGCCATGTCCGACGCCCTGGAATCGGGATGCATTTCCACCTCGTTTCCGCCGCGTTGCCGGCCGTTCGGATCAACAGCAGCGCGAAAATCCCGAGCACGACAACGGTACGGTCGCGTACGTCGCGCTTGGACAGGTTGAGACACCGCTGACAGACGACACTGCGGGCACGACGGCGAAACGCCCGGCGCGCTGCGCCGGGCCGGGCCAGCTGCAGCAAGCCTGCTGCAACTGGCTTGCCGAGATCAGATCAATTGCAGCTCGAAGGCCTTGAGCACGGCGCGGGTACGGTCGCGCACGCCGAGTTTGGACAGAATGTTGGAGACATGATTCTTGATCGTGCCTTCGGCCACGCCCAGCGAATTGGCGATCTCCTTGTTGGAGAAGCCGGACGCCATGAGACGCAGGATCTCGGTTTCGCGGTCGGTCAACGGATCCGGGCGGTCGAGGCTCACGAAATCGTTGCGCATGTGCTCCAGCCCGGACAGCAGGCGCTGGGTCACCGCCGGTTGCACCAGAGAACCGCCGCCCGCCACCGCCTGGATGGCGCCGACCAGTTGCTCCAGCGACACATCCTTGAGCAGATAGCCCTTGGCCCCGGCCTTCATGCCCGCCAGTACCAGTTGATCGTCGTCGAAGGTGGTCAGGATGATCGTCGGCGGCAGCTGATTGGCCTTGCTCAGCGCCTGCAGCGCTTCCAGGCCCGACATCGCCGGCATCCGCATGTCCATCAGGACGACATCGGGATTGATCTGCGGAATCAGCTCGACCGCCTGACGGCCATCGGAGGCTTCAGCGACGACTTCAATGCCTTCGGCGAGCCCTAACAAGGAACGGATGCCCTGGCGTACCAGGGTCTGATCGTCGACCAGACAAACGCGAATCATGTCGTCTCCTGCATGGTGCCTTGAATGCGCCGGCCACCCTGGCCGTTTCGCGGGTTGGACGGAAAGCCGCCCTTCGGGATTACGTGAACAAGTACGTGGATAATTACGTTGAATCGCGAAAAAAGGAGGCGGATTCGACTCATGCCGCCATCCCCGCGGCGGGGAGGCCGCCGGCCGGGTCCGGCGCCCGCCGCAGCGGCAGGCCCAGCCGGTCCGTCGCCTGGACCACCGGCAGATACAGGGTCAGGCAGAAGCCCTGCCCCGGACGGGTTTCGATCTCGACGTTACCGCCGTAGGCCGCCAGGCGTTCGCGCATGCCGCGCAGACCGTTGCCTCCGGCCGGCGCCCCGGCGGCGCCGCGGCCGTCGTCGCGGGCCACCAGCTGA
>CBIHKW010000028.1:0-34668 GCA_966203835.1 uncultured Thermomonas sp.
TTGTTCCCGGCGCTGCTCGATGGCCCGATGCGGGCGGGCACAAAACTCTCATCCCTGCGCGTGTGATTTTCCGGCGGGGCGCCCTTGCCGCTGGCGCTCACGGAGCGGTTCGAGGCGGCGAGGGGCCCGCGGCTGTCGCCATCTTGGCCGAAGCCGGAAAAATCGCGCGTTGAGCCTCGGTATGCACGTCATTCCGACGTGCCGTCAGCCGCAAGGAATCGACATGGCCAAGCTCAAGCTCAAATCCAAACTGGTGCATCCCGCCGGGTTCTGGGGTGTGAATCGTCCGGTCAAGAACGCGACGGTGAAGATCATCGACCTCGATGCGCCTGGACGTCACAACGACATCATCTGGCAAGGCACCACGGACGCCAACGGCGCATTCCAAGGCGAATCCTCCGATTGGAAAGACACCATCACGCTGACGCCGGCGATACCCGGCACGCCGATTTCGCCCGGCATTCCCGCGATCACCGGACCCGATCCGACCGATATTCTGATGCTGCAGATCGTGGTGTCCCAGGCAACGGCGAACGGCAACAAACAGGCGACCCTGCCTTTCGCCTATCTCGGCGACAACCTGCCTACGCCACCGGTGACGGTGACATGGGCCCCGTCCGAGCCCGCGGTGAAAGTCAACGGCGTTACCTGCAACACGCCGGACGAAACGCTGCAGAGAGTCAGAACCTCGGCACAGCAGCAGGATGCGAAGATCACGATCGACGTGTATGGTCCCGACGCGGTTGCACTGGGCCCGCTCGCATTGCCGCTGACACAACTGCGACAGTGGATCCAACAGCAGCGTCCGCTGGCTTCGGGATTTGTCGACCCGCCGTCGTGGGCCGTCGGCACCGCGGTGATACTGATGGCCGTGGCAGTCCTGTGTCTCGCGATCGGCGCGACCGCCGTACTCTTCGCCATCGGCATCGCGATCATTCTTGCGGTCGCAATGGGCTATCGCAACATCGAAGTGGAACAGCGCACCGACGCACAGACCGGCGAGAACTACATCCATTTCGAACTGGAGAGATGAGATCTCGACCTGGCGAAGGCGATCATCGAGACTTCAAGCGCAGAGTGCAAATGTCGCGACAGGTTCCGCCATCGCGGGCAGCACATCCATCATTCGCCAGACCTTGAACATCGAATCGGGCCGACAACTCCGCAGGTCGCTCCTGCGGAGTTGAAAACCGGCGATCGCATGACGCCAAGTCGCTCTTCCCGCTCAGAGCGACTTGCTCGCTCAGATGGCCCGGCCGTTGAATTCATGCACCGGGATGGCGGACAGATCGACGCCTTCGATGCATCGCAGATTGACAGCAGCCACGCGACCTCCTTTCGGGTCGACGCCCTCGCCGTACGGGTGAATGCCGCACGTGGGACAGAAGCGATGCTGGATCGCGTGTTTGTTGAAGGTGTAGGTGCTGGCGGCGGCGTCTGGCGTGAGCAGGGTCAGTTTGTCTCGGGGGACGAACCAGAGTAGCGAGCCTTTGCGCGAGCAGATCGAGCAGTTGCACGACAGTGCGCTGTCGATGTCGCCTTCGACCTCGAATGCGATGTTTCCGCAGTGGCAGCTTCCTTTGTGCTTCATGGTTTGATCTCCTTGGCGGTAGTTTCGCCAATGGTATCAGCGATAAAAGCAAAGCTTTCGCGCTTTGCGCGAGTTACTTTCTTTGGCGCAAAGAAAGTGACCCGCGCAAAGCGCGGAAGCTTTGCAGTTATATCCAACCACTAGACCAATAGCCACCCTACTGCCTCGCAGTCGGCCGTCCGAAAGACGGGATTTGCTTTTGGATATACATGCGCTAAGGCGCAAGTGTGCATCCGCATTCATCACAGGAGCGCGCACGACGTGGATGCGTGCGTTGACCGATCGGCTGCGGCGGATCATTACACTTCGGGCACATGAGCGTGCTCGCAAGAAAAATACGAAGAACACCGAACGAAATTGCGAGACCAAAGCCCAACAGGGATAGGATGATCGAAAGGTTGACACCGAAGAGAACGGCGCCAAAAACAAAAACCGCTGCAGCGACGCAAACGCCAATGAGGCTTTTACGCATGTCCTTGTCGTATCGCGCGCACTGGTCGCGCCACTGGGCGACGATACGCTGTTCAACGACGGCGGATCGACGCATGGACATTCAACTCGCAATATACCGCTGCAAAGAATCCAACTCCGCCCGCTGATCCTCGATCACCGCCTTCACCAGATCCCCGATCGACACAATCCCGACAACCTCATCGCCATCGATCACCGGCAGATGCCGGATACGATGCTCCGTCATCGTCTGCATACAGCGATCCGACGTATCCAGCGACCACGTCGTCAACACATTCGAAGTCATGATCTCGCTCACTGGCGTATCCGAAGACGAACGCCCCTGCAGCACGACCTTTCGCGCGTAATCGCGTTCGGAAAGAATGCCGACCAGGCGGGGGCCGTCCATGACCAGCACCGCGCCGATATGCGCCTCGGCCATCAGGCGGATGGCGTCGAGGACCGGAGCCTCAGGACGGATCGCGTGGATCGCCGGGCTTTTCGCTTCCAACAGCTGACGGACGGTGCGCATGAGGCGGCTCTCCTTCAGGGTCTGCGCCCAAGGATACGCCCGCCGCGGGCCGCCAGCGATCCACCAGATACAGCGGCCGCTGCTTGGATTCCTCGTACAGCCGGCCGAGGTATTCGCCGATCACGCCCAACGCCATCAGCTGCACGCCGCCCAGCTGCTGTATCACCGTCATCAGCGTCGGCCAGCCAGCCACCGGGTCGCCCCAGAACATCGCCTTGATGACCACCCACAGCGCGTAGACGAAGGCGAGCACGGCGGTGAGCACGCCCAGGTAAGTGGCCACCCGCAGGGGCGCGGTGGAAAAGCTGGTCACGCCTTCGAGGGCGAAATTCCACAGCTTCCAAAGGTTGAACTTGCTGCGCCCGGCGACCCGCGCTTCGCGGTGGTAGGGAATGGCGACCTGCTCAAAGCCAACCCAGCCGAACAGGCCTTTCATGAAGCGGTGGCGCTCGCGCAGCTGGCGCAATGCGGCCAGCGCGCGCGGCGACAGCAGGCGGAAATCGCCGGTGTCGGTGGGAATGGGGGTTTTCGACAACCGCTGCATCACCCGGTAGAAGCCGTGGGCGGTGCTGCGCTTGATCCAGCCCTCGCCGTCGCGCTCGGTGCGGGTGCCGTGGACGTCGTCGTAGCCTTCGCGCCACTTCGCCACGAACTGCGGGATCAGCTCCGGCGGATCCTGGCCGTCGGCGTCGAGGATGAGCGCAGCGCCGGCATCGACCCGATCGAGGCCGGCGGTCAGCGCGGCTTCCTTGCCGAAGTTGCGGCTGAGCCGCAGCAGCGAGACCCGGGCATCGGCGGCGGCGAGGTCGTCCAGCACCGCCCAGGTCCGGTCGCGGCTGCCGTCGTCCACGTACAGGACATGGCCTTCGACGCCATCGCCCGCCAGTGCGTCCAGCACCGCGGCGATGCGCGGGTGCAGCGCCGGCAGGGCTTCGGCCTCGTTGAAAGCGGCGACGACGACGGTCAGGCGATCTGTATTCATATATAGATAGAGTACCCGGCGGCGCGTCACTCGAACGTGAGGTACGCCGGCCCGCCCAGCGCCTGCATCTGGCGCTGGATCGAACGGCTGCGGCGCTGCACGTAGGGGCCGGGCTTGGCGGCGCTGTACTTGCGCGGGGCCGGCAGCACCGCGGCCAGGCGGGCGGCCTCGGCGGAGGTCAGCCGGGAGGCGTCCTTGCCGAAGAACCGGCGGGCGGCGGCCTGGGCGCCGTACACGCCGTCGCCGTATTCGATGACGTTGGCGTAGACCTCGATGATGCGTTCCTTCGGCCACATCGCTTCGATCAGCACCGTGTACCAGACCTCCAGTCCCTTGCGCACCCAACTGCGGCCGCGCCACAGGAACAGGTTCTTCGCCAGTTGCTGGCTGATGGTGCTGGCGCCGCGGACCTTGCGACCCTTGGCGTTGTTGGCGCGGGCCTTTTCTATCGCCTTGAAATCGAAGCCGTTGTGGATCGGGAAATGCTGGTCCTCGGCGGCGACCAGCGCCAGCGGCAGCTGTTTCGAGATTTCATCGGCGTCGCGCCAGTCGTAGCTCACCGAAAAACCGCGGTCGCCCTCGCCCCAGGCTTCGACATAGCGACCGATCATGAAGGCGGTCAGCGGCGGGTCGACGAAGCGCAGCACCGCGACCTGCAGCACCGTCGCCACCACGAACAGCAGCGGCAGCCAGAAAAACACCCAGCGCAGCCAGCGGCGGCGGCGCTTGGGAGCGACAACGGGCGCCTGTGGTTGGTCAAGGTTTGAATCTGCGCCGTTCTGCCCCATCTTCTGCCGTCTCCCCGTGGTCGCGGCATTATCCGCGAAGCCGCGCCCACCCATGACATCGCCCTTCCAGAGCCTGCCCGACATGACCGCCGACACCATCCCCGACCGACTCACCCGCTTCCTGCTGGAACAGGCCGGCGTGCGCGGCGTCCATGTCCGTCTGGACGACACCTGGGCGCAGATCCGCGCCCGCGCCGAATATCCGGAGGACGTGGCCGAGCTGCTGGGCGAAGCGGTCGCAGCTTCGGCCCTGTTCACCGGACACGTGAAAGTGGACGGCCGGCTGTCGGTCCACCTGCGCGGCAACGGCGCGCTGCGCACCCTGTTCGCCGAATGCACCGGCGCCGGCACCCTGCGCGGCATCGCCACGCTGGCGGAAGGCGAGCTGCCCGGCGCGCGCAGCCTCGGTTCGCTCGGCGCCGACGCCGTGCTTGCGATCACCATCGAAAACCCCGGCCTCCGCGGCCAGGAGCCGGCGCGCTATCAGGGCCTGGTCGGACTGGACGCCGACACACTGTCGGCCGCATTCGAAGGCTATTTCAGGCAATCCGAACAACTGCCGACCCGCCTGCTCCTGGCCGCAAGCGGCGAACGGGTGGCCGGACTGATGCTGCAGAAGCTGCCCGGCGACGAAGGCGACCTCGACGGCTGGGAGCGGGCCAGCGCCCTGTTCGAGACCCTCGCCGCCCCGGAACTGCTGGACACCCCGGCCGAGACCCTGCTGCACCGGCTGTTCAACGAGGACGGCGTGCGCCTGCTGGGCGACAAACCCCTGCAGTTCGCCTGCTCCTGTTCGCGGGAGCGGGTGTCGTCGATGCTGGAATCGCTCGGCGAGGAGGAAGCCCGGGCGGCGGTCGAGGACAACGCCGGGATCGCCGAAATCCGCTGCGAATTCTGCGGCGAGACCTACCGCTACTCCACGGAGGAGATCGCCGCCCTGTTCGCCCCCCGCCCGGCCCCTCTGGACGCCCCCGAACGGCTGCAATGAACCGATGCTGCGCTGGCTGTCACGGTTTTCCGGGGGCGGCCAGATTGTTAAAGAACCATAAAGCTGTTAGCCTGAACTCCGATGGATCCGTCAAGGAACTGGAACCGCCCACCCGCGGTCTGACCTGCACCATGCACCCGCTCCCCCGCAAATTGCCGCTGCTCCTGTTGCTCGCCCTCGGCGCGGCGACGTCCGCGCATGCGCAATCGAAAACGGGGCGCGATCGCGTCGAACTTCCGATCTGGAACAAATCCAGCGGCCAATTCGAAGGTGCGGTGGTTCTCGAGCCTGTCGACAACGCGCATTCGCGGACACTCGCTCGCTTCGGCGTGCGTCATCTCGATACCACGTTCGGCCTCGGCGCCGGCGACTCGCTGGGCCTGCTCTGCGATCGTAAACAAGGGCTCACCAAAGCCCTGAACAATCTCGCCGACAACTGCGTTCTCGCTTCGATTCCCGCCACCAGCAGCCGCACCGGCGCCGCCGCGCTGTTCCAGCGCAACGGCACGCAAATGGGCATCGGCGCCGGCAGCAGCCGCATTTCGATGCCGGCCTGGCTGGCCCCCGGCTCCGGCGGCAACGGTCGCATCGACGTCAACGACCTCACCATCTTCAGCCAGAAATCCCTGCCGCGCGAAGGCTATGTCTCGATCGCCGGCACCGTGGCCAAGGCCCGGCTGCAGACTCCGGCCGAAATTCCCGGTTTCAGCGACCGCTGGACCTCGCGCCAGCTCAACGTGGGCGGCGGCATCGGCGCCTTCGGCGTCAATGTCATCGGCGAAGTGGTCGACACCCCCGGCCGCGACCGGTGGGGCAGCCTCGGCCTCGGCCTGAGCTGGCGCACTCCGTGGAGCGGACAGCTCACGGTTGGCGCCGACAATCTGGTCACGCGCGGCAAAAATCCGTTCGCCCCGGCCTCCGCCCAGGGCGACGAAGAGGGCGCAGTGCCCTATGTCCGTTACGAGCAGGACCTGTAAGTCCGCGGTTTCGCTCCGGATTTACCGGCAATCCCAAGCCGGGTTAACGACACTTTAATTTTTCTCCGAGTGGGGCTACTATCGGCCCCGGCCTGACCTGCTTTGGCGTCTTTCTTGACGGCAGTGGGCAGGTTCCCATGGGAAACCCCAAGACTCGCTTGGAGAGAGAGAGATGACTTTGAAGACCAACAAGCTGCGCGAGGCGATTTCGTTCGCACTCGTAAGCACCACCGCCCTCGCGGGCTCGGGCGTCGCATTCGCCCAAGAAACGCCTTCGGATGACGAGCTCGACACCGTCGTCGTCACCGGTTCGCGCATTCCGCGCAGTTCCGAAGTGGAAGGTTCCTCGGCCGTACTGTCCATCGACCGCGCTGCGATCGAAGCGACCGGCCTGACCTCGATCGGCGACATCCTGTTCAACATCACCGCCAGCGACGGCGGCGCGTTGCGCAACGTCACCACCAGCACCAACGGTGCCGACGGCACCCAGAACGTTTCGCTGCGTGGCCTCGGCGCCACCCGTACCCTGGTGCTGGTCAACGGCCGCCGCTGGGTCACCTCGGGCATCACCAACAGCGCCCTCGTCGACCTCAACACGATTCCGATCGCGGTTGTCGAACGCATCGAAGTGCTGAAAGACGGCGCCTCGGCGATCTACGGCTCCGACGCCATCGCCGGCGTGATCAACGTCATCACCCGCAAGAATTTCGAAGGCGCCGAAGCCAACGTCTACCTCGGTGGTTACACCAAGGGCGACGGCTTCCAGCAGGCCTACGACTTCACCGTCGGTTCCAACAGCGACCGCTGGAACGCCGTGCTCAACCTCAGCTACACCGAGCAGGATCCGGTCTACGCCGGTGATCGCGAAATTTCGTCGGTGCCGGTCTACGGCGGCGGCAATCTGGCTTCGGGCGGCCTGTACGGCTCGGGCAGCAACCTGCGCGGCAACTTCGTGCGTTGCCCCGGCGCCCTGACCCCGACCTCGACCGGCTTCCTGACCTGTACGCCGGTCGCGGGTGGCCCCTACACGCTGACCCCGGGCGAAGATGGCCGCCAGGCTACCGACTTCCGTCGCTTCATCAGCTACACCACCGATGGTTCGGGCAGTTCCGACCGCTACAACTTCGCGCCGGTCAACTACCTGCTGCAGCCGATCGAACGCATCAACCTCTACGGCCAGGCCAGCCTGCGCCTGACCGACCGCATCAACGCCAATGTGCAGGCGGTCTACGTCCAGCGCAACTCGAACCAGCAGCTGGCCGAAGTGCCGCTGACCATGGACACGCGCGGCACCAGCGGCCCGCAGTGGGCGTTCGCGCCGACCGCCGGCAGCGTGTTCAACCCGTTCGGCCAGAATCTGCGCAGCGCCAACTTCCGCGCACAAGCGGTGGGTCCGCGCAAGCCGTACTACCAGAACGACAACACCGCGATCACGCTGTCGTTCGACGGTTCGTTCGACCTCGGCGGCCGCGACATGTACTGGGATGCCGGTTACTCGTACCTGGACTCGCGCTTCAGCGTCCGCGGCGAGAACTACATCAATCTGTTCAACCTGCGTCGCGCGGTCGGCAACTCCCGCCGCAACGCGGTCACGGGTGCGCTGGAATGCCTCGACGGCGCCGGTGCGGTCATCTCGGGCTGCGTGCCGTACAACCTCTTCGGCGGCCCCGATCTGGGTCTGGCGGCTGGCGTGATCTCGCAGGCTGAATACGATGCGATGAACCGTTACATCAGCTACACGATCAATGCCTCCGAGCAGCTGACGACGAAGGATTACTTCGCCAATCTGTCCGGCTCGATCGTCGATCTGCCGGCCGGCCCGCTGGGCTTCGCCGTGGGTCTGGAACACCGTCGCACCTCCTACGTCAGCTCGCCTGACGCACTGGTGGCCGGCGGCGGCTCGTCGAACAACTTCACCGAGCCGACCCAGGGCAACCAGAACGTCGACGAAATCTACGCCGAGTTGAACGTGCCGATCCTGGCCGACATCCCGGGCTTCAAGCTGTTGGAACTCAATCTGGCGGCCCGCAAGTCCGACTACGAGACCAGCGGCCTGGTGGCCGGCTCGCTCGTCAACCCGGACCTGGGCGGCGACACCTCGAAGAAGATCGGCCTGAAATGGCAGGTGTTCGACGACCTGATGTTCCGCGGTACCTACTCCGAGTCGTTCCGCGCACCGGACGTGATCGACCTGTACCAGGGCGGCGCGGAAGGCTTCCCGTCGGCAGCCGATCCCTGCAACACCTTCAACATCGCTGGCCTGATCGCTGCTGATCAGGCGCGTTGTACCGCACAGGGTGTGCCGGCTGCAGGCGTGGTCCAGGCGAACACGCAGCTCCGCGCGCTCAGCGGCGGCAACGCGCAGTTGCAGCCCGAGTTCGGCAAGACCCGCAGCTTCGGCGTGGTCTACAGCCCGAGCTGGGCCCAGGGCCTGAACTTCACCCTCGATTACTACCGTATCGAACTCGAGGACGTGATCTCGTTCCGCGGCGCACAGGCCGTGCTCAACGGTTGCTATCGCACCGATCCGGACGTCGACGCGGCTACCCGCGCGCTGTTCTGCTCGTTCGTCACCCGCGATGCCACCGGCACGATCGTCGACCTGCGTCAGTCCAGCTTCAATCTGGATTCGGGCAAGGTCGAGGGTTACGACTTCCAGGTCACTTACGCCATGCCGGAAACCGCATGGGGCAAGTTCGCGTTCCAGTGGGACAACACCTATCAGGTGTCGATCGACCCGAACGAAGCGCTGTTCTCCACCGTGGGCGAGTACAACGGTGCCCCGAACTGGCGTCTGCGCTCCAACATCACCACGTCGTGGCAGAAGGGCGACTGGGATGCCAATTGGGCGATCCGTTACTACTCCGCGTTGGATGAAGCCTGCGCCGGTGGCGGTTACTTCGAATACGGCATCACGCCGGAAGAAATCTGCAACAACGACGTCTTCGATTCGAACGGCAACTTCCTGCGTGGCGAAAACCGCATCGGTTCGCGCATTTACCACGACGTCCAGGTCGGCTTCAAGACCCCGTGGAACGGCAAGATCACGGCCGGTGCCCGCAATCTGTTCGGCAAAGAACCGCCGATCACCCGCAACTCGTTCGCGCATTCGTTCGACGGTTCGTACGATCTGCCGGGCGGTGGCTTCTTCTACCTGCAGTACAACCAGAAGTTCTGATCGCTTCCGGTTCAGCGTCAAACAGGACGGCCCCCGAAAGGGGGCCGTTTTTTTATGCATCGTTTTTATCCGCCGGTTTTCCCTGCTACTGCATGTCGGCGAGGCGCGGCTCGCGCAGATTCAGCCGCGGCTGAACCAGGCGTTGAAGGCGATCGTCACTCGCTGGCCGCCGCCATGGAACGGGGTGACGTAGTGGCCCAGCCACGATGGAAACAGGACCAGTTGGCCCGGTTTCAACGTGAGCACGAAATTGCCTTGGCTGAACGGCCAGCGCAGACCCGTGTTGGCGGCGTCCATGAAGGCGTTCGACGCGATCTGCGGATGCGGGAACACCAGACAGCCGTTGTTGGAATAGTCCGGCGAAGGTTCGCCGTCGGAGACGCAGTACACCCCCGACCAACTGGCCATCGGGTGGTTGTGATAGCCGAAGTAGCCACCGTCGCGGGTGATGTGGAACCAGGTCTGGCTGGCGATCTGCAGACCTTGCGTGCCGCCCGCCAGCGACGGATTGATGTCGCGCAGGAACTCGCCGAGCGCGCCCCACACCCATGCGCGCAGGGCATGCACACATGGCTCGTCGCGCGCGAAGAATTCGAATTCGCTTTCGAACAGGCCTTCCGGCTGGTGGACCAGCGGGTCCGGATTGCGATATCCCCCGCCCTGCGTTTCCAGCGCCAGGATCAGTTGCATCAGCGCCGCGTTCAGCGCGGAAGGTTCAGGGTGGAAGACCTCGGCCATCGGCACTGCGAAGGCCGGAAACACGTTGAGGGTCATGCAGCGGCTCCGCTGACATTGCGATGAGGCGCACCATAACGCAGCGACGCCACTGCCGCTTGCCCCGGATCAAATTCGTCCGCGGCGGAACCCGGCCGACTCCTGCCAGCAGTGCCAACCTGTCGACAGCCGCGTCGATGCCTCCAGAATCACACCAGACCGTGTGCGGCCAGCCGCTCCAGCATCGGGCCCAGGTGGCGCTCGTAGGCGCGCCACAGGCCGCCGCGGTTGGTCAGGATGCCCTGACGCACCTGATTCGAACTGGCGGTGGCGACCATGCCGGAATCGCGCCCCACCTGCAGCATGTCGGCGCGGAAGTCGAAGCCACAGTGCTCGGCGATCCGCCGCGCCTGGGCCTCCGGTTCGCTCACCATCGCGTCGTAGTCGATGTCGAGCACCCGGCCGGGCAACACGTCGCGCCAGTGCTGCATGAAGTCGTGGTAGGCCTTGCAGAAATCGGCCATCTCGATCGGGTCGTAGGAGTAAGACGCTTCATGGGTGAAGAGCGTGCGCAGGTTCGAGAAACAGGTGTCGGCCGGGTCGCGGCGCATGTGCAGCAGCCGCGCCTGCGGCAGCGCCTTGGCGATGGGGCCGAGCAGCACGAAGTTCGGGTTCTGCTTTTCGGTCACGAAGGCCCGGCCGCGGCTGCGGCTGCGCATCGCGTCCAGAAACCCGCGGCCGATGGCGCCGTAGTCGAAGCCGCGGGCGCCATCGACGATCGTCTGGTCGGCGATGACGTTGCAGAAATGGTCGGCTGCATAGCGCAACTGCGCCGAGAAAGCGTAGGTCTCGCCCGCATCGGCGACATCGGGATGACCGGACAGGATGCGTTCGAGCAATGTGGTACCGCTGCGGTGCAGGCCGACGATGAACAACGGGGTGAGCGGATCCTCGACAGGCTCGCCGCGCGAAAACCCGGCGTCGAACGTCGTACGCAGACCGTCGAACATCGCCAGGGTGGCGGCGTGGTCGTAGGGCTGTTCGACGCGCCGGGCGCGGCAGGCCCGCGTCAGCGCCTCCCAGGCCGCGTCGTGATCGCCGAGGTCGTGCAGTTCGTTGTGCAGGGCGTAGGCGAGATGGCCCTCGTCCTTGGTGCTCAGTCCGGGCTGGGCCAGCATGCGGCGCAGAAGATCGACGTGGTGGTGATCGGCGTCGATCTTCGCCACCCGCGACAGCACCGAGTACACCGCCGCGAACGTGGGGCGGAGCTTCAGGGCGCGCTCGAACGCTGCCGCCGATGCTTCGGATCGCCCGGCGAACATCAGCGCCAGTCCATGCATGTTGTGGGCTTCGGCCAGATCCGGCCGCAACTTCAGCACGTGTTCGACCCAGGTCAGGGTCTTGCCGTGATCGCCGGCGCTGGCGAAAAACGAGGCCAGATCGATCAATTTGTCGGGCGGCAGGTTCCCGGCCAATCCGGTGCGATCGATGTATTGCTGCAGTTCCGGCAGCGCCTCGAAGCGCCGCAGCCGCCGCGCCACCGCCAGACCGGCCATCGGCGGCACGCCGTCGACGCGCGCGGCGGCGAGCACGGCATGGAAGGACTCGCGATAGCTGCCCAGCTTTTCCCGCGCCGTGGACAGCTCCAGCCACGCCGGCAGGAAACGGCGGTCGTGATCGACGATGGCTTCGTAGGACGCCGCGGCCTGGCGCCACTGCTGGTTCTGGGTATGACGCTGGCCCTGTTGCCAGAGCGCCTGTTGTTTATTCGACATGGGCGAAGTTTAGGGCGTGACGGCCGCGGGAGACACTCCGCCGCCGCATGCCCGGCCGATCGGGCCGCCGTCACGCGGCGGCCGTCGCAATCAGCCGCCGAGTTCGCCGAGGATCCGCGCCTGTTCGGCCTTCAGCGCCGCGGGCATGCGCGGGCCGTAGTCGTCGAGATATTCGCCGATGCTTGCGAATTCGGCCCGCCAACCGTCGCGATCGAAGCCGAACAGCTTGGCGCGGGCTTCGTCGCTCAGCGCAACGCCGTCGAGATTCAGATCCGCCGGCTGCGGCAGTGCGCCGATCGGCGTGTCCACCGCAGCGGCGCTGCCGTTCACGCGCCCGATCATCCATTCGATCACGCGCAGGTTGTCGCCGAAGCCCGGCCACAGGAATTTGCCGTCGTCGCCCTTGCGGAACCAGTTGACGTGGAAAACTTTTGGAAGCTTGGCATCGGCCTGATCGAAGGACAGCCAATGCGCGAAGTAATCGGCGAAGTTGTAACCGCAGAACGGTTTCATCGCCATCGGGTCGCGACGCATCACCCCGACCGCGCCGGTGGCGGCGGCGGTGGTTTCCGAACCCATCGCGGCGCCGACCAGCACGCCGTGGGTCCAGTCGCGCGCCTCGAACACCAGCGGCACCAGCGAGGCGCGGCGGCCGCCAAAAACAATTGCGCTGATCGGCACGCCCTGCGCGTCTTCGGCTTTCGGCGAATACGACGGGCACTGCTTCGCGCTGACGGTGAAGCGGGCGTTCGGGTGGGCCGCAGGACCATGTGTGGAATCGTATTCACGACCGCGCCAATCATGGGCGGGCGCGCCATCCAGCCCTTCCCACCATGGCTGGCCGTCGGCGGTCAGGCCGACATTGGTGAAGATGGTGTCGTGCTGGATCGTCGCCAGTGCGTTCGGGTTGGATTTGCTGGACGTGCCGGGCGCGACGCCGAAGAAACCGGCTTCCGGATTGATCGCGTACAGGCGGCCGTCGGCGCCGGGGCGCATCCAGCAGATGTCGTCGCCGATGGTGGTGACCTTCCAGCCGTCCTGGCGGTAGCCCTCCGGCGGAATGAGCATGGCGAGATTGGTCTTGCCGCAGGCGCTGGGAAACGCGGCGGCGATGTAGTGGGTGTCGCCCTGCGGATTTTCCACGCCCAGGATCAGCATGTGTTCGGCCAGCCAACCTTCGCGGCGCGCCTGATACGAAGCGATGCGCAGCGCGTGGCATTTCTTGCCCAGCAGCGCGTTGCCGCCGTAGCCGGAGCCGAAGGATTTGATCGTCAGCGATTCCGGGAAATGCATGATGAAGCGGCGGTTGGGATCGAGTTCACCGATCGAGTGCAGGCCTTTGACGAACGTGCCGCCGGCCAGACCCTCGCGTTCGATGCGCGCCAGCGCCGGCGCGCCCATGCGGGTCATGATGCGCATGTTCGCGACCACGTACGGCGAATCGGTGATTTCAACGCCGCAGCGCGACAGCGGCGAATCGATCGGACCCATGCAGTAGGGAATCACGTACAGCGTGCGGCCACGCATGCAGCCATCGAACAGCGCGTCCATCTGCGCGTGGCCGTCGGCGGGCGACATCCAGTGATTGTTCGGGCCGGCATCGTCGGCCTGCGCGGTGCAGACGAAGGTGAGGTGTTCGACGCGCGCCACGTCGTCCGGATGCGAGCGGTGCAGCCAGCTGTCCGGATGGGTGTATTCGTTGAGCTTGATCAGGGTGCCGTCGGCCTGCATCTTCGCGACCAGCGCGTCGTTCTCGGCATCGGAGCCGTCGCACCAGTGGACCGCATCCGGGCGGGTCAGCGCGACGACTTCGGCCACCCAATCGTTGAGGCTCTGCAGTTGCGTGGGTGCGGTGTCGGTGACGGCGGCGGTATCTTTGATGGCGCTCGCGTTCATGTAGGACGGGTACTCAGGCTCGAGGGGCGGGGACTGGAGGAATCAGCGTGTCCATGACGTGTTCGACGTAGGCTTCGAATTCGTCGTGGGCGAGACGCGGGTTGTGCAACTGCAGACGCAGTTGCAGGAAGCCGACATACGCGGCATAGGCCAGACGCGCACGGTGCTGCGCATCGGTGCGCATCAGACCGGTCTGGCGGAAGGAAGCGGCGAGATATTCGAGACGACGCTGCGAGACGCGTTCGATAACGGGGCCGACCGCGGTGTGATCCAGCGCCTTGAGCAACTCGCTGTAGATCTTGTGCGGCTTCACTTCGTGCGCGACGAGTTGGAACAGCGCGCGCAGACGCTGGCGCGGATCGCCGACCGCTTCGAGCTGACCGAACACGGTCTCCTGCTCCACCGCTTCCCAGCGCTCCAGCGCGGCGGCGAGCAGCGCGTCGCGCGAAGGGAAATGCCAGTAGAAGCTGCCCTTGGTCACGCCCAGTCGCCGTGCCAGCGGTTCGACCGCCACCGCGGCCACACCCTGCTCGGCAATCATGTCGAGGGCGGCCTGCGCCCAGTCTTCCGCACTGAGGCGGCCGTTGCGTTCGGTTTTGATGGCGGCGTCATTCATGACAATAGTGTAACCATACGGAACGGTTGGGAAAAGTATCGTGTGACTACGATTGCAATCCTGGAATACGGTCAGGCCATCCCGGAACGTTGCGGGTCGTCCCGGCACATTGACATTCGGGAAGAAGCATATCCATACTACAGCGTATGGAACGGCCTGCGGGCCACACCTGTCAGCACGCCCTGCCAGTCCCGCCTTCCCAATCAAAGTTCAAACGCCGAGCACAGCCTCGCCGGAGCGCCCCATGAGCATCGCCATCCAATATCTCGCTCCTTTCCTCGCTCTCTTTCTCGCGACCGCGTTCGCCGCGTACCACCGCCAACGGCTGGCGGTCTGGGCCGCGATCACCGCCACCCTGCTGGTCGGCTGCTGGCTGCTCGGGGCGCACAAGACCGCCACCCTCGTGGCCGGCGGGCTGATGCTGGTGGTGGCCGTGCCGATGCTGATCGCACCGCTGCGCAAGGCGCTGATCACCTCCACGCTGCTGAAGTTCTACACCAAGCTGCTACCGCCCCTGTCCGACACCGAGCGCACCGCGCTGGAATCCGGCACCGTGGGCTTCGAGGGCGAGCTGTTCTCGGGCAAGCCGGACTGGGACAAGCTGCTGTCGCTGCCCAGGCCGATGCTCAGCGCCGAGGAGCAGGCCTTCCTCGACGGCCCGGTCGAAGATCTGTGCCGGATCACCAACGACTGGGAAATCACCCACGTCCGCGCCGATCTGCCGCCGCAGCTGTGGGACTACGTGAAGCAGCACAAATTCTTCGGCCTGAACATTCCCAAGGAATACGGCGGCCTCGGTTTCTCGGCGCTGATGAACCACAAGGTCATCCAGAAGCTGGCGCCGATCTCGTCCGTGCTCAGCTCCACCGTCGGCGTGCCCAATTCGCTGGGCCCGGCCGAACTGCTGATGCACTACGGCACCGAAGAACAGAAACGCCACTACCTGCCGCGCCTCGCCGATGGCCGCGAAATCCCGTGTTTCGCACTGACCGGCCCGTTCGCCGGCTCCGACGCCACCTCGATTCCCGATTACGGCATCGTCGGCATGGGCGACTGGAACGGCGCCAATGTGCTCGGCATCCGCCTCACCCTCAACAAGCGTTACATCACCTTGGCGCCGGTCGCCACGCTCATCGGCGTGGCCTTCCGCATGTACGACCCGGACGGCTTGCTGGGCGATAAGAAGGACATCGGCATTTCGCTGGCGCTGGTGCCGCGCGACACCGCCGGCCTCGAGATCGGCCGCCGCCATTTCCCGCTGAACGCGCCCTTCCAGAACGGCCCGATCATCGGCAAGGACGTGTTCGTGCCGCTGAGCCAGCTGATCGGCGGCGAAGATTACGCCGGCCAGGGCTGGCGCATGCTGATGGAATGCCTGTCGATCGGTCGTTCCATCACCCTGCCCTCCACCGCCAGCGGCGGTTCGAAGATGGGCGCGGTCGTGACCGGCGCCTACGCCCGCATCCGCAAGCAGTTCGGCCTGTCGATCGGCCGCTTCGAGGGCGTGGAAGAAGCGCTGGCCCGCATCGGCGGTCGCGCCTACGCCTGCAGTGCGCTGGCCGAAGCGACCGCGGCCGCGGTCGCGCGCGGCGAAAATCCTGCGGTGCCGTCGACCATCGCCAAATACCACTGCACCGAGATGGGCCGCGAAGTCGCGCGCGACGTGATGGACATCCACGGCGGCAAGGGCATCATCCTCGGCCCGCGCAACTACGCCGGCCGCGCCTGGCAGGCGGCGCCGATCGCGATCACCGTCGAAGGCGCGAACATCATGACCCGCAGCCTGATGATCTTCGGCCAGGGCGCGATCCTCTGTCACCCGTGGGTGATGAAGGAAATGAAATCGGCGCAGCTGGAAGATCCCAAGCAGCGCATCGACCAGTTCGACAGCGCGCTGTTCGGCCACATCAGTTACGCGATCTCCAACGCGGTGCGTGCGTGGTGGTTCGGCCTCACGAGTTCACGGATCGGCACCGCCCCGGGCGGCGAATACACCCGTCGCTGCTACCGCAAGCTCAATCGCTACTCGGCGGCGCTGGCGGTGATGGCCGACACCTCGATGCTGCTGCTCGGCGGCAAGCTGAAGTTCAAGGAATCACTGTCCGGCCGCCTCGGCGACGTGCTCAGCCACCTGTACATCGCCAGCGCGATGCTGAAGCGTTACGAAGACCAGGGCCGCCCGGTCGCCGATCACCCGCTGCTGGCCTGGGCCTTTCACGACGCCATCCACCGCATCGAGCTGGCGCTGTCCGGCGCGCTGCGCAACTTCCCGATCCGTCCGGTCGGCTGGCTGCTGTGGCTGGTGATCTTCCCGTGGGGCCGTCGCGCGGAAGCGCCGAGCGACCGTCTGGGCCACCGCGCCGCCAGTCTGCTGATGACCCCGTGCGAAGCCCGCGACCGCCTCGCCAGCGACCTGTTCCTGGAGCCGTGCGAGAACAACCCGGCCGGCCGCGTGAACAGCTATCTGTCGAAGATGATCCTGGCCGAACCGGTGGAACGGAAGTTCCTCAAGGCGCTCAAGAACAGCGACATCGAAGCGCTGGAGTTCTCCGCCCAGCTCGACGAGGGCGTGCGCGAGGGCTGGATCACCGTGGAAGAGCGCAAGCAGTTGGAAGAACTGCGCGAGATGACGCTGGACACGATCATGGTCGACGACTTCGAGTCGTGGGAACTGCGCTCGGCCGGCTACATCGACGACGCGCAGCCCAAGACGCAGCGCGCCGCAGCGTAAATCGGGTCGCAACCGTACGCCGCACTCACCACACGAACGCCGGGCCCGCCCCGGCGTTTTCTTTTCCTGACATCTTCAACAAGGGACTGCACGATGGCCAACAAGACCCTCGCCCTGTACGAACGCATGCGCCGCTGGCCCGCCGGGCACTGGCTGTTCACGCGCGCGATCTGCTTCAAGGCGCCCTACTTCGGCAGCATCTCGCCGCGGATCGAGGTGCTGGAGCCCGGCCGCTGCGTCGCGCGCCTGCGCCGCCACCGCAGCATCACCAACCACATCGGCAGCGTGCATGCGATCGCGATGTGCAACCTCGCGGAACTGACCGGCGGGATGATGACCGAGGTCAGCCTGCCCGATTCGATGCGCTGGATCCCCAAGGGCATGACCGTCGAATACGTCAAAAAAGCGATGGGCACGATCCGCGGCGTGGCCACGCCCGCGATCCCGATCGTGGCCGCGGACGACGGCTACGAACTGCCGGTGGACGTGGTGCTGACCGACGAGGCCAGCGACGTGGTGTTCCGGGCCACGATCTCGATGTGGATGTCGCCGCGCCCGGCACGCTGAGCCGCAGGCGCCGGGCCACAGCCCCGGCGGCGTCCTCGCGGTCGTACTTCCACCGCCGGATCATGCGCCTGATAACGAAAAATCATGGCGTTACACGATTACCCGTCATGATTCGCATCGATTCTTGACTAGCATGGCGCCTGTCCGGTCCCCCATGCCGGCACGCATGCGGCCGGCGCTTCCGCCCGTCGCACTCCTTCGGCATTCGGCGCATCGCTGCACCGATACCTATTCATGGAAGCGTGACACCGATGCGGCATTCATCATGGGCACCGAGCGGCCGATACGTCATCGGCGACATCAGCGTCGATCCGCGGCGCAGGACCATCGTCCGGCCGGACGGCGAGATCGAACTCACCCAGCGGGTGTTCGATCTGCTGCTGGTGTTCCTGTCCGCGCCGCATGCCCTGCACACCCGGGAATCGCTGTTCGAACAGGTCTGGGGCTCCATCTGCGTGGAAGACGCCAATCTCACCCAGAGCATTTCGGTCATCCGCAAAGCGCTGGGCGAAGAACGCAAGAACTGGATCCGCACCCTCTCCAAGAAAGGCTATGCGTTCGAGCCGCCGGGCGAGGTCGAATGCATCGCTGCGGAAGCGCCTGCCGCGTCTCCTGCAGCCAGCGCGGACGAAACCCCGGTGGCGGCTCCACGGCCAGGAATTGCGGCGATACCGCAGCGCACGATCGCAGGCCGATTCGGCCCGATGCTGTCGCGGGCTGCGATGGCGGCCGCGACGACAACCGTGTTGGCGGCGCTGATGGTGTTGCCCGGCTCGAAAAGCGCATCGCCGCCGGTTCCACAGGCGGCGTCGGCCGCGCGCGATGACGGCGGCATCGGCATCGTGCTGGTCGCCGCGGAACATCCCGGGGCGACCGCCACCGAACGCTGGGCGACGGCGCTGCTGAAAGAATGGGTGGGCTGGAAGCTGAGCTGCCTGCCGACGGTGAGCCTCGTGCGCGAGGAAGATCTGATCGCGGAGCGGTCGACACCGACGTATTTCATGGATCTCAAGGTCGAAGCGTCGCCGTTGCAGGCAGGAGGTTTCGATTTCGCGGTCGATGTCCGGCCGGTGTATCGCACAAGCGCGCGCGCTCACGCGGGCGCCGGCAACAGCCCCCCGCCCGGTTTCCGGCAGACGGTTTCGCTGCGCGGCGGCGCGGACGGCCTGCCGGCCATGGTGGATGCGGTGTCCAACACGGCGATCGCGCGGATGTTCCCGCGCCGGTCGCGGGAGCGCGGGCCGGCGCTGGCGCTCGATGCGCGCACCGCCGAGCGATACACCGACGCGATCGCGGCAGGGTTCCGGCACGACAGCACCGCCACCGCACAGCTGCGGGCCGTGGTCGCGGCCGCGCCCGATTTCGGACCGGCGCGGATGCGCCTGGCGCGGGCGCTGGCCCAGGACGGACAACTGCTCCAGGCGGCCGAGCAAGGCGCACTGGCGCGCAGATTGTTGACGCCGCTGCCCGCCGACGCCGCCAGCGTGCTCGCGGCCGAAGCCGCCGCGATGGCGCCGGGCAACGCCGACGAAGCCGCGCGAACCTACGCCCGGCTGTATGCGTCCAACCCCACCCGCGTGGATTTCCTGCTCGCGCAGAGCCGGCTGTTGATACGCGCGAACCAGCCGGAAGCGGCGATGCGGCTGTTGTCGCGGCCGGAATGGAAACAACAGCCGCAGAGCATGCGCATCCAGCATCGCATCGCGATGTCCGAATCGGCGATGGCGCTGGGCTATCCGGATGAAGCGCAAGCGAATGCCGCGGACGCCATCAATCTCATCGGCCGCACCGGCGGCGACTGGACGCGCGAACTCGGCACCGCGCAGCTGATCTACGCACGGGCCTGGCACCAACAGTTCCGCACCGGATCGAAGCCGGAGCTGCACGTCCGCGCCGCACGCACGTTCGAAGCCGACGGCAACCTTCAGGGCACGCTGACCGCGCAGTTCTACGAGGCTGTGGCCCGCTCCGACATCGCAGCGACAGAGTTGCGCATGCGCCGGTTGCTCGAAGTGATCCGCAGCAACGGCGACCGCGGCGCGGAAATCAAAGTGCTCAGGTCGATGGCCGAACAATATGCATCCATCGGCAGACGCGAGCAGGCCAGCCGCTTGCGCACCCAGGCGTACGAAGTCGCGAGCCTGGTCGGCGATGTCGCCGCCCGACAATTGCTGGACCTCGATCTGCTCGGAGAAGATCTGATGGCCGGCGACTTCGAACAGGCGCAGACCAGAATCCGCAGGCTGCGCGAGAACAAGCTGTGGACCAAATACAACTTCAGGGTCGCGCGCAGGGAAAGCGCGCTGTTGTCGCTGCAGGGGCGGCATCGTGAAGCGCTGTCCGTACTCGACGAAAAGCTGATGGGCTCGACGCGATCGGAAAGACTCGATGTGTCGTCCAGCGAAGCGGCGAAGATCGCCTGCGCGCGGATGGACACCCTGCTCACGATGGGCGAACTGAGCATGGCCAGGGCGCAGCTGCAGGGCTGTCACGACAGCGGCTCGGCCTCGGTCCCGGTGATCGCCGTGCTGGGCGAGGCCGGCATCGCCTATCACGCCGGGCATCTGCAGGATGCGCGGCGGCATGTGGACGAAGCCGAACGCCTGCTGGCGCAGAGGCCGATGGACCCCGGCCGTCTGAACATGAGCGCAGCCTTGGCCAGCCTGCTGACGCGGCTGCGCGACGACGACCGCGCCGAGCGGCTGTATGCGTCCCTGTATCCGGAAGCCGAGCGCATGGGATACGTCCTGCTGCTGGCCGAGATCGAAGTGGGCATGGCCGAGATCGCCGCCGTCCGCCGCGACTGGGCCGCCAGCGCGCGTTACGCCGAAGCGGCGCGCCGACATTTCCCCGCCGACGCCTGGCACTTCAGCAGCCGGCTGGAACTGCTGGACATCGCCAGACAATTTTCGACGGGCGATGCCGCCGCGGCCGGCGCGCGCGCCAACGCCTTGGCCGCGCGCGCGGAACGACTGGGCGATGCGGTCGTGAAAATGCAAGCGGTGGCGCTGTCGCCCGCCGCGATCGCCAGAACATCCGCGACCGAAGACGGGCACGGTGTCCTGCGCTTCGCTAACGGAGCGGAAGGCGGCGGCATCGGCTGGCTAATGGGACCGCAGACCCGATTCACGCACGCCTCGGCGGCGCCGAGGCGTGCGGCCGCGCGCGATGCCATTGCGACTGGACGCGGCCATTGATCCGGGCAATCATCCAGCGACAGTTAGTTCTCATGGAGTCTTCATGGCAATTCCGACGCGCACTATCGATGATGACGAACGCACTTTCATCATGTCGCTCAATGAATCTCATTTTCTTGACTTCAAGAGCTCGGAGATAACGCCATCGTCCCTGACAAAGTCAGCATCCGCATTCTGTAACACAAGTGGCGGAGAGCTATATGTAGGCGTCGAAGAGGTTGAGGGCACAAACGGCGCGTATTTTGAGTGGAACGGCTTCGACAACGAAGAAGAAGCGAACGCACATATTGATGTAGTGGAGAAGCTATCCGCGCTTGGAAAGCATTATTCGGCTGAATTTATCAGACACGCGAACTCAACTGGCCTACTGCTACATCTAGAAATTAAGAAAACAAAAGAGCTTGTCGCAGCTTCGAACGGCAAATATTACGTACGCAGAAGCGCGCAAAATTTAGCACTCAATGACCTTGAGGCCATTAAGCAGCTCGAATACGACAAAGGCATTCAATCCTTCGAAGATTCAAAGCTGGACTACTCACTGGAGAAAATTACAAATTCTCTAACCATACTTGAATTCTTACTAGGTGTTTTTCCAAACTCAGAACCTTTAGAGTTCTTGGAGAAGCAAGAGATCATCGTAGATGGTGCACCCACTGTCGCCGCCACAATGCTCTTTCATGACCTGCCGCAAGCCCCTCTGGCAAAGCGGTCTTCCGTCAAAATTCTGCGATACCAGACGAAAGAAGAGAGCGGGCGTGACTTTTTGGCCTTCGACCCCCTGACGCTAGAAGGGCCAGCCTACAACCTTATCTATGACACTGTAGATAAGACCAAGGAACTTATCGAGCAGATCAAAAAGCTGACACCTGATGGCCTCGTCTCAATCGAATACCCAGAGGAAGCACTACATGAAATCGTAACTAACGCAATCCTTCACAGGGATTACAGCGTTGCGACAGATGTTCAAGTGCGGATATTTGATAATCGTTTAGAAATCGAAAGCCCTGGACGTCTACCAGGCCACGTCACAGTTGAAAAAATTACAAAAACTCAGTTTGCGCGCAACCCGAAAATGGTGCGATTAATTAATAAGTTCAAGAACCCACCAAACAAAGATGCTGGCGAGGGATTAAAGACTGCATTTGAGACCATGGACAAACTTCGACTGAAAAAGCCAGAGATTTATGAAACAGATAACTCTCTGCTGGTGATCCTAAAGCACGAGTCCCTTGGCTCACCAGAGCAATTGGTTATGGAGTACCTGGACAACCCAGATCACTCTGAAATCACGAACTCTATTGCCAGAGAGCTCACTGGAATTCGGTCTGAAAACACTATGAAAGAAGTGTTTTACAAACTCAGCAAAAGCAATCAGATCGAGCGGGTTCCCGACAAGCAAGGCAACAAGGCGGCTTGGCGCAAAATAGAAAGCCCTGTATCAGGAATTGTGTAACTGAGAACTAACAACTCATTCAAGCAGAAGCAAATTTACGGCTCAGCTCGACTCAAACGTCATCTAACACTGGTCTTGCCAGAAAAGTCGCGCCCGCGCCGGAAGTACCGGACGCGGGCGCAATTTTTCACAAGTATCGAAACGTGAATTACGGTGTGAACGTCGCCCTCAGCGTCAGACCCGAGTAAGCCGAGTAACCGCTGATCAGCACATGATACGTGCCCGCCTGCGCGGTCGTGATCGTGCAGGTTTCCGCAGTCGAACTACCGATGGATCTGCAGCTGTAGGTGCTGGTCGTCGGCTGCGAACCGAACCGCGCGTACAGATCCGGGTCGCCGCTGCCGCCCGAGGTCACGAACTTCAGGTTGGTCGCACCTGCCGGCACCACAAGGGTCCAGTACTGCTTGCTGTCCTTGGCGCCGGAGATGCCCGTCACCGCGACGCCGTTGCTCAGGACGTTGCCGGTGCCGCTGCTCACGGTCACCGCCGTGGTCTTGCTGTGGGTCAGGCCGCCGTTGTCGGTCACCGTCAGCGTCACGTTGTAGGTACCCGCCGCAGCATAGGTCTTGCTGGGGTTGGCGACCGTCGAAGTGGTGCCGTCGCCGAACGCCCACGAACGCGATGCGATGGTGCCATCGCTGTCGGTGGAGGTGTCGGTGAAGCTCGCGGTCAGCGCGCTGGTGGCCGACGTGAAATTGGCGACCGGTGCGACATTGCCGCCGCTGCCGGGCTTGTTGCAGGTGCCGGAGAAGTTGTCGGTGTAGCTGCTGCCCGCGCGCGGCACGAAATCGCCGGTGTAGCCGGTGGCGGTCAGCGTCAACTTCAGCACACCATGGGTGTTGGCATTGCTGGCCTGCAACAGCGCATGCGAGCCGCTGAGGCTGTAGAACGAACGACCACCGGTACCGACCAGCACCTGGCGGAAACCGTCCGCGGCCGCGGCCTGGCTCGGATTCATCTTGGCGTAACGCTGGTAGTTGTGATCGTGGCCGACCAGCACCAGGTCCGCCTTCGCAGCGTACAGGGCGTCGTAGATCGGCCTCACCTGCGTGTAACCGGTGTAGTTGCCGCGGCTGACCAGCGGGTGGTGGAAGTAAGCCGCGGTGCAGGGCTTGGTGTTCGCCGCCAGATCGGATTTCAGCCAGTTGATCTGCGTGGTCGAGACCGTACCGCCGGACATGGTGTTGAGCGCGACGAAATGCCAATCGCCCACGTCCCAGCTGTAGTAACCCTTGCTGCGATCGCCGGCCAGGCCGGTCTGCACGCCGCTGCCGTTGAAGTAGTCGAAGTAACCCGCCGCGCCCGAGGTGTTGTAGTCGTGGTTGCCCGGCGTGGGCTTGGTCAGGGTCTTGAAGCGGCCCCAGGTCGGCGCATAGCGCGCGTTGTACTCGCTCAGCGTGCCGTTGCTGTAGGCATTGTCGCCGGCGGTGAACACCGCGGTCGGATTGATCGACACGATCAGATCGGACGTAGCTTTGCAGGTCGTGGAACTGCTGCTGTCGCAGATGTCGCCCGCACCGGCCACCGTGACCGTCGCCAATGCCAGCGCGCGGGTGCCGAAGTCGTAGCTGCCGACCTGGTAACCGCTCTCGGGGCTGGCGAAGTACGGCTGGATATCCACGCACGAACCGCGCAGCGCGCGGGCGTGGAACGCGCGGTCGTTCCAGTGGCCGCCCTGGAACACGTAGCGGTCGCCGCCGGAGCTGGTGATCACCAGGCTGTCGTAGGACTTCAACACCAGCGATTTGAAGCCAAGACGGATCCACTTCGCACCGGCTTCGCAGACGCGCGTGGACGACGACGCCGACAGCACCGACTTCTGCGTCTGTGCGGGCAACACCCGCGTGGTGGCGCTGTCTTCGCTCAACTGCTCGACCCTCTGCTTGGCCTGCAGCGGCGACGCCGCGGCAAGCACCGTCAGCAGCGCCGACGCGGCGAGGACCGCTCTCTCCCTGTTGTTCTGTCTCGAATGCATCGCAAACCCCTTGAGTTGGGAAATACCGAATGAATGCCCCCCGTCCTCAGCATGCCGTTGCGACATGTCGGGCGGGTTGCAGCGTGGTGATGCGTTCGGATGTCGCCCGCGACGGGGATCGCGCGCCCTGCAAACGGCAAAGGATGTCGTGCCCGATGCGTGTATCCGGGCGGTCGCTGTCCTTCGCCGCTTTCATCCGATCCGGTGCGGACACGGCCCCCACGGCGTGTTCGTGTCTTCGCACCCTGACGTTCGCTGTCTGAATTTCTGCGCGGATCGTTGCATCGCCCATCCCATGGAAAGTGCGATGGGCGGCACGTTTTTATTTTTTTTGACGATAAAACAGACGATATGAGTTTTTCCTAAGCGCACTTCGCACGCATGATCGGAAAGCGTCCTGGACCTTCGCTCCGGCAAAGAGGACCGCGACGCGCACATCCGCAGGCGTACGCCGCGCCGCGGCATCGCGACGCAATGCAATGCCGCTGCAACCGGACGGACGCATTCTTCCCAAACGTATGGAATCGACACGCTCGACATGACTCACCCGCCGACATGACCAATCTGCGCCGTCGAACACTCGTGCTGGGTCTGGCCGCTGCCGGCGCCGCCGCGTTCGGCGCGTCCTGGCTCATCCGTCGCCGGCCCCACGGCGCGCACGGGCATGCCGCATCCGCACCCGACGCGAGGCCGGTCGGCATGACGCCACCGCCGGCCGGCCACAGCGCATTGCGCGTGCCCGGTGCGGACGGCCTGCTCGCCGATCTGCGGCTGACGGCGCCGGTGCGGCTTGAGGCGGGCGCGGTGCGGGCCTCGGTGTTCGAAGGCGCCGCCACCTCGATCTGGGCGTTCACGGCCGGCGTGGGCGACAAAGCCATGCTCAACCCGACTCTGCACGCCACTCGCGGCGGGATGCTCGACGTCACCCTGCAGAACAATCTCGATGAAGACACCACCCTGCACTGGCACGGCCTGCAGGTGGATGAAGCCAACGACGGCAGCGGCCTGCATCCGGTCGCCTCCGGCGCGGAACGGCGCTATCACTTCCAGATCCACAACCGCGCGGGCCTTTACTGGTATCACGCTCATCCGCACGGGCGCACCGGCCGGCAACTGCAATTGGGGCTGTCGGGCTTACTGCTGATCGAGGACGACGAAGAACTCGCGCTGCGGAAACGACTCGGGCTGGACTGGGGCACGCGCGATCTGCCGCTGATGCTGACCGACAAACAGGTCGATGCGGGCAACGCCATCGTCTACAAGGACAACGCCGACGACTGGATCGGCAACCGCGTGCTGGCGAACTGGTCGCCGGAGCCGGTGCTGGACGTCGAGCCGACGCTGTACCGGTTCCGCATCATCAATGTCGCCAATGCGCGGATGCTGCGGCCCAGCTTCCTGCAGGGCGATACGCCGCTGCCGATGCGCTTGATCGGCACCGATGGCGGCCTGCTCGAACGTCCGTGGTCGATCGACGATCTGTTCCTGGCGCCTGCGCAACGCGCCGACGTACTGGTCGACTTCAGCGGATTGGCGCCGGGTACGCGCGTGATCCTGCGCAGTCTCGACTATGTGGCGATGGAGAACGAAGACGAATCCGGCGCGTTCATGCCCGACGCGATGGCCGACCACCCGGGTGCGGTGATGATGGGCGATGCGCTGGACCTGATGCTGTTCCAGATCTGCGAAGCGCCTGCGCTCTGCACCACCCGGCCCGCTGCCGGGAGCGCAAACGCGAATACGATTCCGGAACGGCTGTCGTCGTTGCCGCCGCCGCCCGACACCGGCGACTGGCCGGTACGGCCGCTGCGCCTGAGCATGGACAGCGAAGGCACGTGGATGATCAACGACCACAACTTCCACGTCGATGGCCACGACAGCGCGTTCGAAGTGAAACGCGGCAGCCGCGAAGTGTGGGAAATCCGCAACAGCATGACCAGCATGCCGCATCCGATCCATATCCACGGCGTGCAGTTCCGCGTGGTCTCGCGCAGCATCAGCCCGCAGGACATCCGCGCGCGCAAGGTCACCGCCGAAGGCCTGACGCCGCAGGATCTCGGCTTCAACGACACCGTGGTGATCTGGCCGGGCGAGATCGTGCGCATCGCCATCGACTTCTCGCAACCCTTCTCCGGCACGCAGCGCTACATGCTGCACTGCCATAACCTCGAACACGAAGACATGGGCATGATGCTCACCTTCGCGGTCGTCGACTGACTTCAGGACTGCCCGCATGCATCTCTCTCACCGCACATTCCTCTATCCGACGCTGCTCGCCGTCGCCCTGTTGGCAGCATGCTCGCGCGAAGCGGACACCAGCTCCGGCGCCGCCACCACCGTCGCAGTACCCGCGCTGGACAGCGAACGCGCGCGCATCAGTTACATGGTCGGCCTGGACATGGCCAAGACCATGACGCCGGTGAAAGACGAAGTGGACATCGACATCGCGATCGCCGCGATCCGCGCCGTGCATGCGGGACAGAAACCCGCACTCGACGACGCACAGACCGATGCGCTGCGCGAACAGTTCGGAGAAGTGCTGCGCAAGAAACAGGAAATGGCGGCGCGCGAAATCGCCAGGAAGAATCTGGCCGCGGCCGAGAGCTTCCTCGCGACGAATGCCAAAGCAACGGGCGTGACCGTCACCGCCAGCGGCCTGCAGTATCAGGTGCTTCGCGAGGCCAAAGGCCCGAAGCCGACCGCCACCGACACGGTGCGCGTGAACTACGCCAGCAGCACCCTTGCGGGCGCAAAGCTCGAAAGTACTTACGACACCGACCACCCCGCCGAAATCGCGCTCAACCGTGTCTTCCCCGGCTGGAGCGAAGGCGTGCAACTCATGCCGGTCGGCAGCAAATTGCGACTGTGGATTCCGCCGGCACTGGCCTACGGCGAACGCGGCGCGTCGGGGCGGATCGAACCGAACGCGCTGCTGGTGTTCGATGTCGAACTGCTGGAAATCGCGGGCAAAGTCGCACCGGACAAGGCGGCCGCCGAGCATGTCCACGAGGCGGCCGCTGGGGGCTGAGTCGCCCGATTCCGCAACCACCTGGCATATGGCGCAAAACCGCATCCCGCGATTGCGCCATGACAGGTCGTGGATCCAGAACGGGTTCAGGTCGCGCGCACGGAAACGCTTCGCGAGGCTGCAGCGGCGACACATGCATGCGCTCTCGGCGCTCGAATCGCCTCACCAGGTGAAGCGTGCAGCGGATCACGCCGACAGTGCGCAAGAAACGCGCCAGCATCCGGGCGAAAAACCGCTTGCCGGCCACGTTCGACAGCCATTCCTATATATCAAATACTTCTTTGAAAGCATGCAGCGCTAGGCTAGGATCAGGAATCAGCGTTCCCGGAGTGCCGGCATCGGAAGCCCAGCCGGTGCGCTTCGTCCAACGGATGCAGTCGCCCTCCCGTGAACCTGAATCACGTCACCTCCACACACGCACCGAACCTGGGCGGCTATGTCGTCGGCGATCTCGTGATCGAGCCGCGACTGCGCCGGATTCGCTGTCCAGACGGAGAGGTCGAGCTGACTCAGCGGGTCTTCGATCTGCTGCAATTATTCGCTTCCGAACCATTCACGCTACACGCGCGGGACACGATATTCGAGCGAATCTGGGGCACGCTCCACGTCGAAGATACGAACCTGACGCAGAACATCTCGGTCCTGCGCAAGGCGCTCGGCGAAGAGCGCAAGCACTGGATCAAAACAGTCTCGCGCACCGGCTACAGTTTCGAGCCGCCGTACGAAGTCCGCTACGTGGAGGACACGCGCGATCTTGTCCCTGCGTCCGCGATTGAGCTGGAACCGGCACCATCCCCAGTCGTTCACGGATCGGAGGATGCGACCGGCGCGACGAGACGCGCGACGGATGTATCGCAGGCGAGCGCCGGCCAAGCGGCTTGGCCGACGGCCACTCCGCGCACACCGGCCACGCGGTGGTCGACGATGGCTTCACCGCTGCTGTTCGTACTCATTACTTTCTTCGCGCTGACGACGCCTGGATCCCGGGCGGTGCCCACGACAACGACCGCTCTCGCCGGCCTGGGGCACAGCCCGAACATGAGCATCGTCGTCACCCAAGCGTCCGCCGGCGCGACCGACGCCGAACGCCCAGCTTCGAACCTGCTCAGAGAGTGGGTGCGCTGGAAACTGGCGAGGTTGCCATCGATCGATCTGGTCGAGGAAGAAAACTTGATCGCCGGACGCACGACACCCAGCTATTTTCTGGATTTGAGCGTATCCGCATCGCAGGCGCACCCGGATCGATTCGTCTTCGACATCGCATTCAGACCGGTCTACCGAACGGATGCGCGCGCCGCCGACAATGGCGATCAGGGCGGAATGAAACGCAGGATTCCGCTGCATGGCGCCAACGGGCGATTGCCGGAGATGATCGACGCCGCATCGAACCAGGCGCTGGCGATCATCTTGCCGGACATGCTGCAGCAACGATGGCCCAAGCTGGATCTCGACAGCGGCGCGGCGATGCGTTTCGCCGAAGCGGCCGCTGCCAGTCGTCGTCGCGATGCGAACGCACTGCAACTGCTTCAGGGCGTCGTGCAAGCGGCGCCGAAGTTCGGTCCCGCGCGCATGTTGCTCGCCAGGGAATTGGCCGACCACAAGCAGTTCAGGCAGGCGGCCGAACAGGCGGCACTGGGCCGGGCACTGTCCCTGCCGCTCCCCACCAACGCCGCGATTCTTCTCGAAGCCGAAGCCGCGGCATCGACCTTGGCACAATCGAAAAAAGCGCTGCAGCTCTATTCGCATCTGTGGACCGTGAATCCGACGCGGATGGATTTCCTGCTCGCTCAGGCCAAGGTCCTGCAACGCATGAGTCGCCCCGAAGCGGCTTTCCAACTGCTCTCGCGGCCGGAATGGGATCGACAGACAGGGCCGCTTCGCATCCGGCAACTGGTCGCACGCGCCGATTCGGCTTTCATGCTCGGATATCTCGAACAAGCCGAACAGAATGCCAACGAAGCCATCGATCGCATCGAATACGCGCCCGAAGGCCTGGCGCAGGAACGGGGGGACGCGCAACTGCTCCGCGCACGCACGTGGGCGCAGCGATACCGCTCGAACAATCAGTCCGAGCCGTTCTCGAAAGCCGCGGACACATTCGAGGCCGCTGGTTATCAGCAAGACGCGAAGGTCGCCCGTTTCTACGAAGCCATGTACGCCTTCGACGTTCCGCTCGCGGAGGAACGACTGGCGATACTGCTGAAATCCACCCACGAGTACGGCGACCATCTCAACGCGATCTGGACGCAGCGGATGATGGCGATGTTGTATCGAAAGACAGGCGATCGCGGAAAGAGCATGCGGACGTTCGAGGCAGGCCTCGAAAGCGCGAGCCTCGCCGGCGACATCCCGAGCAGCCAACTGCTGGAGCTGGACCTTCTTGAGGAAAATCTGCGATCGGGCGACCTTCGGCAGGCCGAGCGCCGGGTCGAACGCCTGCGCGGGAACCAGCTCTGGACGAAATACCGTTACCGCGCATCGCGTTTCGAAAGCGATCTGCTGACTCAGCAGGGACATTATCGGGAAGCGCTTGCCGTCCTCGACAGAACGCTTGGCGATGTGGGCCGCACCAAACGTTGGGATATGCCCAGAAGCGAAGCAGGCAGTATCGCGTGTACGCGCATGTCCGCATTGATCGACGTCGGCGAGCTCGACACGGCCCGCGCGCAATCGCGGGGTTGCCGCGACGACAACCCCGTGAATGCCTCCCTCGGCGACGCCTACATCGACCTCCTCGCCGGCGATGCCGATGCCGCAAGACGCCATATGCAGGCAGCGGAAGAGGACATCGACAAGACACCCGACAATTGGGAAGACATCGCTCAGGCGACGGAGCTGGCCATGCTGAAGATCCGCCTGCGCGACTACGCGGACGCCGACAGACTTCTCTCATCCCTGTACAGAATGCCCGCACACATGAACTACGGGGCGGTGGTGGCGGAGATCGAGGTGGGTCTGGCGGAAACGGCGGCTGCGCGCGGCGACTGGAACATGGTCGCGGAGTACAGCGCGAAGGTACGCAAACGCCTTCCCCACGATGCCCGGCATTTCACCGATCGGCTCGAAACCCTGGAAATCTCGAGATTGCGTGCGGCCGGGCACGACCGCGACGCACAAACCATCACGACCGCGCTCGACGCCCGCGCGCGCCAGCATGGCGGCGCGCTCGTCGCAATGGAAACCGATGCGCGGCGCCGCTGAGCGGGTCCGAATGAGACATGCGCTCCGACACTGGCGCCGCTGACGGCAACGGGAAGCCTCGCGGACGACGGTCGAAAGGTATCGATGAAGCGGAACGCATCGCGACGGGCGCGAGTCCGTCATGCGAGGGCAATCGCGGTGGGCGCCGCACGAGCGTCGCGGTTCGGCGAAGAAAAAAGGCCCCGGATCACTCCGGGGCCAAGTCGCAGGGACAACCGTGATGTCTATAAGCGACAAATTCATACAACGGGGTAGAACAGCCGGGTTTCGGCAATGCTGCTACCTATCCGCAGGCCGCTGGAATCCGGAGCGGCCGGCGGCTCTGATTCGAGCGATGAAGCCGCACCTGCGCTTCCACTGAAACGCAGATGCGGAACCATTCGCATGCGTTACCTGACATCCAAAGACATATCGTCGATCAGGAAGGCGGTTTTCAGCGTCTCGTCCTCGGTCCCTGTGAACTTGATCATCACCGTCTGACCAATATAAGGCCTCAAATCGCAGGTCTTCTGCGCGTAGCTCGCATTGGCGTCGAGATTGGAGTAGGTCGCGCAGGTCTTGAGTACCCGACCGGACGCATTGAGCACCTGCACCGTCAGCCTGTCGTACGCAGTGCGTACGGTTTCCGCGGTTTCGATCCGCAGATGGAAACTCAGCATTGCAGAGGCTCTGCCCGCCGGAATGCTCACCGACTGCGACAACGTACTGGTGTGCACCCTGCCTCTGCCGTTCAACCAGGCCAGAAAATTGCCTGTGCGTGCGCGAGCGGGGTTGTTGTAGATCGCGATGCTGTTGTCGGTATTGGTCCAGATCCAATTGACCTGCCCCGACTCGAAGCCCGGATTGAGCAGCAACTGCGACGACACGGGAGGGACTGGGACGGGTACGCCGAATGCGATCGCAGCCCGGACGGCGGCGTTCGCATCGACGATGCCCGCGCCCAGCGGCCGGTCGACACCGTTCGGGAAGGCTCTCGCGGTGTCCTTCAGTATCTGCTCCACCTGTGCGGGCGTCAGCAGATTGGCGCCGCGCGCCGACTGCATCAGCGCCACCACACCCGCTACTTGCGGCGTGGCCATCGATGTGCCTTGACTGAATACGTACGTATCCACGCCCGGTGCGCGCGCACCGCTATTCGCGGTCGTGAGCACTTCCAATCCGGGCGCGGCGATGTCGACCGCGGCGCCATGGTTGGAAGACCACCACGGATGCGTCGCTCGCATACCATCGCGGCCGGACGCCCCGATCGCCACCACATTCCTGCAGTTGGCGGGGTTGTAGAGCGATGCATCCTGACCGTTGTTGCCCGCCGCAACCACGACAGTGGCCCCGCGCAAAACCGCACTATCGATGGCGTTCTGATAAGTCTCGCCGCACACTCCAGGGCTGTTCAGACTGAGGTTCAGGACTTTGGCGGGCGTTGCATTCGCGGGAACGCCTACGACGGCACCACCAGACGACCAGATGATGGCGTCGACGATGTCGGACTCGAAACCACCGCAGTGGCCGAGCACCCGCACCGGCTGTACCCGGGCGCCGTAGGCGACGCCGGACACACCCGTAGCGTTGTTGGTTGCGGCAGCGACGAGACCGGCAACTTGGGTGCCATGCCAGGTACTGTCGAAGCCAGGCCACGCCGGATCATTGCAGTCTCTAGCAACGGTCCAATCGCCCGGATCGGCGGGATTGGCGTCGCGACCGTTGCCGTCGTTGGCGACAGACAGGGTATCGATGAAGTCGTAGCCCGCCACCGTCTGACCCTGCAGATCCATATGCGCAGTGATCCCGGTATCCAACACCGCCACCACCACGCCGTTGCCGGTCGACTGGTCCCACGCATTCGGCATATTGATGCCGTTGACCGCGGAGTAATGCCACTGTTCCGCGTAGCGCGCATCGTTCGGCACAAACGCCGGATACACGCGGCGATCGACTTCCACGTACTCGACGCTGGGGTCCAGCGCGAGCCGACGCATCAGAGTCTCGGCGCCGAGTCGATCGAGCTTGCGGTCCGTGCGTACGACGTCGGCGCCCAGACCCATGCGGCGCAGATGCCGCAGCCCGACTGCCCGGGTCTTCGCACCAGGAGTGGCACCGCGCACCTGCACCGCGCCGGCGGAAAGATTGAGTGAACGCTCGCGCGCGCGCGCATCGCGGCTCTCGGCACTGCCCGAGCGATATTTCACGATGAAGCGATCGAAAGTCTGAGACGAGGACAGGCCACTGAGATTGGCCTTGCCCGCCAACGCCGGCGCCGAAACCATCGCCAGCGCCAGCGCGCTGGCGAGAACCAGCGGTTTGAGAGTGTTGTTCGGAACAATTTCGTACAACATAAACTTCCCCTAAATGATTGAACATCGGATGGGTTATCGCAGGTGTTTTTCGACACTCCCGTTGCCGGTCCGCAAGCCGCCGAAATTCGGGACGACCGGTCCTGTTCGTGCGCCCGCTCCGCATCTGCGCTTCATGCGCAGATGCGGAGCGGGCGACACGCGTTACATCACGATCAAGGACATGTCATCGATCAGGAACCCGGTTTTCAGCGACTCGTCTTCGATCCCCGTGAACTTGATCGTCACCGTCTGACCGATATACGAATTCAAATCGCAGGTCTTCTGCACATAGCTCGCACTCGCGTTGAGATTGGAGTAGGTGTCGCAGTTCTTGAGTACCTGACCGGACGCATTGAGCACCTGCAGGGTCAGCTTGTCGTACGCAATGGATTGGGTTTCCGCGGTTTCGATCTGCAGATAGAAACTCAGCTTGGCGGAGGCTTTGCCCGCCGGGATACTGACCGACTGCGAGAGCGTACTGGTGTGCGTCCTGCTGGTGCCTCTGCCGTTCAACCAGGCCAGATAATTGCCTGTGCGTGCGCGAGCGGCGTTGAGGTAGATCGCGATGCTGTTGTTGGTATTGGTCCAGCTCCAGTCGACCTGCCCCGACTCGAAGCCCGGATTGCGCAGCAGCTGCGACGGTGTGCCGCCGCCGGACACCGTCACCAATTTCGATACCGTATTGCTCGCACCACCGTTGTCGGTCACCGTCAAACTCACCGTGTAGGTGCCGGCGGCCGCATAGGTCTTGCTGGGGTTGGTGGTGGCCGTCGTCGTACCGTCGCCAAACGCCCACGAACGCGATGCGATGCTGCCATCCCTGTCGGTGGAGGTGTCGGTGAAGTTCACGGTCAGTGCGCTGGTGGTCGAGCTGAAACTCGCGACCGGCGCCACATTGGCGCTGCTCACGGTCACCGCCGTGGTCTTGCTGTGGGTCAGACCGCCATTGTCGGTCACCGTCAGCGTGACGTTGTAGGTGCCCGCTGCGGCGTAGGTCTTGCTGGGATTGATGGAGGCAGAGGTGGTGCCGTCGCCGAACGCCCACGAACGCGATGCGATGCTGCCGTCGCTGTCGGTGGAGGAGTCGATGAAGCTCGCGGTCAACGCAGTACTGGTCGAGCTGAAATTCGCGACCGGCGCCACATTGCCGCCGCTGCCGGCCTTGTTGCAGGTGCCGGTGAAAACTTCCGGCTTCGAGGCGCTGCCCAAGGTTCCGTTCCCGCTGTAGTCCGCGCGCACGAACTCACCTGTGTAGCCGGTGGCGCTGAGCGTCAGCTTCAGCACGCCATGGGTCCTGTCGTCGCTGGCCTGCAGCAGCGCATGCTTGCTGGGATCGACGTTGTAGAACCCACGGCCGCCAGTGCCGACCAGCACCTGACGGAAGCCGTCCGTGGCTGCGACCTGGTCCGAATTCATCTTGGCGTAACGCTGGTAATTATGGTCGTGACCCACCATCACCAGATCTGCCTTGTACTGGTACAATCTATCGTAAAGCGGTTTAACCGAAGGGTTGGGGTAGTAATAGCCCACACTGAACATCGGGTGGTGAAAGTAAGCTGCGGTGCAAGGCTTGGTATTCGCCGCCAGATCGGCTGTCAGCCAGTTGAGCTGCTCGGTCGAAACCGTGCCGCCGGACATGGTGTTCAACGCGACGAAATGCCAATCGCCCACGTCCCAGCTGTACCAGCCCTTGGCA
>CBIHKW010000029.1:0-34185 GCA_966203835.1 uncultured Thermomonas sp.
CTCTCCCCCAGCCCCTCTCCCGGCGGGAGAGGGGAGCAAAGCGAAGCCCGGCTCTTTCAGGATTCGCTGTCGTCGACGGGCGCTTCGGTGCTTTGGTCGTCGTCGGTATTTCCCGCCAACAACTCCCGCAATTCGCGGAACAGTTCGCGGAACGCATGCGGCGGTTTGTTGCGCAGCTTTTCCTCGTGCGCGTTGCGCGCGAGCTGGCGCAGGTGCTGGCGGTCGGCGTGCGGGAACTCGGTCAGCAATTCGGTCAGCGCGGCATCGCCGTCGGCGATCAGGCGCTCGCGCCAGGCCTCTGCGCGATGCAGCATCGCCGCTTCCAGCCGTACCGACTCGCCGCTGCTGTCCAGCGCGTCGCGGATCGCTTCCAGGGTCTCGTCGTCTTCCCGCCGCATCTGTTTCGCCAGATACTGCAACTGGCGCTTGTGCGCGCCGTGCGACGGGATCCGCCGGGTTTCGTCGATATGCGGGATCAGTCCCTCGGGCACCGGCAATCGCGCCAACTGCTGCGGCGTCAACGCCGAGAGCTGGCGGGCCAGTTCGAGTACTTCAAGGGCCTCGCGCCGCTGCTGACTGCGGCTCGGGGACAGAAAATCGCCGGTTTCGGTGTCTTTGCCTCTCATGACAACAGGATAATGCATTGAACGCGATCGCTTCTTCCCCGTTCGCAAATGATGGCGACGACAGCCTGGCCCGACTGGACCGGTTGTCCGACCTCGCCCGCGACCTGCTGGCCCGCGCCCGCGCCCAGGGCGCCTCCCAGGCCGAGGTCAGCTGCGACGAAGACCGCGGCCTCAACGTCAACGTGCGCATGGGCGCTGTGGAAAGCGTCGAATCCACCCGCGACCGGTCGATCGGGATTACGGTCTACTTCGGCCAGCGCAAGGGCAGCGCCAGCACCGCCGATCTGCGTCCGGACAGTCTCGAAGCCACCGTCGCCCAGGCCTGCGCCATCGCGCGCCACACCGAGGACGACCCGGCCTCGGGCCTTGCCGACGCCGAGCGCATGGCCACCGATGTGCGCGAGTTCGACAGCTGGCATCCGTGGCGGCTGGAGGCCGACGAAGCGGTGGATCTGGCCCTGGCCTGCGAAGCCGCCGGCCGCGACGCCGATCCGCGCATCGCCAATTCCGACGGCGCTTCGGCGTCCACCGGCGAATCCATCGGCGTCTACGCCAATTCCCATGGATTCCTGGGCCGCGAACGCGACACCCACCACAGCATCGCCTGCGCGTTGATCGCCGGCGAAGGCGAGGACATGCAGCGCGACGGCTGGTACAGCCTCGCGCTGGCCCGCGAGGATCTGGAAGCGCCCGCGGCGGTCGGTCGCCGCGCCGCCGAGCGCACGCTCGCGCGGCTGCAGCCGCGCACCCTGCCGACCGGCACGCTGCCGGTGTTGTTCCACGCCGAAGTCGCGCGCTCGCTGTTCGGACATCTGCTCAGCGCCGTGTCCGGCAGCGCGCTCTATCGCGGCGCGAGTTTTCTGCTCGATAGCGTCGGCACGCAGGTCTTGCCCGACTGGTGCGTCGTCCGCGAGCGTCCGTTCCTGATGCGCGGCATGCGCTCCAGCGCGTTCGACGCCGAGGGCGTGGCCACCCGCGAGTCCGATCTGGTCCGCGACGGCATCCTCCAGCACTACATCCTCGGCAGCTATTCCGCGCGCAAACTCGGCCTGCAGAGCACCGGCAATGCCGGAGGCGTGTTCAATCTCGAAGTCGCGGCGAACGCTGATGGTCTTGATGCGCTCGTCCGCAACATGGGGACTGGGCTGCTGGTCACGGAATTGATGGGGCAGGGCGTGAACGCGATCACCGGCGACTATTCCCGCGGCGCCGCCGGGTTCTATGTCGAAAACGGCGAAATCGCTTATCCGGTCGACGGGATCACCATCGCCGGCAACCTGCGGCAGATGCTGCGGGGGATCGAGGCGGTGGGCAGCGATGTCGATATCCGTTCCCACATCCAGGTCGGTTCGGTCCTGGTCGGCCGGATGACCGTTGCCGGCGGCGATTGACGTTTGTGTATGCTAGGGCCATGTCCGCAGTAGCGGCATGTCTCGCAATCCGAACGTTACATGCGCATTTTCAGCCGCACCAAATTCATCCGCACGCAATGGGGAGTCCAGCAATGACCGATGGAAACGAATTCACCGCACCGCCGCCGGCTCCGTCCGGGGCTCCTTCCGACGACCAGAAGACATTGGCGCTGATCACGCACCTGTCCGGCATCGTCCTCGGGTTCATCGTTCCGCTGATCATCTGGCTGATCAACAAGGATCAGGCCGACAAGGCTTTCATCAACGATCAGGCGAAGGAAGCGCTCAACTTCCAGCTCACGCTGCTCATGGTGTATGTGGTCGGCATCATCCTCACCATCATCGTGATCGGTGCCCTGATCAACCTCCTCGCCTGGGTCGCGTGCATCATTCTCAGCATCCTCGCGGGCGTGAAGGCGCACTCGGGCGAAGCCTACCGCTACCCGTTCGCGATCCGCCTGATCAAGTAAGTCGCTGCGGTATCCGCACTCCGAAACCCCGGTGCCTCAGGCGCCGGGGTTTTCTTTTGGCGGTCGCGGGTCAACCCGCCATCGCCGCAGACGTTGACAGCTTTGTCTTCCGACGCTGGAGCGCGACATGGGCGGCATCACCGCAACCGCAGCGGTCAATCGTTTTGGCCTGGGCGCGATGCCCGGCGAACTCGCGCAGGCGGGCGATCCGCGTCGTTGGCTGCACGCGCAGTTGCAGGCGAAATTCGATCCGGCGCCGTTCGCCGGCCTGCCCGACAGCCTCGATATCATGCAGCGCGAAGCCGAGTACCGGCTGCAGCGTCGGCGCGCACGCACCGCTGACGCACCCGCCAAACCGGCAGCGACCCCGATGGGCGACGACATCGAGCGCACGCCGCTGCAACAGACGATCCGTCGCGATGCGATCGCCGACATCGGCGCGCGCTACCGCGTCGCCGCGACCACCTCCGCGCCGTTCGTCGAGCGGCTGGTGAGATTCTGGTCCAACCATTTCGCGATCTCGATCGACAAGAACAGCGCGCGCCTGCTCGCCGCGCCGATGGAGCGCGAGGCGATCCGTCCGCACGTTGCGGGACATTTCGCCGATCTGCTGCTGGCGGTGGAAACCCATCCCGGGATGCTGCTGTACCTCGACAACGCCGCGTCGGTGGGCGACGACTCGATGCTCGCGCGCCGCGTCGAACGTCGCGATGCGCAGCGCAAGCTCGGCCTCAACGAGAATCTGGCGCGCGAAATCCTCGAATTGCACACGCTCGGCGTCGATGGCGGTTACGCGCAGCAGGATGTCGTCGAACTGGCGCGCGCGATCACCGGCTGGGGCACGCCGCTGCGCCGCGATGCGCAGAACGATGCGACCTCAGCGTTCGTGTTCCGGCCCGGCGCGCACGAGCCCGGCGCGCGCAGCGTGCTGGGCAAGCGCTATGTCGAGGCTGGCGAAACGCAGGGCCGCGCGATCCTGCGCGATCTCGCCGTGCATCCGGCCACTGCACGCCATCTCAGCCTGAAGCTCGCGCGGCATTTCGTTTCCGACACGCCGTCGTTGGCGCTGGTGGAGCGCATGTCCGCGGCATTCCTGCGCAGCGGCGGATCGCTGTCGGCGCTGTACCGGGCGATGATCGACGACGATGCCGCGTGGTCGGCCGATGCGCGCAAATTCAAGACGCCGGAAGATTTCGTGGTCTCGGCGATGCGCGCCGGCGCGATCCGACTCGATCGCCAACCGCGGGCATTGACGCGCTTGCTGCAGGGTTTGGGGCAACCGACATTCACGCCGCGCTCGCCGGCGGGTTTCCCCGACACCGCCGCCGATTGGGCCAGCGGCGATGCGCTCCGCAAGCGTCTGCAGGCGGCTGCGGCTTTGGCCGAACAGGTGGCCGTTTCGCAGAAACCGGTCGAACTCGCAGCCGATGTGCTCGGCGCCGAAGCGGTGCAGGGGCCGTTCGCGGAACTGCTGCGTCGCGCGGGTTCGCCGCAGGAAGGCTTCGCGCTGCTGTTTTCCAGCCCTGCGTTCCAGTGGAGAGTGTGATGACCCGTCGCGATACCGATCTCACTCGTCGTCGTTTTCTCGCCGCGCTCGGCGGCACCGCGATGCTCACGCTGTGGCCCGGCCTGTCGCCAGCCGCGTCCAGCGGACAGACGCGCCTGGTCGTCGTACTGCTGCGCGGCGCGATGGACGGCCTGCATCTGCTGCCTCCGCAGGGCGACGCCGATTATCTGCGCGCGCGCGGCCAACTCGCGGTGCGCGATGCGTTGACGTTGGACGGCAGTTTCGGACTGCATCCGAAGATGACCTTCGCGCACCGGCTGTACGCCGACAAACAATTGTTGCCGCTGATCGCGGTGGCGCCGCCCTACCGGCAGCGTTCGCATTTCGATGCGCAGGATTGTCTGGAGAACGGCACCGCCGCGCCCGGCGGCGCGCGCGACGGCTGGATCGGCCGATGCATCGAGGCGATGGCCGCGTCCGAGGGCGTCGCCATCGCCCAGGTGATGCCGCTGGCGATGCGCGGCTCCGGGCGTGCGGAGATCTGGTCGCCGCCGCTGCCCCGCGATCTGCCCGATGCGCTGATGCAGCAGTTGCAGTCGCTGTACGCCGCCGACGCGCGTCTGGCGCCTGCGTTCGCCGATGCAATGGAGACTGCTGCGATGGACGCCGCCGCCACCGACATGGGCGGGCAGCGCGGCGCGTTCCGGCTGCCCGATGCGATGGCCGCCGCGGCCAAACGCATGCGCGGGCCGGATGCCGCGCGGATCGCCTTCGTCGAAGACAGCGGCTGGGATACGCATCGCGGCCAACAGTTGGCGCTGGATCGCAAGTTCGCCGAACTCGACGCCGGCCTGCGCGCGATCCGCGAAGGCCTGGCGGAGGAGTGGGCGCGGACCGCGGTGGTGGTGGTGACCGAATTCGGACGCACCGTCGCCAGCAACGGCAGCGCCGGCACCGATCACGGCGTCGGCGGCGTGGCCCTGCTTGCGGGCGGCGCGGTGCGCGGCGGGCGGATCGGCGGCGATTGGCCGGGTCTGGCGCCGGGGGCGCTGCTCGACGGCCGCGACCTGCGCCCGACCACCGATCTGCGCGCGGTCTTCAAAGGCCTGCTGGCCGGGCATCTCGCGGTGCCGGAATCGGCGCTGGAGACGCGGATCTTCCCCGACAGCCGCGCGGTGCGGCCGCTGGAGGGGCTGCTGCGGGGCTGATGCGGCGCGCGCAGACATCGGCTGGCCGATCATCCTGATCTGGGCCGCGACGTAGGAGGGCCTTCAGGCCCGAGCTCTTGCTTCAGGCGATCGAATTGAAAGCGTAAAGCTCGGGCCTGAAGGCCCTCCTACATATGTCTTTCGTTGGCTTGTGCGCGCCGCTGCAAGCCTCAATCTTGTGCCTGCGCCGGACGTTTCCGGACGCGCAAGGCGGGAGTCTCCCCCGCGAGGACTGAGCCATGAACGACACGCTTCCGACCGTCGACACCGCTTCGAGCGATTCCAGCGACCGCACCTGGGCTGCGGGCGCGCATCTGGCCGCACTGGTCGCCGCTTTCGCGACTTCGTGGTTCGCGGGCATCGCCGGCGCCATCGCCGCGCTGGTGGTCTGGCTGTTGATCCGCGACCGTTCCGGTTTCGCCGCCGCGCATGCGAAGGAAGCCATCAACTTCAACGTCAGCATGTTCCTGTATGCCGTCGGCAGCATTCTGCTGGTGATCTTCACGCTGGGCCTCGGCCTGCTGGTCGCGGTGCCGCTGTGGATCGCGCTGGCCATCGCCTGGGTGGTGCTCACCATCGTGGCCGCGGTCAAGGCCTACGACGGCGAGACGTATCGTTATCCGCTGACGATCCGGTTGTTCTGACGCGGGTTGTAGAGCGGGCTTCAGCCCGCTGTCCCGCTTCCGGAGAGGTGGTAGCGGGCTGAAGCCCGCTCTACAACCGTACAACCGCAGGGTCAGCGATCGCGTTCGACGACCTGTCGCGCCAATGCGGCAAGCAGGTCGGCGCGATCGCCGAACGGCAGCAGCGCCGCGCGCATGACTTCAGCGAGTTCGACGAGCTTCGCGCGCGATGCGTCGACGCCCAGCAGCGCCGGAAATGTGGCTTTGTTCTGCGCCAGATCCTTGCCGGCCGTCTTGCCGAGCGTCGCACTGTCGCCTTCGATGTCGAGCAGATCGTCGCGGATCTGGAACGCCAGTCCCAGCGCTTCGGCGTAGCGGTCGAGCGCGGCGTGCGCGTCGCGGTCGGCGTTGCCGGCGATCGCGCCCAGACGCACCGCGCAGCGCAGCAGCGCTCCGGTTTTCAGCGCGTGCAATCGTTCGAGTTCGCCCAGCGAAATGTCGCCGCCGCGGCCGGTGGCATCGATGTCGAAGGCCTGACCGCCGCACATGCCGGCGGCGCCGCTGGCGATGGCCAGTTCGCGCACCATCGCGATGCGCGCGTCGGCCGGCAGCGGCGCTTCGGCCAACTGCTGGAACGCCAGCGACTGCAGCGCGTCGCCGGCGAGGATCGCGGTGGCCTCGTCGAAGGCCACATGCACCGTCGGTTGGCCGCGACGCAGGGCGTCGTCGTCCATCGCCGGCAGATCGTCGTGGACCAGCGAGTAGGCATGGATGAGTTCGATCGCGCTCGCCGGTGCGTCCAGCGCGGCGACGTCGGCGGCGAGCAGATCGCCGGTGGCGTAGACCAGCAGCGGCCGCATGCGCTTGCCGCCGAGCAGGGCGGCATGGCGCATCGACGCCTGCAGGCGCGAACCGGGCAGGGTGCGATGTGCCAAGGCAAGTTCGAGCGCGTCGTCGACGCGCTGTCGCCACTCGGCAAAAATTTCGGCGTGGGTCGTGGCGTGGGTCGCGATGCGATTCGCCGACTGCGGATCAACCATTGCCGTTGGCGGTATCGCCGAAGGGTTCGGCGCTGTCCGGCTGTTCCGGATCGCTGAGCAGGCGTACGCGCAGTTCGGCTTGTTCCAGCGCCTGCTGACAGCGGCGATAGAGACCGACGCCGCGTTCGTAGGCGGCGAGCGAATCTTCCAGGCTCATCTGCCCCAGTTCCATCTTCTCGACCAGATGCTCGAGCGCGTCGAGCGACTGTTCGAAGTCGGCCACGGGCGATGCGCCCGGGGTGGTGTCTGCGGTGTCGGATGCGGTTTTTCGGGCCATGGTGGAAGTGTAAGCCCTGACAGGCTGTCGAAAAACAGCCGCCGGGCCAGTTTTCGACAACCGGTTCTACTTCTACGTTGACGTTTCGGTCGACAGGGCTGCGGTCCGGATTGCCATCATCGGCCGCTCCACATCAATTGCGCGCCCTGCGAGTCCAGCCAGTGCCCGAAGCCGGCGGAGCGGATGCGATCGCCCGCGGCGAGCAGGATGCCGTCTTCGGTGCTCAGCAACGGCATCCGCGCGCGCTCCCAAGGGGCGATTCCCAGCGCCTGGAGCACATGTTTGAGGGTGTGGCGATGCTCGCGTTCGGCCAGCAGGATGCGCTCGCCGCCGCATCGCGCATGCGCGCGCAGCGGTGCGGGAAAACCTTCTGCGCCCTGCAGCGTCAAAGTGTCGCCGTTGGGCAGCAGCAGCGGTTCGCGGCCGTCCCATGGACACGACCACGCCGGTGGAAGTGCGCGCCCGGTGTCGATCGCATGCAGCGCGTCGCGCCAGCGGCGGATCTCCACGCTGCGCCAGGCAAAACGCGGCATCCGTCCGTCGCCGGGTTCTGTTGAACCGGAGCCCAGCAGATCGGTTTCGATCCTGTCGATGCCTTTCGCCGGCAGCGGCGGCCAACCGAGCGCGGAAACCCAGTGCCGCAGCAGCCGTGCGCGCTGCGCGGCGGGCAAAGCGCGCAATGCCGGCACCGACAGCGCGCTGCCGCTGCTTTCATCGCGCACCGATGCCAGCAGCGTTTCGTCCTGCGCCGCGAGCAGCCCGCTGGCTTCCTCGGCCAGCGCCGCGCTGCGTGCGAAGGCAGCATCGGCATGCGGCCAGCGTTCGCGCAGCAGCGGCAGCACGCGATGGCGCAGGAAATTGCGATCCAGCGCGGTGTCGGCGTTGCTCGGATCTTCGATCCAGCGCAGACCATGATGTGCGGCGTAGGCCGCGAGCGTCTCGCGCGGCGTGTCCAGCAGCGGGCGCCACATCCAGCCGTCGGCGAAGCGCTGCCAGGGGCGCATCGACGCCAGACCGTCGGGCCCGGACGCGCGCAGGGCGCGCAGCAGGAAGGTTTCGGCCTGATCGTCGCGATGCTGCGCCAGTGCGAGCGTCTCGCCGCCGCGCAGTGTCTGCGCGAACGCCTGCCTGCGCGCCTGACGCGCCGCGGCTTCCGGGCCGAGTCCGCTGTCGCGACCGACCTCGACCTTCACGACATCGAGTGCGATGCCCAATGCCAGACAGCGTTCGGTGCAGTGTTCGGCCCATGCATCGGCCCGTTCGTGCAGACCGTGATGGACATGGATCGCGCGCAGTCCGCGGTCGCGGATCGTCGGGTCGTGGGCGAGCCGATGGAGGAGGACGCTGGAGTCCAGTCCGCCGCTGAAAGCGACCAGCACGGCGGAGGCCGCTTGCGGGTCTGTTCCATGCGGGGTGGCTCCCTCTGGAATCAGGTGAATGGCGGGGGCCGTGGACATGTCTTCATGCTAACGGTTTCGGGCCATCGCGCCCTGCGCTCAACGTGCGGTCGTCGCGGTTTCGCGGCTCGCGATATCGATCCATTCGCGCTGTTCGCGCTGGTAATACTTCGGCGCCACCCGCGAGCGTTTGAGCACCGTGTTGAACACGTCCGTCGCCTGCGCGGTGCGGCCCTCGCGCTTGAGCAACAGACCGAAGCGCACCCGCGCCTCCTCGCCCAGGAAGCCTTCCACCAGCGTCTCGTATTCGTGGATGGCCGCAGCGCTGTCGCCGGCCGCTTCCAGGCAGCGCGCATACAACAGATGGCCTTCGCTGGAGCGGAAATCCGGGTTGGCCGCGATCAGCGCGTCCAGGGTCTGCCGCGCTTCGGCGTGCAGGTTCAGCGCGAACTGGGAGCGGGCGAGCCCCAGCATCAGTTCGGGATCGGTTGCGTACAGGCCGCGCAGGCCGGAGCGGTACAGCTCGGCCGCCTGCTGGTAATCGCCGCTGTCGAAACTTTCCCGCGCCAGATACCGGCGGTTGTCGAGCGTGTCGGCGACATCGAGCTGGTGCGTGGCCGCGCGCTTGCGGCGCTCCGGATCGATGCGATCGTGCGCGCTGCGCAGCGCCTGGCGCGCGGCGCGATTGTGGCGCAGGTCCGGCAGCACTTCGGCGATCACATACACGGCGACGCCGATGTAAGACCCCGCGAGCAGCACGAACAACCAGTAGCTGGGACGACGGGTGCGCACCGCATGCACGGCACAGCCGATCTGCAGCGCCAACGACAGCAAGAACAATGGATGCATTGCGGCCCCCCGGCCATTGCGGCGCCTGCGCGCAGCCGCAGAGTGTAGACAGCCGCCGGGTCGTCCTCAACCGGCGCACGCGACCGGCCTGCGCGGCCGGCCAGTGCGAAGCCTGCTATGGTTCGCCGGCACGGGCGCGCTGCGCTCCTCCGGCTCACAGGACAGGATCCGAACGATGCAGAACCATCAGACCATTGCGCTGCCGCCGATGCCGTCGCTGTCGGACGACGCGCGCATCGCCGCCGCCCGCGAATTCGCCGACGAACTCGCCCGCCGCCGCACCGTCCGCGAATATGCGCCCACGCCGGTGCCGCGCGCGGTGATCGAGCACTGCCTGCGCGCCGCAGGCACCGCGCCCAGTGGCGCCAACCAGCAGCCTTGGCGCTTCGTCGCAGTGCAGGACGCCGCCATCAAACACCGCATCCGCGAAGCCGCCGAGGCCGAAGAGCGCGAGTTCTACCGCCATCGCGCACCGGAAGAATGGCTCGACGCGTTGGCGCCCCTAGGCACCGACGCCGACAAGCCCTTTCTCGACACCGCACCGTGGCTGATCGGCATTTTCTACGAGCGCTTCGCCTTCGACACCGACGGCGACAAGGTGAAACGCTATTACCCGCACGAATCCGTCGGCATCGCCAGCGGCCTGTTGATCGCCGCACTGCACCGCGCCGGCCTCGCCACGCTGACCCACACCCCCAGCCCGATGGGGTTCCTGAATGAAATCCTCGGCCGCCCGAAGAATGAAATGGCCTACCTCCTGCTGGTGGTAGGCCACCCCGCGCCCGACTGCCGCGTCCCGGACATCCAGCGCCTGGCGCTGGATGGCTACGCGAGCTTCCTGTGAGCGAGGCGGGCATGGCGGCGGGCGCCGACATCGACTGGCGCTTCGAGACGCCGAGGATCCGGACACGGTTGATCGACGGCCGCGATCGCGATCTCTACCGGAATCTCTACACCGATCCGTCGGTGATGGCGCATATCGGTGCGGCGATGAGCGACGCCGAAGCGGATGTCGTGTTCGAGAAAGTGCTTGGATACAACGCCGAGTGGCCGATGCGGGCGCGTTATTGGCGGTTGTCGGAGATCGCCTCCGGCGCCCCTGCGGGGCTGCTCTCGAATCTGCGCGCGGCCCGTGATCCCTCTTTGATCGAGCTGGGCATCATGCTGCTGCCGTCCTGGCAGGGGCAGGGTGTCGGTCTGGAGGTGACCGTCAAGATCGTCGACCTGCTGATGAACAACGATTGGGGGCTCGATACCGAAGCGGTCATCGCCCGTCACGCGAGCGCCAATGTCCGGGTCGGACGCCTCGGCGCTGCTCTCGAGTTCGAATCGGTCGAGCGATCCGTTCCGAGTTCCGCGGAATGGCGGATGAGCAAACAACAGTGGTTGGCCCGCAACGGCATCGCGCCTCGATCCGAAGGGTGATCTGATACAGTTTTGTCGTATCGAATCAGAGAACGCTGGGCATGCAGGAAATCGGCAGTTTTGTGTGTGTGGGATCGGGGATGATGCTGGGAGCGCATATCAGCCCGCGCTCCCGCAGTGAGATCGAACAGGCGGATGTGGTGTTCTGCCTGGTGTCGGATGCCATCGTCGAGCTGTGGCTGCAGGAGGTGCGGCCGGACATGCGCAGTCTCCAGCCGTATTACGCCGAGGGCAAACGCCGCACCGGCAGCTATCGCGAAATGATCGAGGCGATGTTGACCGAGGTTCGTGCCGGCCACCGGGTTTGCGGCGTGTTCTATGGCCATCCCGGTGTGTTCGCCCAAGTGCCGCATCATGCCATCGCCCAGGCCCGGGCCGAAGGTTTCGCCGCCGTAATGCATCCCGGCATTTCCGCCGAAGATTGCCTGTATGCCGATCTCGGCATCGACCCCGGCACCTATGGCTGCCAGCACTATGAAGCCAGCCAGTTGATGTTCTACCGGCGGAAGATCGACCCCACGGCTTATCTGATTCTCTGGCAGATCAGTCTTGCGGGCGACCGATCATTGGCACGCTTCGGCACGGGCGCGCCGTACCGCCGCCTGCTGCTTGAGCTGCTTGCCGCGGAGGGGTATCCGCCGGAACACGAAGTGATCGTCTACGAAGCCGCGACCCTGCCGATTTCGATGCCGCGGATGGCGCGTATGCCGCTCTCCGCGTTGGTCGATGCCGAACTCTGCATGCACAGCACCCTGGTCGTGCCCCCGATGCGGCCGATGGAGCGCAACGTCGAGATGCTGACCCGGATTGCGGAGATCGATGCGGCGTTGGCGGCTGAGCAGGCCCAAGCCTGAGGTTCTCCGCTTTTTCTTCTTGCCGAACAAACAGATAGGTCTGGAGAAAACAGGGCGATGTGCGCCGCGACGGCCGGTTTTGCTGTCGTTCCTGCCAAGGCCGGGTCCATGCCTCCGAACATTTCGATACCCACCGCGATTGGCATCGCTTGCGAATCATCCGGGTATCGATGGATCCCATCTTCGTCGGGATGACGAGCAAACCTCTTTGCAGTGGTGAGCCACATCCGGCGCTGAGTTGGCCTGGAATGACGGCCGACCGTGTGCGGCCCCTGTCATTTGGGCGGTACTCGTTTCCCTGCATTTTCCCCGTTCAGGGCGAAAATGATCGAAGTGATTGATATGGATGGGTTTTTCGCATAGCCTGCGGATGCGGGAGTGGGGTGCAAGCTTGGCATTTCGGGGGAACATGGTCCGTTTCAATGGCTTGCGCGGTCTCTATCCGCAATAAAATCGCGATGGTCTGGCCGACGAACGGCCAACACCACGTTGAACCATCAAGCACAATGGGGGAGTCCAATGTCGAATGTGATCCAATTTCTCGAGTCTATGGGCGCGAATGCGGCCATGGCCCGGATGACCGCTACCGATTACGAAGCTGCGATTGAGAAGCTCGACGCGGATGCAACGTCTCGACAAGCGCTCCACGCCCGCGATCATTCGAAGTTGAAAGAGTTGTTGAAGGGTCGTCCAGTCATGGTGTTCGCCATCATGGCGCCTCAGGAAAGTCCGGAGCAGGAAGAAAATCCCAGCGAAGGTGAAGGCGAAGGCGAGCAGAAAGAGGCCGAGTAATCAGTTAGTCGTCAATTTGATGAGGGTGAGGTGCTCTATGCAATGGAAGCTGATCGTTAGTCTGTTCGTATTTCTGTGCGCTGCGAATGTGGGTTCTGTCCACGCGCGGGAAACCTACGATTCCATTCTGCAAAGAGCGGAAGCTGCCCGGAGTTCCGACCCTCTGCTTTTTGCGGAGCTGCTTGAGCAGCTCCGCGTCGACAAGCGCCAGACGACGCTCTCGCAACGGCAGCGACTGAAGTATCTTCAGGCATACGGATCCATCTATCGCGATCAGCTTGGTCAGGGTGTTGAGCTGGCCAAGCAGTTGTTCAATGAAACCAACGATCCCAATCTGAAGTATCGTGCGGGCGGTCTGATCGCAGCCTTTTCTGCTGTGTCCCGCGACTTCAGTACCGGTTTGCGCTACTTGCAGAAAGCCGAGTCCATACGCAAGCAGGTGGATGACAAGACCATCCTGCGTGAAGGCTTGGGCGCCGGAGCGCTGCTCTACAGTGAAATCGGTCAGCATCGGATTGCATTGCGGTATTCGCAGCAGTTGCTCAATGACTCCCCTACGCCCCGGGAGAAGTGTTTTGCGGGGCAGTACCAGATAATCTCGCAGTTCGAGCTGGAAGTGCTTCCGAAGGACGCCGCCGTCGTTGAATCGGTCATCGCCCACTGCTCGAAGCTCAAAGAACATATTCCGGCCAATATCGCCCGCGGCATTCTCGCTCGCAAACTCGCCGGCGAAGGCAAAGTCGGCAAGGCGATTGCCGTGCTCGAAGCCGCGCTCCCCGAAGTCAAGGCCACGCGCTATCCGCGCCTGGTTGCGGGCTTCCATGCGCTTCTTGCCGATTTCAAGTTGAAGCTGGGCGATATTCCGACAGCGGAAGCGCATGCGCTTGCGACCGTGGCCATCGGGGACAAGATCAAGTCCTCCTCAAGCTTGGTCAGCGCCTACAACACGCTGTACAAGATCGCCGCCGCGCGCGAAAAACCGTCGGTGGCGCTGGAGCTTTACAAGCGTTACGCCGAATCCGAAATGGCGCACCAGAACGACGTGAAAGCGAAAGAGCTGGCGTACGAGATCGTGCGCCACGAGACCAAGCAGCAGGCGCAGCAGCTTGCGCTGGAGCGCGCGAGCACGCAGAAGGCGCGTCTCGTTGCGGGATTCCTGCTGGTCATGCTCGGAGCCATCGTCTTCTGGGTGATCCAGATCAAGCGCCACCACGGACAACTGCAGCGTCTGGCGCAGACCGATGCGCTCACCGGCCTGGGCAACCGCCATTACTTCACCCTGAATTCCGAGCGCGCGCTGGTCGAGGCCGCGCGCGCCGGCGATTCCGCTGCGCTGGTGATGTTCGACCTCGATCATTTCAAGGCGATCAACGACACCTATGGCCACGGCGCTGGCGACTGGGTGCTGAAAGAGGTCGGCAAAACCTGCAGTGCGCATTGCCGGAAGATCGATTACATCGGTCGCATCGGCGGCGAGGAATTCGCGGTGCTGCTGCATGGCTTCGATCTTGCCACCGCCGCGCGCATCGCCGAGGATTGCCGCTCGCAGCTTGCCCAGATCGATACGCGCGAATGCGGGTATTCGTTCGTGGTCACCGCCAGCTTCGGCGTGAGTTCGACGGCGCAATCGGGTTACGACCTGTCGCGCTTGCTGTCGCACGCCGATCAGATGCTGTATCGCGCCAAGAACGAGGGCCGCAACCGCGTCTGTGCCTACACGGCGGAGACCGCTGCGGACCACCGATCGCCGAAACGCTCGCCGACGCTGACGGTGATCAACGGCTGATGCATGCGGCGGTTATCTGTAGAGCGGGCTGATCAGCCATTCGGCTGTTGAACACCAGCCCGCTGCCGATTTTCTTGTATACAGCAGCGGGCTGAAGCCCGCTCTACAACCGCTCGCTTCGACTGCTCGGGTTATTTCCCCAGGACCTCGGCTTGATCGCAGACACCGACATTCCCGATCTTTCGTCGCTGCCGGCCGAGCAACTGATCGCATTGCGGCAAGCCTACGCATCGCCTCCTCGCGCTTATCATCACTTCGGGCATGTGGAAGATGTGCTCGCGCACTACCGTGCCGTCGCTGAAGGACCGGGTTGGCGCCAGCCGCGCGAAGTCGGGTTGGCGGTGCTCTACCACGATGCGATCTATGTGCCAGGGCGTGGCGACAACGAAGCCGAGTCAGCACGTCTCGCAGTCGAACACATCGCCCGCTGGTTGCCGCAGGAGGGCATCGACAGCTTGCGCGTTTCCGAACTGATCCTGCTCACCGCGCGTCACGGCACGTTGAACACCGCGGATTTCGAAGGCGCTGCTGCTGCCGACGACACCCGGCGTTTTCTCGATTGCGATATGGCGATCCTCGGCGCTGCGCCGGATGCGTTCGCTGCCTACGACCGCGCCATCGCCGAAGAATATCGCGCGGTGCCGCGCTGGTTGTATCGGATCAAACGTCGTCGTTTTTTCAGGAAACTGCTGGCTTCGGAACGGATTTACCTCAGCGAATTCTTCCGCGACCGTTTCGAAGCGCAGGCGCGGCGCAATCTCCAGGCCGCGCTGGCCGGTTAAAATCGCTGCATGAACCTGAATACTCCTATCAATCATGCTTCGATCAAGCACGCTTCGATCATGCATGCTCCGATCAAGAATGTCGCCGCCTATCATTTTGTTCCGGTGGCGGATCCGGGCGAGCTGGCCTCACAGCTTCAGGCGCGCGCGGAAGCGGGCGAACTCCGGGGCACCGTTCTGGTCGCGCATGAGGGGATCAATCTGTTCCTGGCCGGCGAAACACCGGCCATCGACGATTTTCTCGCGCGTTTGCGCGAGGATGTGCGGTTCGCGGATTTGACGGTGAAGCTCAGCGAGTCCGACGCCGTGCCGTTTTCGCGGCTGAAAGTGAAGGTGAAGCCCGAGATCATCAGCTTCCGCCAGCCGCAGTCCTCGCCGGAGGCCGGGCGCGCGCCGGCGGTGTCGCCGCAGGATCTCGCGCGTTGGATCGGACACGGCGCCGACGACGAGGGGCGCCGTCTGGTGCTGCTGGACACCCGCAATCGCGAAGAAGTCGCATACGGCACATTCGCCGATGCGATGGTGCTGCCGATCGACAATTTCACCGAGCTGCCGGATGCCGTGCTCGATCGCCGCGAATCGCTGGCCGATGCGACCGTGGTCAGCTTTTGTACCGGCGGCATCCGCTGCGAGAAGGCGGCGCTGTGGATGCGTGCGCAGGGCATGGACAATGTGCTGCAGCTCGATGGCGGCATTCTCGGTTATTTCGAGGCGGTCGGCGGGCTGGGCTATGCCGGCAGTTGCTTTGTTTTCGACGACCGGATCGCGTTGGATCCCGAACTCGTCCCGATTGCGGCTCCCATTCCGTCTGCGGAAGAGGCAGAATCCACTATCGGTGCCGTTGCGCGCTGAGCGCGGCGATCATCCGGGCGTATCGATTTCGCGCGTCGCGTCTGCGGCGCCTACACGACGAAGGGGTTGGCGGTGGCGGAGATGGGTTGGGTCGGTCTGGTATTGGCTATCGTTGCGGCCTATTTCGCCATCAAAGTGGTGAAGTTCGCATTCAAGCTGATCTTGTGGGGCGCAGTACTGTGCGGCGCGTACTGGTTTTTCGCGCCGATGCTCGGACTACCCAAGCCGTTCTGACGGCGCTTCCTCTGCCTTGAATGCGGGAAGCGCCAGAACGGCTGAAATACCGGAATCGCTGAAGCCCTGGATCGCGGCTCAGCGCGTCAACGGCTCCGATTCGTCCGTGCGCAGCACCGGATACAGTCCGTAGCGTTCGTCCCAGGCGGTGTGCAGACGGTAGAAGAATTCCAGCCGCGCCTGCGGGTCGGCCGCGAATTTCGCATCTTCCTTCAGCCGGCGTTCGAAGCGCTCGCGCAGCGCGGGATCGCGTGCAAGCATGCCGCGGGCGACATCCTCGGCGACGTAATCTTCCATGTATTCCTTGCGCTCGAAGGCGTTGTTGAAGTGCCCCCACGCCAGCAACGAGTCGGGCGCCAGCGGTTCCAGCAGCGCCATCACCAGCCGCGCTTTCGGCTGCTCGATCGTCACGAACAATGCGCCGGGACCGATGTCCTGGGTCTCGCGTTTCCATTCGCCATCCACCGTGAGTCGTTGATGGCTTTCCGACGATGCCGCGGCGAACGTCGGCGTCTCGTCGCGGAACGTTTCGACCGCAGCGTTCGGCATCGCGCGTTCGATCCGGTCGAACGCGATGCCGTGTTGCCGCAGTTTCGCGCCGACCGATGCGGCGTAGGCGGGCGACACGAAATAACCGCCTTTCGGTGCGGCGACGCTCACACCGGGCACGATCTCGTCGCGCAGCGGTACCTTCCAGATCTGCGGTTTCGTATCGTCGTAGCGCGTCATCAAAGCGCCGGACACGTCCGACGGCGTGCGGCTGTAGGCGTAGCCGCGGAAATCGATGGTGCGCACCTTGTCGCTCGCGGCCCAGGTCAGCGGCACCGCTTGACCACCGAGCCGCTGCGCACGCAGATCCGCCGCCTGCGCGACGCGGCGCCAGTCCGCGCCGTGCTTCGCGGCCAGTTCCAATACCGCGATCACGGTGTTGCGGGTGATCCGCACCCGGGTCGGATAATCCTTCCACGAATGCGTTTCCACCAGCATCGCCAGGCGATTGCGCATCAGGAAATAACCGGTGGAGAAACGCGGCGGCGCCACGCTGTCGATGAAGCCCGAAGCCGGGTTGTCGTTTTCGACGAACGACGGATAGAACGCCACCGGCAACGAGCCCTGCGCGCGCAGGCGTTCGAGCGTGCCTTCGCGCAGCGCCAGACCGGCGGCGCGCAGCGGTTCGTCGCCGGCGTGCAGCGGTTCGACCTGGATCGAGACATCGTGTTCGAACTTGGCGCCGTCGGTCACGTGCAGATCGATGGTCGCGATCGGATCCCAGGTGTTTTCCAGCGCCAGCATCGCCTGCATTTCCGGCGTGTCGGCCTTGGCGTAATCGCGATTGAGATTGTAGTTCTGCGCGGTGGCGCGACAGCCCATTTCGGCCGGGCCGTTCTGGTTCGGCCGGTTCCAGGCGCCGTAGCGTTCGTGGCCGTCGATGTTGAAGACCGGTACGAAGATCAACACCAGTTTTTCGAGCGCGCCTTTTGCGGCTTTGCCGTCCAGCACCTGGCGCAGGGCGAGGAAGCCGGCGTCCTTGCCGTCGATCTCTCCGGCATGGATGCCGCCCTGGATCAGCACGACCGGCAGGTTGGCGGTGCGCGCCTGTTCCGGCGTACGCACGCCGCTGCGGGTGACGACCAGCGCCTTCATCGGCCGGCCTTCCGGCGTGGTGCCGAACTCGATGCAGCGCACCGCATCCGGGTAGCGCGTCGCGAAGGCGTCGCACAGTGCGATCACTTCGTCGTAGCGACCGGTGCGGGCGTAGCCGCTGCGTTCGGCGGTGGTCGAGAGTTCGGACGCGGCATGCGCGGGGGCAATGCAAACAGGCGTCGCAAGAGCCAATATCAACGAAAAAGAGAGCAGAGCAGGGCGCATGGGCACGGGTTCCGGGGCGACCCCGCATTGTGCCTTCAATGATTCTGCGGCGTGCATGTCGATGGTCACGCGCGGGGCATTGGACAGCATGCGAAGATTGGCGCTTTGGATCCCGGAGTCGTCATGGCCACCTCGGAATACACGCTGTACTACGCCCCGGGCGCCGCCAGCCTGGTCGTGCATTGGCTGCTGCTGGAAGTGGAAGCGCCGCATACGCTGGCCTTGGTCGACACCGCCGCTGGCGCGCAGAAACGTCCGGAATATCTGGCGCTGAATCCGAACGGCGTGGTGCCGACGCTGGTGATCGACGGGGTGCCGCATTACGAAGCCGCGGCGCTGGCGATGTATCTGGCCGATGCTTTTCCGGTCGCGACCTTCGCCCCCGCGCTGTCGGAACCGCAGCGCTTGGACTACACCCAGTGGATGTTCAATCTCGCCAACATGGTGCAGCCGCTGTTCCGGCAGTGGTGGTATCCGCACGAGCCGGCGGGCGAGGCCCATGCCGATGCGGTGCGCGAGCACGTGCAGCGACGGATCGAGGCGGAATGGCAGCGGATCGACCGGCATCTGGCCGATCATGGTCCGCATCTGCTGGGCGAGCGTTTGACCGCGGCCGATTTCTATCTGGTGATGTTGATGCGCTGGTCGCGCAACATGCCGAAGCCGGCCACTGAGTGGCCGCATCTGTCGGTGCTGGCATCGCGACTGAAGACGCGGCCTTCGTTCGCACGGCTGTGCGAGCGCGAAGGGCTGACCGAGTGGACCTGATCTGCGGGCCTGACCCGATGTCAGGCAGCAGCGACCCGAGCCGCATACGCTGAACGGCGTTCCCGCCGAGTGAATGCCCAGGGCCATGCGCCCGCGGTGTTTTCCGCACTACACTTCTGATCCAAGCTTGAATTCGAGCCCGTCGCGCCAGCGGCGGCCCCGTTCATCCATACGAGACCTACCCATGACCGCAGCCGTCGAAGCGAAGCACGCCGGAGACCCGGCAAAGCTGCCCCGCCAGATTCCCTACATCATCGGCAACGAGGCCTGCGAACGCTTCAGTTTCTACGGGATGCGCAACATCCTGGTGCAGTTCCTGATCAGCAGCGTGATCCTGGCCTACCTGCCCGCCGCCGAACGCGAGGGCATGGCCAAAGAAGTCTTCCACAGTTTCGTTATCGGTGTGTATTTCTTCCCGCTGCTCGGCGGCTGGCTGTCGGATCGCTTTTTCGGCAAGTACAACACCATCCTCTGGCTCTCGCTGCTGTACTGCGTCGGCCATGCCTGTCTGGCCTTGTTCGAGACCAATCGAACCGGCTTCTATACCGGTCTGCTGCTGATCGCACTGGGCTCAGGCGGCATCAAACCGCTGGTGTCGTCGTTCGTCGGCGATCAGTTCACCCAGGCCAACAAGCATCTGGCGAAGATCGTCTACGACGCATTCTATTGGACGATCAACTTCGGCTCGTTCTTCGCGTCGCTGCTGATGCCGATTTTCCTCCGTGAATACGGCCCGGCGATCGCGTTCGGCATTCCCGGCGTCCTGATGTTCATCGCCACCGTCATTTTCTGGACGGGACGCGACAAGTACGTGAACATGCCGCCCGCGCCGGCAGACCCGCATTCGTTCATGAATGTGGTCAAGACCGCGCTGCGCGGCGGCAATGATGGCCAAGGCGCGGGCAGTCTGGTCGCGATGACCGGCGTGGCGATCGCGGTGGCGCTGCTGCTGGGCTGGGCGCTGTCGCCGGTCTGGTGGCCGAAAGGCTTCGGCTTCGTGATTTCGTTCTGTCTCGCGCTGGGCGCGGTGCTGCTGTTCGGCGGTGTCGGCACGGCGATGCAACTGGATCGCGCGCGTGGCCTGCATCCGGACGTTGCGGTCGACGGCGTGCGTGCGGTGCTGCGGATCCTGATCATCTTCGCGATCGTCAGTCCGTTCTGGTCGCTGTTCGATCAGAAGGCGTCGACGTGGGTGCTGCAGGGCAAGACCATGATGGTGCCGCACGACATGTGGTGGTGGCCGAGCTGGCTGGTCAAGGAAGCCGGGCAGATGCAGGCGCTGAACCCGCTGATGGTGATGGCGCTCATCCCGTTCAACAATATCGTGTTGTATCCGGTGCTGACGAAGCTCGGCTTCAAGGTCACCGCGCTGCGACGGATGGGTTTCGGCATCGGCTTCTCGGGCTTGGCCTGGGTCGTCGCGGGCATGATCCAACTGTCGATCGACGGCGGCGATCCGGTGTCGCTGGCGTGGCAGATCGTGCCGTATGCGCTGCTGACCTTCGGCGAGGTGCTGGTGTCCGCCACCGGTCTGGAATTCGCCTACAGCCAGTCGCCGCCGCCGATGAAGGGCGTGATCATGAGTTTCTGGATGCTGTCGGTGACCTTCGGCAACGTCTGGGTGCTGTTGACCAATGCCGCAGTGCGCAACGAAACCGCGGTGGCGCAGATCGCGAGTACCGGGTTGAGCGAGAACGCCTTCCTGATGTTCTTCTTCGCCGGCTTCGCGTTCGTGGCGGCGTTGATCTTCGCCTGGTATGCCAGACGCTATCCGCTGCAGGATTACTATCGTGCCGGCTGATCGTCGCGCGCAGGCCCGCGCATGAACGGTTACATCACGCTGGCGCTGGTCGCGGTCACCGTGCTGGTGTCCTGGCAGGCCTGGGAGCGCCCGAAGTTGATGGATCGCCTGATCCTGTGGCCACCGGCAATCGATCGGCAGCAGCAATACGATCGTCTGCTGACGCATGGTTTCATCCACGCCGACGGCATGCATCTCATCTTCAACATGCTCACGCTGTATTCGTTCGGCCGGGCGATGGAAGGTTATTTCGGCGCGCGGATCGGGCCGGTCGGCTTCCTGCTGTTCTATCTGTCGGCGGTGGTCGTCGCGATCCTGCCCACGTTCATGCGCCACCGGCACGATGCGCGTTATCGCAGTCTCGGGGCATCGGGCGCAGTGTCGGCGGTGCTGTTCGCGTCGGTCCTGTTCGACCCGTGGTCGGGGATCTATCTGTTTTTCATCCCGATCCCGGTGCCGGCGTTCATTTTCGCCGGCCTGTACGTCTGGTACAGCATCTGGATGGACAAGCGCGGCGGCGACAACATCAATCACAGCGCCCACCTATGGGGTGCGCTCTACGGTGTGATGTTCACATTGCTGCAGCAGCCTGCGTTGGCAGGGCGTTTCCTGCAGCGTCTGGTCAGCCCCGGCTTCGGGGGCTGACCAGAAGATCGGCCGCCTATGCTGCGTAGGCGGCCCGGGTGATGTCTCCGCCATAGGTCTGCTGCAGGCGTTTCTGGATCACGTAATCCAACAGTTGGTATTCACGGTTTGTCGTGTCGCCCTCACGGGCCAGATCGTAGAGTCGGGCGACGACGACATCGTCGCTGACGTTGCTGGCAGGAGTATCGAGTTGCATGGGGAACTCCTCTTGCGGTATCGACGAAGATGGAACTGGGGGTACGCTGCACGGGTGTTTCGAGAAGTATCCAAGCATGAACCGTGCCAACGTTCGGCGCGCCTGGTTGAGGCATCGAATCTGCCGCAATGCGTCAATATTCAACCGGCCGCCGGCCGCTGCTGACCCGCTGGGTCGCTTCCGGGGGCAGAGCGGTCGCGGCGGCATCCGAAGGCTTCTGTTCAGGAAAAACCGCTGTATTCATGCGGATTGCTGACGCGCCAAGGCGGGACCTGGAGCGAAATCGGGCGGCTCGACCGTCCGGCCCCAAAAAAGTTCCGTCCCCCACTTCCCAAAACGGTAACGTTGTGGTGTATGGTGCGCGTACTGTTCCAAGCGGGATCACGGTACATCGTGGCCCGATGCGGTAGATCCAAGGTTGCAAGCCGGCAGCGGCCTGCCCTGTAACGTTCTCTCAGGAGGGCTTTGCAGGCGGGGTTACACTCGGTCAAGCCCAGACGATCCGCTCATCGTTCGCGTTACCCCTGGCTAGACAGTCGCGGTGCCGAAAGGCTCCGTGTATCCACCCAACTGTTTATTTGAGGAGTAACACCCCATGTCCGATCGTCAAAACGGCGTCGTGAAGTGGTTCAACGATGCCAAGGGCTTTGGCTTCATCACCCCGGAAAGCGGCCAGGACCTGTTTGTCCATTTCCGTTCGATCCAAGGCACCGGTTTCAAGTCCTTGCAGGAAGGCCAAGCGGTCTCCTTCAAGGTCGTGCAGGGCCAGAAAGGCCTGCAAGCCGATGAAGTGCAGCCGCAGTAATACCCATAATGACTGTGCCCTGGCGGAAACGCCGGGGCACTAGCTATTGGTGAGTTTCTTGTTCCACCGGATCTTGCATTCAGCCGCATCAGGCCCGCGGATCCATCCAACAATTTTTCAGGAGTAATTCAAATGTCAGATCGTCAGAGCGGCACCGTCAAGTGGTTCAACGATGCCAAGGGCTTCGGCTTCATCACCCCGGAAAGCGGCCAGGACCTCTTCGTCCACTTCCGTTCGATCCAGGGCAACGGCTTCAAGTCGCTGAAGGAAGGCCAGCAGGTCACCTTCAAGGTTGTGCAGGGCCAGAAGGGTCTGCAGGCCGACGAAGTCCAGGCGCTCTAATCCAGCCGGCTTCGGTCTAGCGTCTAGAAACACGGCCCCGGGCGTTCGCGCCCGGGGTTTTTATTGCGCGTCGTTTGCAGCGCGCATATCCGACCCACGTTTCCGCCGCCGATGATCCGTTATCCTGATCGCGTACCCGATCCGGGTCGGGTAAGGAGGCCCGCCATGCGTTCACTCATGTCCAAGCATTCGAATTCATACCGCACGCTTCCTTCGTCCATGGCTTTGGCCGTGCTGGCTGCCGCTTTGTTGCTGGGCGCCTGCAAGAAAGACAAGGAAGCGTCGCCAGCGCCATCGGCCGCACCCGCCGAGGCCGCCGTCCAACCGCAGGCCGCGCCGGTGGAGTTGAAGGACGTCATCGAACAGGATGCCCGCTACATTATCGGCATCAGCTACCCGCCCGCGGCCAAGAAATATCCGGGTCTCGCGGAAGCGCTCCACCGCTACGCCGAAGGCGCGCGCGCCGAGTTGCTGAAAGCGGTGCAGTCCGGGGATCCCGCCAAGCAGACGAGTCCCTACGATCTCACCCTCAATTTCACTCTGCTCGCGGAAACGCCCGAGCTGGTTGCGGTGGCCGCCGACGGCGCCGCGTTCACCGGTGGCGCCCACGGCGCGCCGCTGGTCGCACGTTTCGTCTGGCTGCCGCAGCAGAACAAGCTGTTGACCGCCAACGACCTGTTCCCGGATCCGAAAGCCTGGAACACGATTTCCGATTACGCGCGCGAGCAGCTGCATGCATCGCTGTCGCAGCGGGTCGATGCCGACGAGTTGCCGGCCGGCGAGCGCGCCGAAGTGATGCGTTCGGTCGGTCGCATGATCGATGAGGGGACCGCTCCGGCGCCGGCGTCGTTCGCGGCTTTCGAACCGGTGCTGGCGCCCGACAGCGACAAACTGATGGGCTTGCGCTTCGTGTTCCCGCCGTATCAGGTCGGTCCTTACGTCGATGGCGTCCGCACGGTGGAAGTGCCGACCGCGGTGCTGTTGCCGAATCTCGCGCCGGCATATCGCGCGATGTTCGTGGTGGCGAAGCCGGTGCCGGCGACACCGCTCGATGAAACCGTCGCGCCTGCGGTGCAGCCGACGCAGTAATTTCAGGCCGCCGTGAAGGCGGCCGCCAGCACTTCGCCGCAATCGCCTTCGAGTTTCAGGTCGACCAGTGCATCCGCACGGGTCTGTCCGCGATTGAGGATCGCCACCGGCATGCCGCGCTCATGGCCCATGCGCGCGAAACGGAATCCCGAATACACCATCAGCGACGAACCGACGACCAGCACGGCCTCGGCCGCGTGCAGCGCCGCGAGCGCCTGGGCGTAACGCGCAGACGGCACGTTTTCGCCGAAGAACACCACATCCGGTTTGAGCATGCCGCCGCAGATCGCGCAGTGCGGCGGTTCGAACGCAGCCACGGCCGCTGGATCGATATCGGCATCGCCATCCGGGGCGGCCGCGGCTTTGCGCGGGTGCCAGCCGATGTTGTTCGCGGCCATGCGGGCCTGCAATGCGTCGCGCGGACGCGCATCGCCGCAGCCGAGGCAGACCGTAGCGTCGAGTCGACCGTGCAGATCGATCACGTCGCGGCTTCCGGCGCGCTGGTGCAGGGTGTCTACGTTCTGGGTGACCAGCGAGGTGATGCGCTGCTGCTGTTCGAACGTCGCCAGTGCGCGGTGCCCGGCGTTCGGCAGTGCGGTCGAAAACATCGGCCAGCCGACGAAGCTGCGCGCCCAGTAACGGCGATACGTGGCGACGTCGCCGACGAACGCCTGATAGGTCACCGGCGGCGGTCGTTTCCACGCGCCTGCGATGTCGCGATAGTCGGGAATGCCCGAGCCGGTGCTGATGCCGGCGCCGGTAAGCACGAAGACACGCTCGAAACGATCGAGCCATGCGCGCAGGCTGCAGGCGATCGCGGCGACATCTTCCGGTGAGTGTGTTTGCGGCATCGACACAGCTTATGCGATCGCATGCTCAATCGGCATGCGCAACCAGAATGCTCATCCCGTATCCCATGCCGCAGTGTCGTCCGGATACGACACCGCCCGGGCATGCCGGGCGGTGTCGGTGCAGCGGTGGTGATGCGAAGAACTTGCCGAGAACTTACTTCGCGGTCAGACCGCGGCGTTCCAGCAGCGGCTGGATCTGCGGATCGCGGCCGCGGAAATCGCGGAACAATTCCATCGCGTCCTTCGAGCCGCCGCGGCTGAGCAGCTTGTCGCGGAACCAGTCGCCGTTCTTGCGGCTCAGGCCGCCGTTTTCCTTGAACCACTCCACGCTTTCCGCATCCAGCACTTCCGACCAGATGTAGGCGTAGTAGCCGGCCGCGTAGCCGCCCATGATGTGGCTGAAGTACGGGGTGCGATAGCGCGGCGGCACCGGGGCGTAATCCACGCCGATGTCCTTCAGCGCCTTCGCTTCGTACGCCATCACGCCCTTGGCATCCGGCAGTTGATCCGCCGCGACCTGGTGCCAGCGTTGGTCGAGCATCGCCGAGCCGAGGTATTCGGTGGTGGTGAAGCCCTGGTTGAACTTGTTCGCCGCGAGCACCTTGTCGAGCAGCGCCTTCGGCATCGGCTCGCCGGTCTGGTGATGCTTGGCGTAGTTCGCCAGCACTTCCGGCGAGGTCGCCCACATTTCGTTGACCTGCGACGGATATTCCACGAAGTCGCGCGGCACGTTGGTGCCGCTGAAATACGGGTACTTCACGTTCGAGAACATGCCGTGCAGCACGTGGCCGTATTCATGGAAGGTGGTGTTCACGTCGTCCCAGGTCATCAGCGCCGGCTTGCCCGCGGCCGGCTTGGTGACGTTGAGGTGCAGTGCGACCACCGGCTTGTTGCCCATGAGCTCGGACTGGTTGACGTAGGAACTCATCCAGGCGCCGCCGCGCTTCGACGGACGGGCGTAGGGGTCGACCAGCACCAGCGAGAGCAGCGAACCGTCTTCGTTGGAAATCTCGTAGACGCGCACGTCTTCGTGATACGTAGGCAGATCGGTGCGGCGTTTGAACTTCAGGCCGTACAGTTTCTGCGCGGCGAAGAACATGCCGTTCTCGAGCACGTTGTCCATTTCGAGGTAGGGCTTGAGCTGGGCTTCGTCGAAGTCGTACTTCGCCTGGCGCACTTTCTCGGTGTAGTACGACCAATCCCAGGCTTCCAGCGCGAAGGTGGGTTCGCCCTTGGCTTTCTGCTCCTGATCGATCATCGCCTGCAGCTCTGCGGCTTCGCGCTTGGCGTTGGCGACGGCGGGAGGCGCCAGCTGGGCCAGCAGTTTGTTCACCGCTTCCGGCGTCTTCGCGGTTTCTTCGGCCAGACTGAACGCCGCGTAGTTCGGGTAACCCATGATCTTGGCGCGCTCGGCGCGGAGCTTGGTCACGCGCGAGACGATATCGGTGGCGTCCCACTGGTTGCCGCGGCTGCCGCGCGACATCGAGGCCTTGTAGATGCGCTCGCGCAGCGCGCGGTTCTCGAGCTGCGCCACCAGCGGCTGGCCGGTGGTGTTGAGCAGGGCGATGCGGAACTTGCCGTCCTGCTTGTTCTCTTTGGCCGATTCCGCCAGCACTGCGATCTGCTCGTCGGTGAGGCCTTTGAGTTCGTCGCGCGAATCGACCACCACGGCCGAATCGTTGACCTCATCCAGCGCGTTCTGGCCGAACTTGGTCGTGAGCGTCGCCATCTCGCCGTTGATGGCCTTGACGCGGGTCTTCTGCTCTTCGGTGAGATTGGCGCCGGAGCGCACGAAATCGGTGTAGTAGCGTTCGACCAGACGCACGCCTTCGGGATCGAGGCCGAGCGTGTCGCGCTTTTCGTACAGCGACTTGATCCGTTCGAACAGCTTGGGATTGAGGTAGATGCTGTCGCCGTGCGCGGCGAACTTCGGCGAGTATTCCTCGTCGAGCTTGTCCAGCGCGTCGTTGGTGTTGGCGCTGGTGAGATTGCCGAAGACCGCGGCGGCGCGCGAGAGCAACTGGCCGGTGCGTTCCATCGCGAGGATGGTGTTCTCGAACGTGGCCGGCTCGGCGCTGTTGGCGATCGCTTCCATTTCCTTGACCTGCTCAGCCATGCCGCGGTCGAACGCGGGGCCGAAATGGCTGTCCTTGATCTTGTCGAACTGCGGGAATTTCAGCTGCAGCGGGCTTTCGGCGAAGAAAGGGTTGTCCTGGGCGGCGTCTGCGGGCATGGCGGCCTTGTCGGAAGAGGTCGGTGCGGGGCTCTTGTCGCAGCCGACAAGCGCGGTCGCGGAGATGGCCAGCGCCAGGGCGCAGGCGAGAGGGCGATTCATGAAGTATTCCTCGGCAGGGACGAAGCAGGTGTAGTGGAGCGGACGGAATGGGCGCACGGGTGAAATGGCCGCATCAGGGTAGCGGATGGGGGGCGGCCCCGGCCCATGACAAAAGGCATGCTTCCGCCCCGGCTCGGATGCCCGGACTGTGCCGATGCTGTCGTCTGGTCTTGCCGATTCTGGCGGATCACGAATTGTTTACAATTCCGGCAGGATTCGGCGCAGTACGGAGCCGCTCCGTCGGTCCTGCAGAATGTCTGCAGGTCGATCTGTCCCCCATTCCCCCACTGTCAGGACCCCCGTCATGCCCCAATCCAATCCCTTCGGTCGCCGCAGCCCGCGTTTCGGCGCCCTTGCCGTCGCCGTCCTGTTCGCGCTGCCGGCCATGGCCCAGGCCCAGGAATCCGCCGCGCCGGACGCCCCGGAACTCGACGCCATCACCGTCACCGCGCAGCGTCGGGTGGAGAACATCCAGGACGTGCCGATGGCGATCACCACCATCGACCGCGAAAAGCTCGAGGTGCTGACCGCCAGCGGCGACGACATCCGCCTGCTGTCCGGCCGCCTGCCCAGCCTGAACATCGAATCCTCGTTCGGCCGCGCCTTCCCGCGTTTCTACATCCGCGGCCTCGGCAACACCGACTTCGACGTCAACGCCTCGCAGCCGGTCTCGCTGGTGTACGACGGCGTGGTCCAGGAAAACCCGATCCTCAAGGGCTTCCCGCTGTTCGATCTGGACCAGATCGAAATGGCCCGCGGCCCGCAGGGCACCCTGTTCGGCCGCAACTCGCCGGCTGGCGTCATCAAGTTCGAATCCGCGCGCCCTGAAGAAGAATTCGGCGGTTACGGCCGCTTTGGCTATGGCTCGTACAACACGATCAACGCCGAAGGCGCGATCACCGGTTCGCTCAGCGATACCGTGTCCGCCCGCGTTTCGGTGCTGCACCAGCAGCGCGACGATTACGTCGACAACACGTTCAACGGCGATGGCGACGACCTCGAAGGCTACGAAGAAACCGCAGCCCGCGTGCAGTTGCTGTTCCAGCCCAGCGACGAGTTCGAGATGCTGTTCAACGTGCATGCGCGCCAGTTGGAAGGCACCGCGCGCCTGTTCCGTTCCAGCATCATCCAGCCCGGCACCAACGAACTGGTGGACGGCTTCAATCGCGATGAAGTGTCGATCGACGGCGTGAACGAACAGAAGCTCGATCAGCTCGGCGCCAATCTGCGCATGCGCTGGGATTTCGGGCGCGTCAGTCTGTACTCGATCACCGGCTACGAAAGCGTCGATGCCTTCAGTCGCGGCGATATCGACGGCGGTTCCAGCTACGTGTTCCCGCCGGATGCGCCGGGCGAGGCGCTGTTCCCGGCCGAGTCCGCGGACGGTCTGCCGAACCACCGCCAGTACAGCCAGGAATTCCGCATCGAGTCCAACGAATGGGGCCGCTTCGACTGGCAGGCCGGCCTGTTCTGGTTCGACGAAACCATCGATATCGACAGCGTGAGCTACAACACCCTTGCGCCCGGTAATCCGCGCAACGGCTACGCCACACAGCGTCAGGAAAACACCGCGTGGGCGGTGTTCGCCTCCGGCGATTTCGACGCGACCGACAAGCTCAAACTGCGCGGCGGCGTGCGTTACACCGACGACAGCAAGAAGTTCTCCGCGCAGCGCGTGACCGGCCCGTTCGGCCCGCCGATCGCGCCGATCGACGTCAGCCCCAGCGACACCGACGTCAGCTGGGATCTCAGCGCCGTGTATGCGATCAACGACAACGTCAACGTCTATGGCCGCGTCGCCCGCGGCTTCCGCGCGCCGAGCGTGCAGGGCCGTCTGATGTTCGCCAATGCTGCGCTGCCGTCCAACGAACTGGTGACCGTCGCCGACACCGAAACCGTGCTGTCGTACGAAGCCGGCGTGAAGGCGACGATGTGGGACAACCGCCTGCGGTTGGGCTTCGCGCTGTATCGCTACACCGTGGACGACCAGCAACTCACCGCTGTGGGCGGCAACGCCAACGTCGCGCGTCTGGTCAACGCCGACCGCACCGTCGGCCAGGGCGCGGAACTCGATCTGCAGGCGTGGCTGACCGACCGCTTGTTCGTCACTCTGGGCGCCAGCTACAACGACACCGAAATCCAGGACAGCAGCCTGGCGGTGTTCGGCTGCGGCGGCGGCTGCACCATGCGCGACCCGGCCGGCTCGGTGGCGGGGACGTTCCTGATCGACGGCAACGCATTGCCGCAGGCGCCCAAGCACGTCTACAACGTCACCGCGCGTTACGGCATCCCGACCAGTCACGGCGAATTCTTCGCGTACACCGACTGGGCCTATCGCAGCGAGGTCAACTTCTTCCTCTACGAATCGACCGAATTCACCGGCGATGCGCTGCTGGAAGGCGGCCTGCGCGCCGGTTACAACTGGAACGACGGCGATTACGAAATGGCGGTGTTCGGCCGCAACATCACCGACGAGGAAGCCATCGTCGGCGGCATCGACTTCAACAACCTCACCGGCTTCCTCAACGAGCCGCGCACCTGGGGCGTGGAGTTCAAGGCGAAGTTCTGATCGCGACCTGGCGTCCGATCACAGCAAAACGAAGCCCGGCCTGCAGCGATGCAGGCCGGGTTTTTCATGGGCGCGATCCGCTGCGAGCGCTTCCCGGCCTGGGATATCCGCTTGGGTTCCTGTCGTGAGTCTTGCCGCGGCTGTAAGGCTTGTCGCGACTTGCGTCGCTCCCACGAAAACATGTGCCGTCTTCCTTGTGGGAGCGACGCAAGTCGCGATGATGTGAAGCAAACCCTGCCGAGTGCGGCTGACGCTATGATGCCGCGCACGATGGCGCCGCCGGCGCTGCGTTCTGATGACGACCGACGCGATGACGACCGACGCGATGCCGCCCAAACCCTATTCCCCCAGCTGCGACCGCAACCGCGATCCGATTCTGTCGGTGCTGCGCGAACATTTCTCCGACCGCCGCGAGGTGCTGGAGATCGGCAGCGGTACCGGGCAGCACGCGGTGTATTTCGCGGCGGCGATGCCGTGGCTGCGCTGGCAGTGTTCGGATGCGGAAGATGGTTTGGACGGTATCCGGCAGTGGTTGGCGGAGGCGGCATTGCCCAATACGCCTGAACCGTTCGCATTGCAGGCGGTGCTCGATCCGGTGCCTGGGATCTCTCCGTCGCCGCCGGGACGCTACGACGCGGTATTCACGGCCAATACCTTGCACATCATGGGTTGGCCCGAAGTGGAGGCGCTCTTCGCCGGACTGGCGACGGTGCTCGCCGACGATGCGGCACTTGCGTTGTACGGTCCGTTCAATCGCGCCGGCGCGTTCAGCAGCGACAGCAACCGCGAGTTCGATGCCTGGTTGAAAGCACGCGACCCGCGTTCGGGCATCCGCGATTTCGAAGCGGTGGCTGCGCTGGCCGAGGACATCGGCCTGCGTCTGGTCGCGGACATCGCGATGCCAGCGAACAATCGCACCCTGATCTGGCAGCGCGAGTGACCATTTCCACCGACGGTTCGCGTTGAGGGTCCGCTCCCCGGCGCTGTTTCTTTTGCAGGTTTTCCTGGCGCAGAACATAAAATTCTTGTGTTTCGAATATTTCGAAGCGGAAATGTCTGCTCGCGATAGAAATTTTGAATGTCCGTTTATCCAATAACGATGCGTTCGTTTGATTGCTCGCCAATGAGCAAACGACAATCAACGGAGGCTTTATGAAAAGCGCATTGATCGCGCAAGTCGCGACATTCGTTCTGCTGTGTGCATTCGCGGATCGCGCGAATGCCGACGCGCGCGTGTTCTTCACGCAGATGGTGGTCAACGATTGCAACGAAGTCGGAACCTGCGACTGGAAGTTGTCCTGCGGTCTGGGAAACCAGCAGGAAACCGAGTTCTTCAGCATGTCCGAAGCCAATACCAATGAAACCGTTACCATCAACCGGGCGCTGACCCAGCGCGAGTTCCCGCCGGTCACCGTGAACTGTACGGTGATGGAACACGATGGCGGCATCGGTGCGGAGTGGGAACAGGTCGGCAACGGTTCGGTGGTGGTGCTCACGACGGGCGATCATCTGATCCGCCTGAATCAGCATCGCGACGAGGGCGATGTGACCGTGCGTTTCACGGTCGAGAACATCGGCTCCACCGGGCAGCCGCTCACCCTTGCGGGCGGTACGATCCGCAGCGGCGCCGGCAAGTGTCTCGATGTGCATGCGCCGGATCAGCGCAACAACGGCGGGCGCGTGCAGGTCTGGGATTGCAACAACACCCTGCAGCAGACCTGGCGGTTCGTGAACGGTACGATCCGCAGCGGCGCTGGAAAATGCCTCGATGTGCATGCGCCTGATCAGCACAGCAACGGTGCGCGCGTGCAGGTCTGGGATTGCAACAACACGCTCCAGCAGCGCTGGACCCTGCAGGGACGTACGATCCGCAGCGGCGCGGGACTGTGCCTGGACGTGCATGCGCCCGATCAGCGCAACAATGGCGCCCGCGTGCAGGTCTGGGCGTGCAACAACACGCTGCAGCAGACCTGGAGCGCACCCTGATCGGCCGCAAGCCGGTTCCGTAGCCGATACAAAGCCCCGCGTTTGCGGGGCTTTGTCGTTTGCGGTGGCGCGTCGCGTTGCCCTTGAACGCGCGGTGTTTCAAATCATTTCGATCCCTTGCCTGCGCAGATCGGTCGTCGGCCCGGGATCGGGTCAGTTTTGGGCCCCTGTGATCGGCGCGATCGCGGGCAATTTCCAAACCATTCCGGGTCGATACCGGGTCGTTTTCGCGGTTTTGCCTCGAAATCGACGAAACGGCGGTTTTTTTCGCGTTTGCCCGATGCCTAGACTCCGGTCGACGCCGCCGCTGGCGGTGCCTTCGAATGTCGACTGACGGGTTCAACCCAAGGAGTAAACGATGAAGCGTTTCGTAGTGTTGATGATGCTGGCGTTCGGTTTCGTCTCGACGGCCCAGGCTGTGCCGTGGTGCTGGAAAGGCACGGTGAAGCAGGTCGGTCCGAACCAGTATCTGAGTCCGGTGCAGTTGAACAACTGGTGGGTCGCCAATGGCGTGCCCGTCGGCGTGAGCAACCCGCACTATTACGTGGCGTTCCATGCCTCTCACCAGACCTGTCAGGTCTACGCCGGCTGGTCCGGTCCGACCTACGGCGTTCCGGGCGCGGGTCAGGTGTACGCGAGCGTGTACGCGCCCAGCACCTACACCAACACCGTGAACGGTTACACGATTTCGCAGGCGCTGTGGTTCAAATGCATGAAGTGCTTTCCGATCCTGCAAGCCGAGCCTGTGCCGGACCCGATCGACAAGTGATCGAGGCATCGCGCCATCGTCCAGCGCGCTCTGGAATACGAACTGCGGACACGAACACGGCGGGTTTCCCCGCCGTGTTTTTTTGTGCCTGTCGAATGCCGGATGCATGCGCCGGCGGCCGTGCGCAGGGTCGGTTTACGGCCAGCGCATCTCGCCGGTGGTGACCTTGGCGCTGAGCTCCAGCGAGGGCAGCGCGCCGAGGTCCGGGTAGCGACGCTTCATGGCATCGATGAGCGCCACCGAGGTTTTCGCTTTGCCGGCTTCTTCGTCATAGGCGCGGATGTAGGTGGCAGTGAAGTCGACCGCAGCGAGGTCGAGCGCGGCGGCGGGGGCGTAATGCCCGGGGATCACCCGTTCCGGCTTGCGCGCGCGGATGCCATCCAACTGCGCCAGCCAGTGCGCGTGGGACTCGGGCGTCTGGGTGTCGGCCATCCAGACATGTTCGCCGGCCATCACCGGAATGCCGCCCACGACCGTGCGGATCGAAGGAATCCAGAGGTAGGTGCGGTCGGGCGTGGGGCCGTCGAGGCCGATCACCTCGAGACTACGGCCTTCGAGTTCGATGCGGTCGCCCTGCAGCGGTTCGGGCACGACCACGGTCTTCGGCGCGCCGGCGCCCAGGATCGGCCCCCAGTAGGCCAGCTTCTTGTCCTTGGTCTCGAGGATGTGGGTGATGGTCGCGGGCGAGGCCACGATCTTCGCCTCCGGGAACGCGGCGTGCAGCGTTTCCAGGCCGAAGTAGAAGTCGGGGTCGCCGTGGCTGATATAGATCGTGGTGAGACGCTTGCCGGAGGTCCGGATCAATTCGACCAGACGCGCGGCGTCGAGGGTCGAGAACTGGCTGTCGATCAGCACCGCATCCTTTTCGCCGGTGACCAGGGTGGAGGCGACCTTGAAGATCGCGTTTTCGCCCGGGTTGAAGGGCTGCAGTGCGAGCGCTGCGGGTGCGGGCTGCGTCTGTGGTGCGATGTCCGCGCCGGTGGCGCTGGGCGGGGGCGGGGTTTCGCTGGCGCAGGCGGAAAGCGCCAGGGTGGCGGCCAGGGTGGTGCCGAGCAGGGTGCGGGTCATGGTGTGGCTCCTGGGGAATCGGGGTGACGACACTCTAGATCGCTGGATTCGTCCGAAAAACAGCGTACAAATAGAAACACTGTTTCTTATTCCGGACGAATGGATGGACCGCTTGACCGCCATGACCGTGTTCGTCGCGGTCGTCGAGCGCGGCAGCCTGAGCAAGGCGGCTGACGCTCTGGACATGTCCCGGGCGATGGTGACCCGGCATCTCGCCGAGCTGGAATCGTGGCTGGACGCCCGATTGTTGCACCGGACGACCCGGCGGCTCGCATTGACCGCCGCCGGCGAGATCGCGCTGGATCGCTGCCGCGCGATGCTGGCGCTGGGCGAGGGTTTGCAGAGCACGCTGCGCAGCGACGCCACCACGCCGCGCGGGCGCCTGCGGCTGACGTGCAGCACGTCCTTCGGCATCAGCGTGCTGGCGGCGCTGGTCGCCGAGTACACCGCACTGCATCCGCAGACGTCCATCGACCTGCTGCAGCTCGATCGCACTGTGAATCTGGTGGAGGAACGCATGGATCTTGCGATCCGCATCGCCCGGGTACTCGATTCGGGACTGGTCGGACGCCGACTGAGCGTATGCCGTTCGGTGCTGTGCGCGTCGCCCGCGTATCTGTCGCGTGCCGGTGCGCTGGTTGTGCCGGCGGATCTCGGTGCGCACGTCTGTCTCACCCATCACTTCGTCGGCAACACGCTGTGGTCGCTGCAACGCGGCGATGTCAGCGAGTCGGTAGCCGTGAGCGGTTCCTTCAGCGCCAACGACGCCACCTGCCTGCAGCAGGGCGCGCGCGTGGGTGCGGGGATCGCGATGCTGCCGACGTATCTGGTCGCGGACGATCTGCGCGCAGGCGTGCTGATCCGGGTGTTGCCGGAGTGGAGCGTTCCCGGGATGGGCATCCACGCGGTGTATCAGTCGCGTCGGCAGATGCCCGCGATCATGCGCAGTTTTCTGGAC
>CBIHKW010000030.1:0-33567 GCA_966203835.1 uncultured Thermomonas sp.
GGTGGGGTGAGCGCAGCGATGCCCACCATCCCGATACGTCAAAGCCAAGCGGGCATTGAACGGAGCTAGGACAGCATCGCTGTGTATTCAAGGTATGGAGATGGTTCGGGTGGGCATCGCTGCGCTCACCCCACCCTACGCTACGCTTTTCCGCGCGTCGTGAATCACCGGCATCGGTAGTGCCGCGAAAATCCAATCGCGCTCAGACTCTTTCCAACCACCCGTACTTGTCCGCCGTCTTGCCGTTGAACAACCCGAAGAACAACTCCTGCAGACGCCGCGTCACCGAACCCGGTTTGCCAGCGCCGACCTGGCGACCATCGACAGAACGGATCGGAGTGATCTCGGCGGCGGTGCCGCACATGAAGAGTTCGTCGCAGAGGTAGAGATATTCGCGCGGCAGATCGCGCTCGAACACTTCGATACCGGCGTCGCGGGCGAGGGTGATGATGGTGTTGCGGGTCAGGCCATTGAGCAGCGCGGCGCTGACCGGGGTGGTGTGCAGCGCACCGTCGAACACGAGGAACAGATTTTCGCCGGCGCCTTCGCTGAGCAGGCCGGTGGATGCCAGCGCGATGCCTTCGCCGAAACCGAGGCGGCGCGCTTCGCGTGCGACCAGTTGGCCGGACAGATAATTGCCGCCGGCCTTGGCGCCCGCAGGCAGGGTGTTGGGCGCGAAGCGCTGCCAGCTGGAGACGCAGGCGTCGATGCCTTCTTCCAGCACGGTCGCGCCGAGGTATTGGCCCATCTTCCAGGTGGCGACTGCCATGTCGGTGGGCGTGTCGGCCGACAGACCGAAACCGCCGAGGCCGCGATAGGCGACCGGGCGCAGATAATCGGTGGTGAAATCATTGGCTTTCAATACGTCGCGACAGGCGGCGTTGATGTCGTCGAGGCCGTAGGGCATCGGCATGTCGTAGATCTTGGCCGAGGCGTACAGGCGCTTGTTGTGATCGGTGAGGCGGAAGATCGCCGGACCGCTGGGGGTGTCGTAGCAGCGGATGCCTTCGAACACCGACGATCCGTAATGGACGACGTGGGACATCACATGGGTGGTGGCCTCGGCCCAGGGCTTGATCTTGCCGTTGTGCCAGATCCATTCGGGGTAACGCTGGGTCATGTCGAGGTCCGCGTAGAGAGGTGGAATGACCGCATTTTAGGCGATGCGGCCGCAAAGCCGACAGTGTGCGGCTGCGGCGCAAAAGAAGACGGGACCATGCGGTCCCGTCCGGTGTTGCGTCGTCGATGCCGCGATCAGCGGAATGCGGCGATGGTGGCCTTGGTGGTGTTCAGCACGCGCTGGTTGTGCGCGCGCGTGGTGTTGCCCATGGCCTGGCCGCCGTAGGTCTTGGCGGGGTTCGACCAGTAGTTGATGCGCGGGCAGCTGGGCGAGCAGTTGTAGGCCATGATCGTGCGCCAGGCGTTGGTCGGCGAGCGATAGCCGTGGCCGTAGGCGTACGGGGTGAGGGTTCCGTCGGTGGCGATGTCGTGGCGCGCCGACTGCAGGTGGCCGACCTCGTGACCGAACGAGTAATAGCCGGTGGCGCAGCCGTAATGGGCGACCGCGAACGCGGTGGCGGCGGTGGAGCCGATGCCCGAGGCCAGGCCGCAGGACGAGCTGTTGTTGATCAGCAGCATCATCACGTCGGCCGTGACCGTGTTGCGGGTGGCGTGGTAGGTGTCCATGTAGCCGTCGGCGGTGCCGCGGAAACGCGACAGGTCGGTGCTGAAGCTGCCGGACTCGACATAGGTCGAGGTGTAGCGGCCCGCCAGTTGCATCGTGATCTCGACGCCGCTGTTCGTGTAGCCCTGATTGGTTTCTGCGACGGCCAGATTGACCAGACCGGCGATATCGCCGCTGGCGTTCGCCGCCGATTGCGTGGCTACCACCATGATGCGGATGACGCTGATCGCCTTGGTGCCCACGTCGGTGGCGCGTTCCGCACGCGCGGCTTTGGTCATGTCGATGCGCGGCAGGAAGTTGTACGCGGCCGGATGATCGGCGGGCATTTTCGCTTCGTCGATGCGGGCGATGGCGTGGCCGCCGGAACGCAGCGGGCGCAGCGAGTACAGCTGGCCTTTGACACGGAGGGTGCCGGTGAGCTTGTCGCCGTTGCGGACGATCATCACCGAGTTGTTCGGGTCGTCGGCGATTTCGCCGCTGGCTTTGCCCATAAGCGTGTCGATCAGACCGAAATCCTGGCCGAGATTGCCGTACCACACGAGGGTGCCGTCGGGATTGCGCTTGCTGTAGCGCATGTGCGCGGTGCCGGTGTCGCCCAGCCCGAGCTGCAGCGTGTCGCTGTCGGCGCTGATCTGCGAGGCGTCGGCCTGCACCAGTTGCAGCGATTCGGTGGCGCGGCTGTCGGCCAGCGCGCGATAGCTGGCGTCGCCGCCGAGGTTGGCCGAGGTGGCCTTCATGCTGGAGAACAGCGGTTGCTTGGCGGCCTGACTGGCAAATGCGGCAAAACCGACCGTCGCCACCGTGGCGATGGCGATGAACATCATGGAACGCTTCATACGATTACCTCTCCCTGGTCCTTCCATTGCGGCGTCCGAGCCGAAGTGTGCAATGTCGGGATGATGATGGTTGTCGAGGAAGGCCCGGACACCTTGCCCATCGACATGGTTTGCATGCGGCGGGACGGTGCGCAAGCTGCGTTGCAGCATGCATCTGCCGTATCGCGGATGCCGTCTCAGAATCGTCGCTGTCGGCGCGGTCGCGGTCTTACAGCGCGGACTTACAGCGTGATCCACCAGCAATCGAGGTGTCTGCGCAGACCGAGGGTGGTCTGCGACGGTGTCGCGCTCTTGCCGAGCGTCTGCTGCAGGCGCAGACCGACGAGCGTCCGGCGGACGACCGGGCGCGGAGCGGGCGCCGCGTCGCCGGTGGTGTCGGTGCCTGGCGCGATGGTTGGCGTGGTGATCGGCGCGGCTGCGGCGGCCGCCGCCATGGGCGGCTCGATGGGGATGTCGGCGACGACCGGTGCGCTCGCGCCACGCAGCGCGACGATATCGACCAGCGGTCGGTCGACGATGGTCTGCAGGCGGTCGAGAACGAGGTCGCCGCTGGTGGCGTTCATGCCGACCCAGTGATACACGGCGCCAAGGCGGTTCACGTCGCGGGCATCGATGGCGGCGGTGATCTCGTAGATCAGTTCCTGCACGGTGCGCGCGCAACCGCCGCGGCGCTGTCGGTATGCCTGACCTGCGGCGCCGCGCGGCAGCCGGTCGGTGGCGCCGATGCTGGCGCAGGCGCGGTCGGTATAGATGGTGTTGCCGGCCGGACCGGTGCAGCGGTTGGGTGCCTGTTGCGCCTGCGCGGCGACCGGCCACAGCCAGCACGCCGAGAACAGCGACAACAGGAACAAGAGAGTGCGGCCGGAGACAGACATCGCCGGCAAGGCTAGCACCGGCCGGATGAACGATGCTGCGCCGTCATCGGCTTCAGCCCGGTGCGAGCCAAGTGAAGGGCCACCACGGCAGATTGCGCGCGATCCAGTAGGCCGGCAGCAGCACCAGCCACAGTTTGGGGATCATCACCACCGACATGAAGGGCTTCAAGCGGTCCGGCGTGAGGCCGCGGGCATCCAGCACCATCAGCGGCATCAGTGGCAACACCAGCACCGCCAGCGGATTCATGGCGAAGGCGCCGGCGATGTCGCCGTGAACCAGCGCGTGCAGCGCGCGGGTCAGACCGCAGCCGATGCAGTGGAAGCCGGTGAACGCCTTGAACAAGCAAGGCGGAAAGAGATTGTTCGGGAGGTTCGGATCGTAGTTGCGCAACAGCCAGATGCCGACGACGGCCGCGACCAGCAAGGCACCGCCCGCGATGGCGGACGCCGGACGCAGCGGCATCGCGGTCCGGTCAGCCACCCGTGAGGCTGCCCAGCACGGCCAGCCCGCCGAACAGCACGAACCAGAGAGCGATCATGATCGGCACCAGCACGGCGGAGAGGATCGCCCAGAAGCGCGCCTTGTCCGCCGCGATGCGCGCGCCGGCGATGTCGCCCGCAGCGCGGAGGCCGTCCACCTGCGTGGCGTAGACGATGGAGACGATGCCCAGCGGCAGGCAACAGAACAGGGTCGAGAGAATCGCCCAGATCAGATTGTTCGGGACGAATTCGTTGCTGGCGTGCGGGCCGGTCGGCGAAGAAGGCATGGTGTCGGATCAACAGGTCGGATCAACGGGAATGATGGGGAAGCCGCATCCGGCCGGCCGCGAAGGGCCGGACGGATTGGACAGCGGCCGCGCTGCGGGCCGCTGTGGATGGGCGATCAGCGGTTCTGCAGTTCCTGCATCTGCTTCATGTACTCCATGTAGCTCTCCATGCCGCCGGTCGCCAGCGAGAACGTGATCCACAGCACGCCGATGATGGCCAGTGCGGTGGCGACCCAGCACCAGGTCTTGGCGCTGTCGGACGCGCGCCGCGCGCCGTCGAAATCGCCCTGGTTGATGAGGTTGTTGACCTTGTTGGACTGGACGATGGCGACGATGCCGAGCAGGCCGAGCGGGCAGCACAGGCAGGTCGCGAGCACGGTCGCGATGATCGCCCACGCCAGATGATTGGGGATGTTGCCGGGTGCGGCGGTGGTGTTCATGCGAAGTCTCCGGAAAGCGTCAGCGAAAGGGGGAAGCGGGGGAATGGAGCGGGCGGATCGCCGGCCCCAAGGGTTCGGGCTGCGGTACTGCCCTCATTGTGCCGATTCCTCCGCGCGGCGCAATCGCACCATCGCGGTCGGCCCGTTGCAATCGGAAAGCCTGTCGGCGCGTTTCCCGTCGCAGTCAGGCGTCGTCGCCGCGCAGCGCCCGGACCCTGGCTTCCAGCAGTTCGGCGCTGGCTTCGCGGCCGTCCACCGGTTCGCCGGCCAGCACTTCGATATGCGCGCGAAACCGCCGCGGCACCCGCATCTGCCCCAGGCGGCCGTCGCGCCGGCTCCACATGCTGGTCCACATGTGCTTCAGCGCCATCGGCACCACCGGCACCGGCCGCCGTTCCAGCACCCGTTCGATGCCCGATTTGAACGGCGCGATCCCGCCGTCGCGGGTCAGCGCGCCTTCGGGAAAGATGCCCACCAATTGGCCGTCGGCCAGCGCCGCGTCGATCTCCTCGAACGCGCGCCGCATCACCTCAGGATCTTCCTTGGCGCCGGCGATGGGGATGGCCTTGCCGGTGCGGAAGATCCAGCGCATTACCGGCACGTTGAAGATCTTGTAGTACATGACGAAGCGCACCGGCCGCGGGATGCTTGCCGAGAGAATCAGCGCGTCCAGATAGCTGACGTGGTTGCAGACGATCAGCGCCGGGCCTTCGTCGGGCACATGCTTCTCGATGCCGTGCAGGCGCAGGCGGTAGAACGAGCGCACCATCAGCCAGCTGAGGAAGCGCATCAGGACTTCCGGCACGATCGTGAAGATCCAGATCGCGACCAGGGTGTTGGCGATGGCCAGACACAGGAACAACTGCGGAATGCTCAGGCCCGGCATCGGCAGCGTGGTGTCGCCGATCTTCAACTGCTCCATCTGCAGCGCGATGCCCAGCACCGCCGCCATCACGATGAAGAACGCATTCTGGATGTTGACCGCAGAGATCACCCGCGACAGTTCGCTGCGCGGCGTGCGGCTCTGGATCAGCGCGAACAGCGGCACCAGGAAGAAACCGGTGAACATGCCGACCGCGGCGAGGTCGAGCGTCACCCGCCACCCGCCCGGCTGGGCGAGGAAGCCGGGCACATCCAGTCCGGTCGCCGTCGCCGCGCCGGTGCGCGCGAAATACAGATCGAACAGGAACACGCTCATGCCGAACGCGCCCAGCGGCACCAGGCCGATTTCCACGGTGCGCGCCGAGAGTTTTTCGCAGAGCAGCGAGCCGATGCCGGTGCCGATCGAAAACACGCCCAGCGCGACCAGATACAGCGTTTCGTCGCCGCCGAGATTGAGTTTGGCGTAACTGGGCAACTGTGCGGTCAGCATGGTGCCGACGAACCAGAACCACGACACCCCCAACATCGCGTTGCGCACCGCCAGCTGCTTGCGCGCGAGCTTCAACACCCGGCGCGATTCCGGGATCGGATTGACGTGGACCTTGAGGTCCGGCGCGCCGGCATCCACCGCGGGGATGAGGCGGCTCACGGCATTGCCCAGCATCGCCAGCAGAATGATGGCGGCGGCGGCGGTCTGCGGGCCGTACTCGCCGGCGAGTTTGAAGATCAGGCCGCCGGCGATCATGCCGACCAGGATCGAGATCGAGGTGCCCATCTCGACCAGACCGTTGCCGCCGGTGAGTTCCTCGGGTTTCAGCACCGAAGGCAGGATCGAATATTTCACCGGTCCGAACAGCGCCGACTGCACGCCGGTGCCGAACAGCGCCACCAGCAGCAGCGGCATGTTCTGCAGCATGAAACCGATCGCCGCCACCGACATGATCGCGATTTCCATCGCGGTGGTGATGCGGATCAGCCGCGACTTCTCCAGTTTTTCCGCGATTTGCCCGGCGGTGGCCGAAAACAGGAAGAACGGCAGGATGAACAGCGCCGGCGCGAGATTGGTGTAGAGCGTGCGTTGTTGATCGTCGACGCCCAGCCAGAACAGCAGGCCGATGATCGCCTGGCGATAGACGTTATCGTTGAACGCACCCAACGATTGCACCAGGAAGAAGGGCAGGAAGCGGCGCTGCCGCAACAGTTCGAACTGGTTGTAGGCCATGCGCGCTCCGCGGGATCGGCTGATAACCGGCGTGCGCCGGCGGATGTCCGGCGGAGACTAACAGAGATGCGTCGTCGCGAGCGTAGGAGGGCCTTCAGGCCCGAGCTTTTTTTTGCGGCAACGATGGTTTGAAGCTCGGGGCTGAAGCCCCTCCTACAGATGCAGGGCTTGCCTGTTCAAATGATGATGTCGTCGCGGCGCGTGGACGCCTCCGCGTCGGCCAGTGCCGACAACAGCGCGGAGAGCGCGCCTTCGCTGCGCTTCCACGACCAGAACAGCGGCGCGGCCAGCATCGCCCGGCACCAGACACGATGATCCCGCTGCATCGGAGGCAGTGCGTTCACCCGCCGCAGCCAGTGCGCGTACCTGCGCTCGGCGGCGTCCGCCGGTTGTGGCCGGATTGGACAGAATGGCTGGAAATTCACCAGATACACGCGATTCGCGGTGCGGACCACCGCCTCCGGCCAGACGCGCGTCGCGAAGCCCTGCGCGAGCCAGGCTTCGCGGGCGACCGGGCCATGACGCCGTGGATCGATCAGGCCGTGGCTTTCGATCTCCGGGTCGGATTCCGCGCATTCCAGGAACGCGCGCCACAGACCGCTGTCGTTGATGCCGCCCCCTTCGTACTCGTATACCGATTTGCGCACCGCAAGCGCGTGACGCCTCCGCAGCACCCGCCGCGGCATGTCGCTGAGGCGTTCCGGACGCTGTGGACCATCGACGCAGGTCAAGGGCAGCGCGAGATCGAAAGACGCGGGGTGCTTCTGCAGTGCGACGACGATGAGGTCGTCGATCGCGGGATCGTCGACGGCAGGTGCGTGGTTGATGGCAGCATTGTTGATCGGAGCCTGGAAGATGGGCGCGATGGCCGCATCGCGCTGGCTCTGCGTGTCCCTGCCGGCGTGCGCGCGATGCGCGGACAGCCCTGCGCGCAGCAGCGGCGCGTACGCGGCGTGGCATTGCGGATGTTCGATCACCGACAGCACGTCGATCAGGTTCTGCGGCGCGCGTCTGTGCATCGCGCGCTCACGGTTCTCGCTGCGGATGTCGGCGAAATCGGGCTCTGGCCACAGCGGCGCGGCGCCTGCGGCAACGATGACGAGCGGTTCGATGCCGCCACGATGCGTGCGCAACACCACGACCACGCAGATCCGGGCATCGGCGAGCGTCGACCGCGCCGGCAACGCGTCCACGACCGCGCGCACCTCGTTGCGGCACGTCCGGTCGCCGCCGATGGCGATGGTGCCGGGCGCGAAGCCGCTGTCGATCAGGAATCGTCGCGCGGCGGGCAGCGATGAGGCCGCATCGCACAGCACCAGCATCCGCGGCCGCCGCGCAGGATCGAGCGTCGCGAAGCCGGGTTCGCGCAGGATCAATGCATCGATACCTGCCCGCAGCAGGGCAGGGTGGCTGCGGAGCAAGCGCGGCCGCAGCCCGTGGCGTTGCGCCGGTTTCATCCGCAGCGCGGGCAGGCGCAGCGCTGCTGTCGCTTCGAGCATCGGTAGCTTTGCCGCCCCGCGCCGGATCATGCGTTCCAGCGGCGCATCGACGATGGCGATGTCCGAGTCTCCGGCCAGCATCACGTCGACCTGCAGCCGCAAGCCGGAGCGCGATGATCCGGTGGCGGAAACGTCTGCGCCGGACATCGCCACCAGCGTCAGTGCCGGGCCATCGCTGAGACGCTCTACGCTTTCGACGATCTGCACCTTGCCGTCGTCATGCTGCGATTGCATCCGCAGCCAATCGCGGAACGGCGCGCGCAGGTCGGGCGGCAGGAACAGTCGCGCATGCCGCAGCAGACTGCTGCGACCCAGGTCCAAATCCAAGTTCTGGTCCGATGCTGCATGGCGATCCGCGCGTCCGAACAGGGCTTCCTGCAGATTGCGTCGAATGCCCGGCGTCGCAGCGATCAGCTGCAAACAAGCGTCGGCAGCCGATCCGCAGCCGGCATCGGCGCGGACGGCGGCGTTCGCCCACCACCACACCAACAAGGCCTGCAGCACCCAGCGCGCACCGCCGCCGGGTGTCAGCCGCAAGCGGTAACGCGCGTTCGCGACCAACGGCGTGTCCGCGACGGGCGGCGGCCCGCAGGCGCGCCGGTACAGTAGCGCCGGGTCGTCGGAGCGCAGCAGCTCATACGCGAGGATCGTATGCAGGATCGACTCGCGCTGCGCGAAGTGGAAGTTGTCGATCCGCGCCCGGCAGGTGTCGGCCGAGAACCACCAGCGCAACAGCCGGTCGCTGGCCGGCGTCAACTGTGCCGCGAGTGCGGCACCGGCATGGACATCGACGGTGCGCCCGTTGCCCGTCGCGTCGAGCGCCGCGAGCAAACGGCGCGTGCAGTAATCCAGCGCCGCGTGAAGCGGTGGCGCCGGGGAGTCGGCACGTACGGGCGCCGGGGCGCCGGTGGCTGCCCGTGCGGAGTTTGCGGCGAAGGATTTGTTTGCCGGAGCCCTGCCCGACCACCTGTTCCGTACCGTGGACATCGCCACCCTCCCTGGTTTGTGAGGATGCAAGCTAACAAAAAGTTTGATAACGTACAAATCATAACTTTCCAACGCCGGCGTGCACCGGCCTAACGTCAGGTGATGAGCAATGAACACATCGCGTTCAGCGAACGGCTGCGCGCTGCCTTGCAACGGGCGGGGGTTGGCGAGAGCCCCGTCGAACTGGTGCGCCTGCTCGCCCGTTTCGGCGGCGAGCCCGTCTCCCAGCAAGCCGTCTCCGGTTGGTTGAAGGGGCGCGCCATGCCAAGGCAGGCCAATTTGAGGGCGCTGGCGAAGATGCTGTCGGTGGAACCGCAGCAATTGCAGTACGGCGATGACGGCAAGCGCGTACGCGAATCGCGGGGAGAGTGGCGTCTGGATCCGCGCGATCAGTTGGCGATCGAAGCGTTTCTGCGCCTGCCGACCGCGCAGCGAAAACTGCTGCGGCATCTGATCGAGGAATTCTTCAGATCGGGAGCCGGCGGCAAGCGGGGGTGATCGCGCGCGTCGGCGGCTCGGCTCCGGGACGATGCCTTCGTCCTCCCGGGCCATGCTGCGCCACAACATAAATTGAATATCGGCAACAACCCCGGTTTTCACATCGCGTTCGGCGCCGGCCTAAGGTCGGCGCATGAAAACGGAACAAGATGCTTTTAGCGACCGCCTCCGCGCGGCCCTGCGCCAGGCTGGCATGAGCGAGAGTCCGGCCGAACTGGTCCGGCTGTTGGCGCGGTTCGGCGGCGAGCCCGTCTCCCAGCAGGCGATCTCCGGCTGGCTGAACGGCCGCGCCATGCCGCGTCAGGCCAATCTGCGCGCCCTGGCCAAGATGCTGTCGATCGAGCCGCAGCAATTGCAGTACGGCGACGACAAGCGGGTGCGCGAAAACCGCGGCGAGTGGCGGATGAATCCGCACGACCAGCTCGCCATCGAAACCTTCCTCAAGCTGCCGGCGACGCAGCGCAAGCTGGTCCGCAGCCTGATCGAAGAACTCGCGAAGCACAACGCGCCGGCCAAGGCGGCCAAGCGCGGGCGTTGATCGTCGGCGTGGCCTTCCATGGCCGCGCCGACACGCTGTTTCAACCGCCTGTCAGGCCTCGCGCGCGATCGCGCGCCAGCCGATATCGTTGCGGTGGAATTCGCCCTCCCAGGCAATATTCGTCATCGCCGCATAGGCGGCGTGTTGCGCAGCCGCCACCGTGAGCCCCAGCGCGCACACGCACAGCACGCGGCCGCCGCTGGTCACCACGTTGCCGTCGTCGTCGAGCTGCGTGCCGGCGTGAAAGACCTTGGTGCCGATCGCCTGCGGCACATGCAGACCGCGGATGACATCGCCGGCCTTCGGCGTCTCGGGATAATGCGCCGCCGCCATCACCACGCCCAATGCGGGTTTTGAATTCCAGCGCGCATCGACCGCATGCAGACGGTTGTCGATGGCGGCTTCGACCAGATCCAGCAGATCGGACTCCAGCCGCAGCATCACCGGCTGGGTTTCCGGGTCGCCGAAGCGCACGTTGAACTCGATCACTTTCGGCGCACCGTCGGCGTCGATCATCAGCCCGGCGTAGAGAAAGCCGGTGAACGGCACGCCGTCGGCGGCCATGCCGCGCACGGTGGGCTCCACCACTTCGCGCATGACGCGCGCATGCACTTCGGGCGTGACCACCGGCGCGGGCGAGTACGCGCCCATGCCGCCGGTGTTGGGGCCGGTGTCGCCGTCGCCGACGCGCTTGTGATCCTGCGACGTGGCCATCGGCAATGCGGTTACGCCGTCGACCATCGAAATGAAACTCGCCTCCTCGCCGTCGAGGAATTCCTCGATCACCACCCGCGAACCGGCGCTGCCGAAGGCATTGCCCGAGAGCATGTCGCGTACCGCGTCTTCGGCTTCCTGCAGCGTCATCGCCACGATCACGCCCTTGCCGGCCGCGAGACCGTCGGCCTTCACTACGATCGGCGCACCTTTGTCGCGGATGTAGGCGAGTGCGGCATCGACTTCGGTATGCACCGCGTAGTACGCGGTCGGGATGCCGTGGCGGGCGAGGAAATCCTTCGCGAACGCCTTGCTGCCTTCGAGCTGAGCCGCCGCGGCGGTCGGCCCGAAGATGCGCAGGCCTTCGCTGCGGAAACGGTCGACCACGCCCGCGACCAGCGGCGCCTCGGGACCGACCACGGTGACCGCGATATTTTCCGCACGCACCAGCGCGACCAGGCCGTCGATGTCGGTCGCTTTCACCTCGACATTGCGGCACTTCGCTTCGGTGGCGGTGCCGGCGTTGCCCGGTGCGACCAGCACTTCGGCGATGCGCTTGGACTGCGCGAGCTTCCAGGCGAGGGCGTGTTCGCGGCCGCCCGAACCGATGACCAGAACCTTCATGACGGAAATCCTCGCAGAAACTGAGAAAAGGAATGCGGAATGGCGCAAGACCATCGACGCGCCGGTGCCGGTGCCGGCGCCGGCCGCGCCTCAGCGCTTCGGGGCGCAGCCGCGCGCGGCCTCGCCGAGCGCGCCGGCGGAGGCGGGAACGTCGCGGGTGGAATCGAGTACGTCGAACAGATCGTTCGCGCCGGCGCCGAGCGTGTCGTCGTCGAGTGCGGCAACGGCGTCCGTCATGCAGGCGCAGTCGGGCGCGGTATCGTCGGCGCCGGTGCGCTGCGTTTCGGCGCAGATGCGCGCCATCCGCGGTTTGAGCGCGGCGGCCATGCAGGCGTTGAACTGCGGTTCCATTTTTTCCATCACCGATGCGCCCAGACCCGCATCGGGCTGGCGGCGGATCGCGTCGACGAAGCACTCGCACATGCCGGCCTGGCCCACGGCGACCATTTCCGCGATCAACTCGGGCGTAGCGTCCTTGCCGGCATCCTCGCGGATCGAGTCCGGCATCGAGGTCGCGATCATGTCCTGGCAGCCCGCGGCGAACTGGTCGGCGACGGCCTGCGACAACGGATTGTCGACGGTGGCGGCCGGCGCAGACGAAGTGTCCTGCGCCTGCGACAGCGCCGGTGCGCAGAGTGCCGCGGCGAGCGCGAGCGAACGTGCGATGCGGGCAATCATTGTCATGTCGGTGTCCTGGCGTGGGTCGTGGTCGTCTTCGGCGAAGGGCTCAAACGCCTTCGTCGCAGCCTTGCTTCTGCAGCAGCGCGGCCGACGGCTGGTATGCGCCGTCGCGATAGGGAATCGCGAGGGTGCGCTTCACCGGCTTGCCTGCCTGCTGGCCTTCGACGACGAGATCGAGCGGATAGAACTTGCCGCCGCCGCTGCGATTGGCGACCAGCGTGCATTCCAGGGCCACCGATTTGCGTTTGCAGGTGCGGTCTTCATCCGGGTCGCAGACGCCGCTGTTGTCGCGGCCCGTGCCCACGGTCAGCAGCGATTCGAAACGATCGCTCTCCGCGTGATAGAGCGAGCGGCTCGAGACGGTCCAGCCCATGTTGGTGAATGCCGAGTCCAATGCGAATGCGATACGGCCCGGGCCGACTTCGAAAAAGCTCACGTCGCCGGGTGTGCCCCAACCGTTCGTCTGCAGGCCGCGCTCGCTCGCGCCGATGCGCGCCTGCTTCTGCTTTCCGCGCGGATCGAGCAGAAGGAAGAGGTCGACTTCGCCGGGCTGGGCGTGGCCGGCGTCCGCGAACGACGTGCAGACAGCGATGCGCCGCGGCCCGGGATTGCCCGCGCCGCTGTCTGCGCAGACGGTGCGCGAGGTCGGCGCGATCTCGTCTTCGCTGCGCGCGGTGGCGGATGCGGACCAGTCGCCCTTGAGTGTCGCCTTCTCGCGATAGACCTCGCGCAGCAGGCGCACGGCTTCGGCATCCGACACATGGCCCGCGGCCAGCGGCGTCAGCGCGAAGGCGGGAGATGCGAGCAGCGCCGAGCTGCACGTGATGGCAAACAAAATGGAGCGCAGTTGCATGCGATGGTTCCTGTGTGTGGTGGCGGATGTCGTCGGGACGTCTGTCATCGTGCCGGAAATTTCGAAACGTCCGCGATCTGCAGCGACACCAGCTTGGCGCCGCCGGCCACGTGCTGCCTGCCGACTTCGGTGAAGCCGAAGCGGTCGTGGAAGATTTTCGATGCGGGATTGGGTGGTTCGAGATTGTATTCGCAGGCGACGATGCCGATGTAGAGCGACCGTGCGCGCTCGAAAAGATCGTCGTACAGCCGCCGCCCGATGCCTTTGCCCGCAACTGCGGCATCGACGACGATGCGGTCCACATAGACGAACCGCGGATAACGCGACGCGAACCAGTCGAAGTTGTCGTTGGCGTAAGCGGCGCCGTCGCGCATCGCCAGCAGGAAGCCGGTGATGTCGCCATCGACGACGGCGACCCGGTGATGGAAGGCGAGCGCGTGCAGTTGCTGCAGCCGCGCGATGTCCATCGTGCTGGTTTCGCGCACGACAGCGGCGTTGAGCGCGACGATGCGGTCGAAATCCGCATCGACAGCGTCGCGGACGATGATGTCAGTCGTGGCCATAGAAGATCAGGCCACGCTCGCCATTGCCGAACTTATCGCCGATTTCCTGGGCGCTCTCGTTGGTGTTCGCCCACCCCCAGTCGTCGTGCATCGTCTTGAGCAGGACCGCCTCGAGATGTTTCAGGAGTGAGCGGTATGCGCGCGGGTGCTCGCGCCGGTTCATCGTCGCGACTTCGTCGTGGAAGCCCTTGACCTGCTCGGGCGACAGTGCGAAATAGATCGGGTCGATGAAATGGCGGGTTCCGCGTTTTTCGATCGCGATGAGGTCCGGTGGATTCTTGAAAAAACGGAAATAGGAATCCTTGACGCCGGCGGATGCCTGCACGCCAAGCGCGTAGGCGGTCAGATCGCGGCTGTAGAATTCGGCGCTGGAAGGCCCTTCGCTAATGCCCTCGCAGTGATCGACGATCTGGCTGTCGGCCTGCAGTTGCAGATAGGCGCGCAACTTGGGTTTGTCGCTTTCGCCCAGCAGATCGGCGGCTTCCTCGCGCAGTCCTTGTACGGTTTCGGTGAAGTCCGCCCACTCGACCGAGCAGACATACCAGCCGAAACCGGAGGCGTTGGCCGCACCGGGAAGGATGGCCAGAAGAAGCGTGAGAGCGAGAGAGGTCAGGCGCATCATGGAGTCTCAGTGACGGAAATGCCGAATGCCCGTGAACACCATCGCGATGCCGTGTTCGTCCGCCGCGGCGATGACTTCCGCGTCGCGCATCGAGCCGCCGGGTTGGATCATCGCTTTGATGCCGGCGGCGGCCGCGGCGTCCACGCCATCGCGGAACGGGAAGAAGGCGTCGCTGGCCAGCACCGAGCCGGGCACGATCAATCCGGCTTCGTCGGCCTTGAGCGCGGCGATCTTCGCGCTGACCACGCGGCTCATCTGGCCGGCGCCGACGCCGACGGTGCGCTTGTCCTTGACGTAGACGATCGCGTTCGACTTCACGTACTTCGCCACGCGCCACGCGAACAGCAGGTCGCCGAGTTGCTCAGCGGTCGGCGCGAGTTTGGTCACCACTTTCAGTTCGTCGGCGGTGACTTCGCGAATGTCGGCGGTCTGCATCAGCAGGCCGGAGCCGACGCGCTTGACGTCGATGTTGTTGCGGCCGTCGCCGTGCGGGATGCGCAGCACGCGGACGTTGGCCTTCTTCTTTGCGTAGTCCAGCGCGCCGTCGTCGTAATCCGGCGCGATCAGCACTTCGACGAACTGGCGGTCGAGAATGGTTTTCGCGGTGGCCGCATCCAGCCGCGTGTTGAACGCGATGATGCCGCCGAACGCCGAGGTGGGGTCGGTGGCGTAGGCGAGTTCATACGCTTGCGCGCAGTCGCCGCTTTCGGCCACGCCGCAGGGGTTGGCGTGTTTGACGATGACGCAGGCCGGCGCTTCGAACTGGCGCACGCATTCCCAGGCGGCATCGGCGTCGGCGAGGTTGTTGTAGCTGAGTTCCTTGCCCTGCAGCTGCGTGAACGTGGCCAGCGTGCCCGGCACCGGCCAGAGGTCGCGATAGAGCGCGCCCTGCTGATGCGGGTTTTCGCCGTAGCGCAGATCCATCACTTTGACGAAGTTGCTGTTGCTCTGCGCCGGAAACAGCGCGCGGCTGCCGTCGTCCTGGATCGCGGACAGATGATTGCTGATCGCGGCGTCGTACTGTGCGACGCGATTGAACGCGGCCACCGACAGCGCGAACCGCGTCTTCGCCGATAGCGCGCCGTCGTTCGCATTCAATTCTTCGAGGATAGCTTCGTATTGCGCCGGGTCGGTGGCGACCGCGACGCGTGCGTAGTTTTTCGCAGCGGAACGCAGCATCGCCGGACCGCCGATGTCGATGTTCTCGATGATCTCGTCCATCGTGCTGTCGGGATTCGCCGACACTGCTTCGAACGGATACAGATTCAGCACCAGCAGATCGATTGCGCCGATGCCGTGTGCGGCCATCACTGCGTCGTCGATGCCGGCGCGGCCGAGCAGGCCGCCGTGGACCAGCGGATGCAGCGTCTTCACGCGGCCATCCATCATTTCCGGGAAGCCGGTGACCTCGCTGACATCGCGCACCGGCAGGCCGGCGTCGCGGATGGCTTTGGCAGTGCCGCCGGTGGACAGCAGTTCGACGTTGCGGGCCGCGAGCGCGCGGGCGAGGTCGAGCAGACCGGTCTTGTCGGACACGGACAACAGCGCGCGGCGGATCGTCACCGGGGCGCTGGGCAGAGGCTGGGTCATGAGGGGGAGATGCGGAGACGGAAACGGCGATTATACGGTCCGTGCCGTCCCACTCTGCGGCCACGGCTGCGGCCGTCGCCATACGCTGCCGTCGGGCTCGCGACCCGGCCCGCCAGCGTCGACTTGCGGGTCAGCCCAGTCCGTAGTCCTTCAACTTCTTGCGCAGCGTGGCGCGATGGATGCCGAGCATCGCCGCGGCGCGGCTCTGGTTGCCGTCGCAGTGCAGCAGCACTTCGGCGAACAGCGGGATCTCGAGTTCGCGCAGCGCGATCTCGTACAGATTCGCGGCGTCCGATCCGTTCAGATCGCCGATGTAGCGGCGCACGGAATTGGCGACATGTTCGCGCAGTGGCGTTCGCGCAGCCTGGCGGGTGCTGGGGTCATGGCGTTCGGCGTTCAAGCGGGATCTCTCTGGTAGCGCGTCGTCGCATCGGCCCCATCCCTGGCCGTTGCCGTGTCGCAGGGCGACAAGGGGGAGGGGAGTCTAGCGTGGGTCGCCGCCGGCTGCCATGACGATTCGCGAAAAAAGCGGGCGCATGGTGGGGTTCCCCGATGAATGGCGATGCGGTCGGCGCATCGATGTCGGCAAGTGCTTGATCGTGCGTGCGTCATGTCGATTCGTGCATGTCTTGGCCGGACATCCAGCGCTTTCGCGTTGACCGCGCGCGAGACATTCGACGACGCGAAACCGGATGTGCGCGACACTCGGCGCGCACAACACTTCAGTGCGCATGTTCAGCGAAGCACGTTCAGCGAAGCACGTTCAGCGAAAGCTGAAATCGTAACCGACGATCTGTGCGGCGGGTTCCAGGATGTCCATCGCCACGGTCGCGCTTTCGCCACTCGCGAGTTCGGGCTGGCTGGCGGGTCCGCCCAGATAGTCTTCGGCGCGGAAGTCGCGCTCGCCGGCAGGTCGACCGTTGACGTCGGAGAGCGTCAGCCGCAAACGCGGCCAGGGCTGCGACCAGCGCGCATCGTTGCGGAATGTCGCTGAGACGCGGAGTGCGCCGGGAGTGCTGGGGTGTTGACGGACGTCGCGCTGCACCAGGGTGAACGCGGTGGGTTCGCGCCATGGCGGCAGGTCGCAGAACAGCGCGGCGCACAATACATGCAGCGTCGGCCGCCAGCGCGCATCGGCGGACAGGCGCGCGCGATCCGCGAGCAGCAGTTGCAGGATCAGCAGCACGACCAGCGCAACGACGACCGCCAGTATCCAGCGTTCGCGCGGGCCTTTGGTCGCAGCGGAAATGCCGCGCGCAAAACTGGGCATCGCGCGCGATGCGGATTTGCCGGGTGTGGGTGCGGCGGTGGATGTTGTTGCAGTCGATGCTGTCGTGGTCGATGCGAGGGCGATCGCGTCGTCATCGCGAACGGTTTCCACTTCACTGTCGACCGGCGTTTCCGCATCTGCGGCGACAGTCGTCTCTGTGTCTATCTTCGTTTGCGTCTTCGATTCCGTTCTTGTTTCCGTCGCCGTCACCGGCGTGTTCATCAGCGCGACGAGATCCAGCGGTGCGCCGTCGCCTTCGGTATCCGCTGCGTCTTCCACCGTTTCATCGCGTCGCAACAGGCTCATGCACTGCGGGCAATGGGTCGGCGGCAGGTCGGTGACCGGATCGGTCGAGACCAGCGTGCGGCAGTAGGGGCAGTTGATGAACATGGGGCTATTGAATCACGGTCGAATGACACAAGCCGTGCGCCCGTTCGCGAACAGCGACGGCTGCATCATTACCGGGGGCATTGCCGACCACGGCATCACCGGCGGCGGCCGTCGATCCGCACCCAGTCGTCCTCGCGGGCGACGCGCAGATCGTCGAACCAGGCGCCGTAACGCACCAGCAGTTCGTCTTCCTGGCCCTTGAGAATCCCCGACAGCGCGATGCGGCCGCCGGGCGCGACCCGTGCGGCGAGCGTGTCGGCCAGCGCATCCAGCGCCGCGGCCAGGATATTGGCGACGACGATCGGATAGGTCGCCGCCGCTTCGTCCGCCGGCAAATGTACCGAGATGCGGTCGCCGACGCCGTTGCGTTCGGCATTGTCGTGGGTGGCGAGGATCGCCTGCGGATCGTTGTCCACGCCCACCGCGCGGCCGGCGCCCAGTTTCAGCGCGGCGAGCGCGAGGATCCCGCTGCCGCAGCCGAAATCGAGTACGGCCTGCCCCTGCAGTTCGCCGCGCGCCGCCAGATCGTCCAGCCACTGCAGGCAGAGCGAGGTGGTCGGATGGGTGCCGGAGCCGAACGCCAGCCCCGGGTCGAGCCGGATCACCGCGGCATCGGCGGCGTCGGCGCCTTCCGGCAGGTCGTGGTTCCACGGCACGATCCAGGTGCGGGCGCCGAAATGCAGCGGTACGTATTGATCCATCCAGGCGCGCTCCCAGTCCTGATCCTCGACCTTGCGGAAGCCGGCCCGCGACCAGTCCAGGCCGGGGTCGAAGGCTTCCAGCGCCGCCAGCAGCAGCAGCGGGTCGGCATCTTCGGCGAACAGCGCCGACAGCGCGACCTCGCCCCAGATCGGCATTTCGCCGACGCCGGGTTCCAGGATCGCGCGCTCGTTCGGCGTCTCGGCGTCGGCATCCAGCAGGGTCACCGCCAGCGCGCCCACGTCCTCCAGCGCGTTTTCGTAGCGCGGCTGCTCGGATTCGCGGCAATGCAGGGAGAGTTCGAGATAGGGCATGGCGGCGGACGGTCGGGCGTGGGCCGGACAGCTTACCGTGCCCGAACCGGGGCATCGGTCCCGACTTGCCGTGGAACGCGGTGCTACGATCCCGGCGACCCTGTACCTCTTCCTGAAAATCCAACCGGAGCGACCCCATGCGAATTCTTCGCGCATGCGTCTTGACCGTTCTGGCGCTGGCCTGCGGTATGCAGGTCGACGCCGCCAGACGCATGGAAGGCACGACCGGCAGGACCGCCGCAGCACACACGATGACCGGCCGCCTGGAGCTGGTCTGGGGCGACCCCGGCGCGGCGGCGAAAGCCAGCGAGGGTCAGGTCGGCCAAGCGCCGGGCGATCGTTTCCACGTCACCCTGGTCGACGATGCCGGCGGGCGTCATGCGCTCGACCCCGGCCAGGCACTGCACGCCGCCGACGATCTGTATGCGCTCTACGGCCGCCGGATCGCGGTGTCGACCACCACCGCCAGGGCGAAAAGCAGTGGCCGTGCGGTGCGGGTCATCGATGCGATCGTGCCCATCGACGACCTCGCCGGCGACCTGATGCCCGCGTCCTCCGCCTCGCGTACCCGCGTGAGCGCCCGTGCGCCTGCGCAGGGCGGCCAGAAGATCACCGGCGTGACCAGTTGGGTCACGCTGATGTGCAGGTTCAGCGACATCGCCACCGAGCAGAAAACCCTGAGCTTCTTCCAGTCGCAGTACGGCACCGGCATCGGTCAGCTGGACCACTACTGGCAGGAAGTGTCCTACGGCCAGATCAACCTCGCCGGCAGCATGGCCTACGGCTGGGCCAGCCTGCCGGAGCCGCGCAGCGTCTATGTGACCAAGGACGAAGCGGGCAAGGACAAGGCCGACCTCGGCAAGCTGTTCACCGATTGCGTCGCCGCGCACGACGCCAACGTCAACTTCGCGCTCAACGGCGGCGTGCAGGGCGTCAACATGATGTTCAACGGCGACCTCGACGGTTTCGCCTGGGGCGGCGGCCGCTGCGCCCTGCTCGATGGCGTCAACAAATGTTGGAGCACCACCTGGAACCCGCCGTGGTCGTTCGGCAACCTCGCGCCGCTGTCCCACGAAATGGGCCACGCCTACGGCCTGCCGCACGCCAACAACGCCGACGCCGACAGCGACCCCTACGACAACCCGTGGGACGTGATGAGCGACGCCTGGAACAATGCGGTCAGCAACGCCACCTACGGTTCGCTGCCGAAACACATCAACGTCTATTCGCGCAATCGGCTGGGCTGGGTCGCGACCGCGCGCAAGCGGACGGTCGCCGCCGGCGCGGGCGCGGCCTCCGTGACCATGGACCGCATCAGCCTGCCGGGTTCGTCCAACACCCAGATGCTGATCCTCAATTATCCGGAGCAGTCGAGCCGCTACTACACGGTCGAAGTGCGCAAGCGCACCGGCAGCTACGAAAATCGCCTCGCCGGCGATGCGGTGATCATCCACGAGGTGCTGACTTCGCGCGGCGAGCCGGCCTGGAGCATGGATGCCGACAAGCCGCCGGCCAACCGCGCCAACAACGAAGGCAGCATGTTCAAGGTCGGCGAAACCTGGATTTCTCCGGACTATGCATTCCGGGTGAAAGTGGAATCGCAGACTGCCGAAGGCTTCGTCGTCACCGTGCGCCCGACCCCGCGCAAGTCCCGACCGGGCCAGAGCGTGCAGGCGGCCGCCGCGGCCAAACCCGCCTCGGCGGCGATGCCCATGACCCGCCGTGGTGCGTCGGACCGCCTCGACGACCGCCGCTGATCCGCCGGGCATCCGGGGGCGTACTGCGATGCGATGCGCCCCGGACACGCGCCGGGGCGAAGTTTTCGGGGCTTCCTGATAAATTGCGCGTTCCTCCGCTTCCGCGAGACCGCTGTCGTGATACTGATGTTGGACAACTACGACAGCTTCACCTACAACCTCGTGCAGTACCTGCAGACGCTGGGTGCGGACGTGAAAGTGGTGCGCAACGATGAGCTCACGGTCGCCGAAATCGACGCGCTGAACCCGTCCGGCATCGTGATTTCGCCCGGCCCCTGCACGCCGAACGAGGCTGGGGTGTCGGTGGCGGTGATCCGCGAACTCGGCCATCGCGTTCCGATCTTCGGCGTCTGCCTGGGCCATCAGAGCATCGGTCAGGCCTACGGCGGCGATGTCATCCGCGCCGGCCGGATCATGCACGGCAAGACCTCGCGCATCCGCCACGAAAGCAAGGGCGTGTTCGCCGGCCTCCCCGATGGCTATGAAGCCACCCGTTACCACTCGCTGGTCGTGGCCCAGGGCAGCCTGCCCGATGCCCTCGAAGTCACCGCCTGGACCGAGAACGACGACGGCACCGTCGAAGAGATCATGGGCCTGCGTCATCGCGAGCATCCGGTGGAAGGCGTGCAGTTCCACCCGGAATCGATCCTGACCGAACACGGGCACGCGCTGCTGAAGAATTTCCTCGCCCGCGCGGCCTGAGCCTCGTCGCTCGGCCGTCGCCCCCAGCGTTTCCACGCATCCATCCTTCGAGTCCGCGGCCACCCATGTCGATCACGCCCCAACAAGCCCTGCAGCGGACGATCGAGCATCGCGAGATCTTCCACGACGAAATGGTCGATCTGATGCGTCAGATCATGCGCGGCGAAGTGTCGCCGGCGATGATGTCCGCGATCCTCACCGGCCTGCGGGTGAAGAAGGAAACCGTCGGCGAGATCGCCGCCGCCGCATCGGTGCTGCGCGAGTTCTCCAACAAGGTCGAGATCGCCGACCGTCGTCATCTGGTGGATATCGTCGGCACCGGCGGCGACGGCGCGCACACCTTCAATATCTCCACCGCCACCATTTTCGTGGTCGCCGCCGCGGGCGCGAAAGTCGCCAAGCACGGCAATCGCAGCGTGTCGTCGAAATCCGGCAGCGCCGACGTGCTCGAAGCGTTGGGCGCGAACATCGAACTGCGGCCCGAACAGGTCGCGGCCTGCATCGAGCAGACCGGCATCGGCTTCATGTACGCGCCGCTGCATCATCCGGCGATGAAGGCGGTCGCGCCGGTGCGTCGCGAGATGGGCGTGCGCACGATCTTCAACATCCTCGGCCCGCTGACCAATCCCGCCGGTGCGCCGAACATCCTGATGGGCGTGTTCCATCCGGATCTTGTCGGTATCCAGGCGCGCGTGCTGCAGGAACTCGGCGCGGAGCGCGCGCTGGTGGTCTGGGGCCGCGACGGCATGGACGAACTGTCGCTCGGCGCCGCCTCGCTGGTCGGCGAACTGCGCGACGGCAAAGTCCGCGAATACGAAATCCATCCCGAGGATTTCGGCATCGGCATGGCCGCCAGCCGCAACCTGCGCGTGGAAGATGCCGAAGAATCGAAAACGATGCTGATCGAGGCGCTGGAAAACAAACCGGGTCTGCCGCGCGACATCGTGTGCTTCAACGCCGGCGCGGCGCTGTACGTCGCCGGTAGCGCCGACAGCATCGCCCACGGTATCGAAGCCGCGCGCATCGCCATCGCCAGCGGCGATGCCCGCGCCAAGCTCGAACATTTCATCGACACCACGCAGAAACTCGGCGCGTCATGAACGACTCGCGCTTAGAGGATGCACGTTTCGCAGACACGCCCGCGCCGCCGTACTACGCGGTGGTGTTCAGTTCGCTGCGCAACGATGAGGACGCCGACGGCTATGCCGAAGCCGCCGAACGGATGATGACGCTGGCCGCGCAGCAGCCCGGCTATCTCGGCGCGGAATCGGTGCGCGACGCCGATGGCGTCGGCATCACCGTGAGTTACTGGCGCAGCGAGAACGACATCCTCGGCTGGAAGCATCAGGCCGAACACGCCGCCACCCGCGCGCGCGGCCGCAGCGACTGGTACACCCGCTACATCCTCCGCGTCGCCAAAGTCGAACGCGCCTACGATTGGATCGCCAAGACCGCCCCATGAGCCAAGAAATCAGCAACGCTGCCCACGGCGCCGGACGCGCCGATATCCTGCAGCGCATCCTCGATCGCAAAGCCGAAGAAATCGCCGAACGCAGCGCGCGCGTACCGCTGGACGCGCTGCGTGCGCAGTTGGCCGATGCGCCGCCGACCCGCGGCTTCGTCGCCGCGGTCGAAGCCAAGCGCGCCGCCGGCAAACCGGCGGTGATCGCCGAGGTCAAGAAAGCCAGCCCATCGAAAGGCGTGATCCGCGAGGATTTCGACCCCGCCGCCATCGCCCGCAGTTACGAAACCGGCGACGCGGCCTGTCTGTCGGTATTGACCGATATCGATTTCTTCCAGGGCGCCGATGCCTATCTGCAGCAGGCGCGCGCCGCGTGCGCGCTGCCGGTGCTGCGCAAGGATTTCACCGTCGATGCGTATCAGATCGTCGAGGCGCGCGTGCTCGGCGCCGACTGCATCCTGCTGATCGTCGCTGCGCTCGATGATGCGCAGCTGTCGTCGCTGTATCGCGAAGCCATGGACATCGGTCTCGACGTGCTGGTGGAAGTCCACGATGCCGATGAACTGACGCGCGCGCTGGCGCTGCCGGCCATCGACGGCCGCCTGCCGCTGATCGGCGTGAACAATCGCAACCTGCGTACCTTCGAGGTGTCGCTCGCGACCACGCTGTCGCTGAAGTCCGCGATGCCCGCCGACCGCATCCTGGTCACCGAAAGCGGTATCGCCACTCGCGAGGATGTCGCCGACATGCGCGCCGCCGGCATCGATGCCTTCCTGGTCGGCGAATCCTTCATGCGCGATCCGGACCCGGGCGCGGCCCTGCAGCGTCTGTTCTTCGCCGCATGAATCGCTATCCCGTGCCGGCTACCGACGCGCCGCTGGTGGTGTTCGATTTCGATCACACGCTGTACGACGGCGATTCCGGCAGCCATCTGTTCAAGTGGCTGATCGAACGCGCTCTGTGGCGCAAGCTGCTGGCGCTGCTGATCGCGCCGGTGTTCGGCCCGATGATCGCGTTCATGCCCACCCGCCGCCGCGGCATTTCCGCCTTCGTCTGGGTCGGTACGCTCGGCATGCGCACCGTCGCCGACTTCAACGCCGCGATCGATCGTTATGTCGCCGCGCATACCGATGTCATCCAACAGCGCTTGTTGCCGATCGCGCTCGACGTGCTGCGCGCGCATCGCGAAGCCGGCGACCGCGTGATCATCGCCACCGGCGCGCCGCCGGAACTGGCGCGCGAGATCCTCGCCTTCGTCGCGCACGAGGATCTGCCGGTGATCGGCACACAGGTCGGTCCGAAATACGGCGCCATCGGCGCGGTGCGCCACTGCCACTACCGGATGAAGATGACGATGATCCGCGACGCGGGTTTCAACGTGCCGGTCGAAAAAGCGTATTCCGACAGCAGCGCCGATCTGCCGCTGCTGCAGGCCGCGCAGCACCCGGTGGTCGTCAATCCGAAAGCGAAGCGGGTCGCGATGTTCCGTCGTGTCCTGCCTGCCGGCACGCCGATGTTGAATTGGGGATGCCCGGGGCGGGGCGGGGACGCGGTTTGATCTGGCGAAAGCCGCAGTTGCTCTTGTGGGAGCGACGCAAGTCGCGACGAACTGCGACACGTTTGATCGTAGACCGTATCTCTTCGCTTTGACCCGCAAGGCAGCGAGGATGTTCTGGTTGCCGAACGCATCCGGCCACAGTCCTTTTTTGAAAAAAATGCAGAAGCATTGCGACTCGCGTCGCTCCCACAAGAGCAAAGGTGGCTGGCTGCCTCCCAGCCTTTGTGGACATAGCGATCGAAAACAGGCCCCTCGCATGCGCTCGGGATGACAGTCTGAGCGAAGCGCCGGCAAAACCATCCGTCGTTCATTGTCGTCAGCCGCACGCGCGGCATCATTCTCGCGGTGATTTGTGATGTATTGCGGGCGGGGGTGTCCATCCCCGCCGCGACCGGCGATAATTCCCGCATGGACACCTGACCCCTGTCGCGCCCCGTCGGTGCGATGACCCGCCACGGGAGACCCGCATGGCCGAGACCATCCGCCACGACAAGACCGCGCGTCAGCTGCGTCTGCTCTCCGACGCGCTCGACAGCGGCCGCTTGGGCCCCGTCCGGCGCTTGGTCAACACGCTGTCGCCGGCCGAGATCGGCAATCTGCTCGAATCCCTCCCGCCCGGCAAACGCGGCGTGGTCTGGGGGCTGGTCGATCCCGAGGACGACGGCGAGGTGCTGGTCCACGTCGGCGAGGACGTGCGCGAAAGCCTGATCGCGGACATGGACCAGGACGAACTGGTCGCGGCGGTCGAGGATCTCGACATCGACGATCTGGCGGATCTGGTCGAGGATCTGCCGGATACGGTGATCGACGAAGTGTTGAAGTCGATGGACCGCGAGAATCGCGAGCGCCTGGAGCAGGTGCTGTCCTACGACGAGGACAGCGCCGGGCGCCTGATGAACCCGGATGTGGTGACGGTGCGCGCCGACACCACCGTGGATGTGGTGCTGCGCTACCTGCGTCTGCGCGGCGAGCTGCCGGAGCACACCGATCACCTGTACGTGGTCAGCCGTCGCCATCAGTATCTCGGCCGCATCGCGCTGCAGTCGCTGCTCACCTGCGACGCCAGCACGCCGGTCAATCAACTGGTCGACGACGAACAGCCGGCGATCGGCGTCGAGGAATCCGCCGACGAAGTGGCGCGGATGTTCTCCGACCACGACTGGATCAGCGCACCCGTCGTCGACGACAACAACGTGCTTCTCGGCCGCATCACCATCGATGACGTGGTCGACATCATCCGTTACCAGGCCGAGCATCAGGCGCTCGGCGCCGCCGGTCTCGACGAAGACGAAGATCTGTTCAGTCCGGTGCCGCGCGCGGCCAAGCGCCGTGCGATCTGGCTGGGCATCAATCTCGCGACCGCGTTTCTGGCGTCGTGGGTGATCGGCCGCTTTGAGGCCACGCTGGAGCAGATCGTCGCGCTCGCGGTGCTGATGCCCATCGTCGCCAGCATGGGCGGCGTCGCCGGCACCCAGACGCTGACGCTGATGGTGCGCGGTCTCGCGCTGGGCCAGGTGGCGCACGGCAATCTGCGCGCGCTGCTCAGCAAGGAATTGCTGGTGGGCCTGCTCAACGGCGTGGTCTGGGCGATCGTGGTCGGCATCGTCGCCGCGTTGTGGTTCCAGGACTACAAACTCGGCCTCGTCATCGGTGGCGCGATGGCGATCAATCTCGTCGCCGCGGCGCTGGCCGGCGTGCTGGTGCCGCTGACCTTGAAGCGGATGGACGTCGATCCTGCGCTGGCCGGCGGTGTGGTGCTGACCACGGTGACCGATGTCGTCGGTTTCCTGAGCTTTCTCGGTTTGGCGACGCTGGTGCTGTTGAAATGAGCGATCGCGACGCCATCGATGCGTTGGTTACGAGGGTGTATGCCGCTTTCCGCAACAAGGGTGGGGTGGCACCGGCGGTGGACTCGCTGCGTGGCCTGTTTCTCGCCGACGCGCGCATCGTCAAGGCGGTCGGCGCCGTGCCCGAGATATACACCGTCGATGCTTTCATCGAGTCGCGACGAGCGTTGCTGACCGACGGCAGCGTGGTCGATTTCGATGAATGGGAAATCGATTCGCGGATGAGTCTGTTCGGCCATGTCGCCAGTCGCTGGAGCCTGTATCGCAAGGTCGGCATGAAGCATGGCGTCGCTTTCGATCAGCGCGGGCTGAAAAGTCTACAGTTTGCGAAACACAGCGACAGCTGGCGCATCGCCGGTCTGGTCTGGGATGACGAGCGCCCCGGGTTGGCGCTGGGCGACCGCCTGCCCGCCGAGTGACCCACGGTGCGCATGCCGGAGATGTAAGTGGTGAGCGGTCAGCGGAAAAATCTGTCATCGCGAACGCCAACACAGCAAAAAAATGTCATACCGAACGCCAGGACAGCAAAAAAGTGTCATCCAGAGCGACCGCGCAGCAAAAATAATGTCATCCCGAACGACCGCACAGCGGGCGGAGGGATCTGCTTCTTGTGCAATCCGTATGCGAACAGCAGATCCCTCACATGCGTTCGGGATGACAAGTCATATGTTTGGGATGACACCCCATACGTCCCGGATGACAACCGGCAATAAAAAAACGCCGCGAAAACGGCGTTTTTTTCGATGCCGAGGCAGCCCCGCTCAGAGCTTCACAAGCTCGACCCGGCGGTTTTTCGCACGGCCTACCTCGTCGGCATTGTCGGCCAAGGGTTTGTCCGGACCGAAGCCCTTCGAGCTCAAGCGGGAAGGGTCGATCCCCAAACCGACCAGCGCGCCAAGCACGCTGCGCGCCCGTTCGCTGGACAGCTTGCGGTTGTGATCCGCACTGCCGGTGTTGTCGGTATGCCCTTCGATGGATACTTTCAGGTCGGCATTCGAATCGAGCAGCGATTCGATTTCCGCGATCGCGGCCTGGCTGTCGGGTCGCAGCGTCGACTTGTCGGTATCGAAATTGATGTACAGCGCGACGCGGCCTTCGGCGTCCAGCGCGGTCTTCATTGCAGCGGCATCGAGAAAGCCGAGCGATTGCGTCATCGCTTTCTTCTCGAGAACAACGATGTGCCCGGCCTTGCCCGCGGCCGATGTTCCGGCATGGATCCAGTATTCCTTGTCGGCGGTGCGGATCAGATAGCTGTGGTGCTCGTAGCCGCTGGTGGGCGGCGCGCTGTGCCAGTATTTGTTGACTTCGCGCAGGCCGCCGACTTCATCGACGATGGGGCGGGTGAATTGGGTTTCGCTGATCTTCGCGCCACCCAACGCCAGAATCGCATTCTCGTAATTGCGATGGAACTCGAGCGCCGTATATTCGCGGCTCTTGTCCTGCGCGATCAGGCTCATGTTGTTGTGATAGAGCCGGCCTTCGACCGGAATCATCTTCTTCCCGGCGAGAAAGAAATGACGCCCGAAGTCGACCGTGTTCTTGCCGTCCTTGACCTTTCCGACAAGACCCTCGGGTATTTCGAAGAACGGGAAAGGCGGCAACGTCGCTGTCGAGATCGCGACCTTCTCCACGCTGAAACCGGTGTCTGCGGCTGCGACGGGCGCGTCGACGGCGTCGGTGGCGGGTGTTGCCGCAGGTTCTGCCGGGGCCGCTGTTGTTGTCGGCTCGCTGACGGGCGCGTCGGTCGCTGCCGCCGGCTCCTTTTGACACGCGGCCAGCAGGAGGGCCAATGACGCGCTGACGATCAGCAGGTGGCTCGGACGCATGGTGTTTTCCTGGTTTCGGCGGGACTGCCGCAAGCATACCGGACCATGCGGGTGGCTTCGCAGCCCTGCCATGGATGATCCGTCGGTGGCCGCTGTTGAGCGCTTTCTGCTTCGCGGGGATGGCCGCTGAGGACGTCGCGCAGCATGGCTCGAAGATTGCGTATCCGATTGTTCGGAAAGAAGAAAAAGCGGGAGAGCCCTCGACTGCTCGATGCGCGACGATTACATCGCGCGTTACAGCCGGAAATCCGCGACACTGATTCCGTCGACCGGGCGGGAATTCGAATCATGGGATCATCGAGTGTTCGTGCGCTGATTGGCGCGTTCATCCTGGCGGGAGTGCTCACGATGACTGCAATGTTGGGCGGGTGCTCCACGATGCCCACAGAACCGGATTCCGGTGCATTCGTCGAACGCAGCGTGCGCGTCGACGGCGCTGCGTATCGCTACCAGGTATTCGTGCCCGCGCGGAAAGCGCGCAGCGGCGCAGCGCCTACGATCCTGTTCCTGCACGGCACCGGCGAACGCGGCAGCGACGGCGACAAGCCGACGCGGGTGGGACTGGGGCCGTACATCCGCGCGCATGCCGATACCTTCCCGGCCATCGCGGTGTTTCCGCAGGCGCCCGACGGCCGCGACTGGAATGGCGTTGCGGCGGAGATTGCATTCGCTGCGCTCGATGCCGCTACGGAAGAATTCGGCGGCGACCGCGATCGCAGCTATCTCACCGGGCTGTCGATGGGCGGTTACGGCACCTGGGAACTCGCGCTGATGCAGCCGCAGCGTTTCGCGGCGCTGGCGCCGGTGTGCGGCGGACTGACCGCACCGCGCGAAGAACGCGATCTGGTCGTCACCCCGCTGCGGGGCGAAGCCGATCCGCCGGCCGCGCTGGCGCAGCGTCTGAAACATCTGCCGGTGTGGATCTTCCACGGCGCGAAGGACGATGTGGTGCCGCCGCGAGAATCGCGCGAAATTTCGATCGCACTGAAAGCCATCGGCGCCGATGTGCGTTACACCGAGTTTCCGGAAGCCAACCATAACCGCTGGGATCCTGCGTATTCGCAGACGCCCGAACTGTGGCCGTGGTTGTTCGCGCAGCGCCGGAAGTGACGTTCAGTCTTTTGACGCAGCCTCGGTTTCGGGCGATTTCGACGAGCGGGATTTCCGCGCCAGCGGTTTGAGCGCTGCTGCTTTCAATGCTGGCGTTTTCAGGGCGATCGCGCGCGAACCGGAAATGATCATCGTCACCATCGTACTGAGCTGATCGATCAGTTCGCGGTCGCGTTCCGGCGGCAGATCCATCGCCATCGCGCCCATCGCGAACACCAGACGAGTGATGGCTTTCGACACCAGCGCGGGTTCGTGCATGACCGCGCCTTCCGCTGCGGCCAGCCGCACGAGATCGGTGCGCAATTCGTCTTCGAAGAACGTCAGCTCGCGGTCGACCGCCTGCTTGAACGCATCGGAACCCACGGTGCCTTCGCGCAGCAACACGTGCAGCAGTTTGTCGTCGGCGCGCACCTGTTCCATGAACGTCTCGACCGAGCCGCGGACGATGCTGCGCTGGGTCTCGGCGCGATGGCGCGCGGCGCCGACGATCTTGCGCAGCGAACGCCCGGCCACATCGATCAGCGCCACCGCCAGCTCGTCCATGTCGCGGAACTGGCGATAGAAGCTGTTGGGGGCGATCCCGGCCTCGCGCGCCACTTCGCGCAGGCTCAGGCTGGACACGCTGCGGTGCGGCCCGATCAGGCGCAGCGCCGCCGCCAGCAGGTCGTCCCGCGAGATCGAGGTCTTGCGCCCGGTGTGCGAGTCGGCGCTGTCGGCGGGGAGCTGTTCGGTCACGGGCGCGGAGAGGGGAAGGGGCTGAGTGACCGGCATCATAGCCTTGCCACAAAATATACACATGTATAGACAAACGTATTCTCGTCTGTATAGTGACGGCCATGAACGCTGCCGTCAGTCCAGACATCGCCCCCGCCGCCCGCCCGCTGTTGAAGCGCCTCGCGCGGACCCTGCTGGCGCCGGATGCCTTCGATTTCTGGGCGTCCAGGCTGCAGCGGAGCTGGTCCTGGGACCGCCCGCTGGCGCGGATCGTGTCGCGCCAGACCGAATCCACGGATTCTTTCATCCTGTTGTTGCAGCCGAACCGTCACTGGCGCGGTTTCGAGCCCGGCCAGCATCTGAATATCAGCGCCGAAATCGACGGTACGCGCATCACCCGCAGCTACAGCCTCAGCGATGCCCCGCGCACCGACGGCCGCATCGCGATCACGGTCAAGGCGATGCCCGGAGGCAAGCTCAGCCAGTACCTGTGTCACGCGGCGAAGATCGGCGATGTACTCACGCTGGGGCCGGCGTTCGGCGAGATGACCTTGCCGAAGACTGCGGAAGGCGCTTGGCTGTTCCTCGCCGCCGGCAGCGGCATCACCCCGCTGATGGCGATGATCCGCGCGCAGGCCGCGCTGGGCATGCCGGTGCCGCTGGCGCTGATCTACTGGGCGCGGACCCGCGACGAACTGTGCTTCGTCGAAGAACTGCGCGCATTGGCCGCGCGGCAGCCGAATTTCCGCGTCGATTTCGTGCTCACGCGCGATGTCGAAGCGAACGAGACTCAAGCGAGCGATGTCCGCCATGGCCGCATCGATGCGCAGTCGCTGTCGATGCTCGCACCCGATCTGCACCAGCGCCGCGTGTTCGCCTGCGGGCCCGACGGTTTCGTCGCCGCGGCGCGCACGCTGGCCGCAGAGCGCGCGGTCGCGTTCCAGTCCGAGGCCTTCACGCCGCCGCCGCGCGCGGTGTTCGATGACGAGGGCGAAGCACCCGGGCACGTGCAGATCACGCTGGCGAAAAGCGGACGCATGCTCGACGTGCCGCGCGGCACCTCGTTGCTCACGGCGCTGGAAGATGCTGGTTTGAAACCGGCCTCCGGCTGTCGCATGGGTATCTGCAACACCTGCGCCTGCGGCAAACGCGCCGGCACCACCCGACATCTGCACACCGGCGACATCCAACACGAGCCGGTGTCCGCGCTGCGCCTGTGCGTGAACGCCGCCGGCAGCGATCTCATTCTGGACCTGTGACCCGACCATGACTGCACACGCCACGAATCGCGCGCTCACGCCCGACGAACTCGAACGCTTCGGCCACGAACTCGACGCCGTGCGCGCGCACACCGCCGCCACGCTGGGCCAGCGCGATGCCGACTACATCCGTGCGGTCGTCGCCGGCGTGCGCTGGACCGGTTTCGCGGGGCGCCTGCTGCTGTGGGGCGGCGCGGTCGGTGGCGGTCTGCTGGGCGACTTCACGCACATCGCTCCGCTGTCGGCGCTGATCGTCGGCACCGTTCTGCTGGGCTTGTCGAAGATCCTCGAAAACATGGAGTTGGGCCACAACGTCATGCACGGTCAGTACGACTGGATGCGCGACCCGCATCTCGACGGCAAGACCTACGAATGGGACATCGCCGGTACCAGCGACAATTGGCGCAAGACCCACAATTATCGTCATCACACGTGGACCAATGTCCGCGGCATGGACGACGACATCGGTTACGGTCTGCTGCGTATTTTCCCGGAACAGCGCTGGAGGCCGTTCTATCTCGCGCAGCCGCTGGTCGCGGTGATCTTCGCGGTGTTGTTCGAGTGGGGCGTCGCGATCCAGGATCTGCGCCTGGGTCGCTGGTTCGCCGGCAAAATGACCAACGCGAAACTGCGCGAAGCCTTCCGCCCGGTCGGACGCAAGATGCGTCGCCAGGTGTTGCGCGATTACGTGCTGTATCCGCTGCTGGCTGGCCCGTTCTTCCTGCCGGTGCTGCTGGGCAATGCCGTCGCCAACATCATCCGCAATCTGTGGACCTACACCATCATCTTCTGTGGTCACTTCACCGCGGATGCGGAAACGTTTTCGAAGGAATCGGTGGTCGGCGAATCGCGCGGCCATTGGTACCTGCGCCAGCTGCGCGGCTCATCGAATCTCACCGGCGGCAAGCTGATGAATCTGCTGTCGGGCAATCTCAGCCACCAGATCGAACATCATTTCTATCCCGACCTGCCCGCCAATCGCTATGCGGCGATGGCGGTCGAGGTGCGCGACATCTGCGCGCGCTACGGCCAGCACTACAACACCGGTTCGCTGCCGAAGCAGTTCGGACAGGTGATCTGGCGGATCCTGCGGCATTCGTTGCCGAGCAAATCGAAACTGCGTCGGACGCCTGCATCCGACGCACGAAGCCTTCAATTCGAGGGTGGCGCGACCGAAGTCTGAGTTTCGCGCGAGGGGCCGGCGATTTTCCGCAGCCCTGCGAGTCTGGATTTTTCGATCTTCGCGGCGAGGCCCACGTTGCGCCCGGCCAGGTTCGCAACCACGTATTCGACCGAACTGCCGAGCACCTGCGCGCTTTCGGAGAGCGTTAGCCCGTAATCCTGCTCCAGCCATTGCGTCAGCCCCGCGGTGGCCATGCGCAGGGCGTCGTCCAGCGAGCCCGCCTGACCGAGCACCATGATGTGTGTCGGCGATTCGATGCGCGGCATGGCGATCGATCTGCCGCGCAACACCTCGACGGAAAATTCCACGTCCATCGATGTTTCCAGCGCGAACTGCGACGTTTCGCCGTCGCCCTGCAGTGCATGCGCGTCGCCGAGATACAGCAGCGCGCCCGGCTGATACACGGGCAGATAAACGATGCTGCCTTCGACAACTTCGTTGAAATCCATGTTGCCGCCGAAACGCCCGGTATCGCCGGTCGACGGCGGTGCGAAACCGAACCCCGGCGCCACCGCCAGGCCGCCGAGCATCGGGCGCAGCGGCACCTTGAAATCCTTCAATCGTTCGCCCGGTTGCTCGGGACTGGCGAATCCCGCTTCCGCATCGAGTTTCCAGCGCACGGGTCTGCCGAGTTCACCGGCTCTGGCGGCGAGACCCGCGGTCTGCGCGCGCGCAACGATGTCGTCCAGACTATCGGCATAGTCTCTGTTGGTACGCAGGCGTTTTATCCTGACGACCAGCGTGTCGCCCGGGGATGCCGTCGCGATGTAGAACGGCCCGGTCTGCGGGTTTCCGTAGAGTGCGCGGGTGACGCCATGCGCATCGACGCCGCCGGAATCGATGGTGGTCGTCTGTACGGTGTCGTCGGGCCAGATCGTCAGAACCGGTTTGCGATGCTGCGAAAATTCGTTGGAATAATCCGTCGGTTCGAAGATGTGCCGCTTCGGCCCGCCTGCGGGTCTGGCGGGAATCAGGTTCGCGACGAATGCGTGCGCGACCCGGCGCTGCGGATCGTTCGTGTCCGGGAAGTCGGTCGTGCCTTCGACGGTTGTACCGATGCGTTTGCCGACGTAGGAAAACGTCGTTTTTTCCAAGTCGGTGACCACGAAGCGGATCGTGTCTCCGGCAATTTCGCCTTCGAGTGTGTCGCCATCCAGCGTGCCGCCGAGTCGATTCCCGTCGCGGGTCAGTTCGAGCTCCGAATACATCGGATTGCCCCAGCGATCGGTCGTGACGACCCAGCTTTCGCGCACGCTATCTTTTGCAAACAGACTGGGCGAAGCCAGACACATCAACAGCATGAGCAACTTCAGTATGGCGGGCTTCAGCGTGACGAACTTCAGCATGGTGGCGCTCGATGGTCGAATCTCATATGGATGCGCCGCCGGGGAAAAGCGTTGCAGGCATCGAGGTTCGGTGAGCGCGCCGCGCGAGACTTACGCCAACAACGCTTCCAGCACCGCCATCCGCACCGCCACGCCGTTCGCTACCTGCTTGAGGATCAGCGAGCGCGGCCACTGCGCCGTCCTCCTTGTGGCGGATCACGAAACCGCGTACGCCCATCGCTTCGATGGTCTTCAGCGTGTCGCGTGCGGTTTCGC
>CBIHKW010000031.1:0-33397 GCA_966203835.1 uncultured Thermomonas sp.
TCGTGAAATCGGCGAAGCAGGTCTGGCTTCCCGGCGGCGTCGACTGCGTGCATGCGTTCGACTTGAAGTCGATCGGTGCGGTGTAACTCGCGGGGTAGTTCATCGTGGTCGCCGCATTCGACGGCGGCGCGCCCGACACAGCTGCGGCACCGAAGGTCGCAGCACCGTGACAGCTCATGCAGTTGCTGGTCTGACCGGCGGGAATGCCGCTGGAGGTTTCCAGGAACGGATTGAAGCAGACCACCATGTCGCTCGACGCATTGCCCTTGGTCTGATTCCACGCGGTACACATCGCGTAGTTGCGCCAGGCGCCCTTGACGTTGGCGGTCATGCCCTGCTTGCTGCCGGGGAAGTTGTTGGGCGCATCCGCACCCGGCTGCCACCAGAAGGTCTGCCACGTCCAATTGAGGATGGCCTTGCTGTTGACGTGCATGCCGCCCAGCACGCCGAAGTCGCCGGCCGCGGCGGTGATGCCCTGACCGCCGTCGCCGTTGTTGGCCTGGTTCTTGTTCCAGTTGTCGGCGTCCGCCTGATCCATCTTGAAGTTGTAGATGGTCGACAGCGGCGCGTAGAGATAGCTCTGGCAGGCCAGCGACGGGCTGGGCACGGCCAGCTTGATCTGTTCGGGCGTCGCCGCCACCGGCGCGGTGTCGGGGCCGCCGGCGTTGGCCGGATCCAGCAGCACACAGGTCAGCCAGGTTTCCGGCGTCGCATTGGCCGGCGTCGTGGATTGCTGCAGACCCTGCCACAGCGGCATCGGCGTCAGGCCGCTGGCCTTGATGACGAAGATCACCGGCTTGGTTTCGATGCCGGTGAATCCGATGGTGTCGCCGTTGTCCGGCTGGTAAGGCGCATCGACGACCTTGCGGTCCGCCACGCCGGTGCCCTGCGGCCATGCGGCATTGAGATCGACCTGGCTCTGCATCGAGGTGTAGCTGTACTGCACGCCGCCCGGACCGGGATGCTGCGCGGCCAGATAGCTCGCCATCGACGGGTTGAACTTGTTGAACGACACCACGTTGGTGTCGGCGGCGATCACCAGGCCGGCCTTGCGCGCGGTATGGCCGATCTGGCTTGCGGCCTGGAAGCCGCGGGAGGGACGGGTCAGGCTGGTGGTGCAGCCTTCCTTGCTGAAGGTCTCGCTGATGCCGCACCAGGTTTCCCAGACGGGCAGATTCGCGCCTTCCCAGCTCTGGCCGGAGTCGCTGGTCATGCCGGCCCACAGGTTCCAGGCGGCGGTGGTGATGTTGTCGATCTGCCAGGTGTCGGCCCAGGCCTGGAATTCGTCGCGGTTACCGGGATAGCCGAATCCGGCCGGCACATCGACCGGCTTGATGCCGGCGATCGCGACCTCGGGCTTCGGTGCGGTTTCCACGGGTTTGGCGGGTTCGGTGGGCGCCTCTTTGTTGCAGGCGGCAAGCAACAGCGCTGCGGGCAGCAGCGCGAGCAAACGCATCTTCATGTGACCTCCTCTGTCGATCGGTATTGGTCGGGCCGTGCGCGTCCCCGGATCCTCGCGCAGCATCCCGCATGGCGTGGCGTGTCCATGGCCTTCGCCATGGGCGTAGCGTGGCTCGTTCCTGGCTTGCGCCAGGAACGCAGCGAGCATACGTCGTTCAGAATGCGCTCACAATCGAAGTGTGACGCAAGGTCGTTTCGCGCCCCGGCGAAGGCTCAGCCGGCAGCGCGCCCCGGGCCGGACACCTGCGCCACCGCGTCGTGCGGATGCAGGCTTTCGAAATGCGAGACGCGCACGTCGAAGCGCTGCACGCGCGCATCGGCGGCGAGCGCGGCGGCAACGCGGCGCGCGGCGTCTTCGCAGAACATCAGATTCTCGGCGTTAAGCCGCGCGAACGCCTGTTCGTCCTCGCGCTTCACCGCGGTCTGCACCGGCGTGCCCAAAGCGGCTTCGGCGCGATCGATCAAATCGGCCACCGGCAATTCATCGAATGAGGCGTGCAGTTCGACCCGGATCTCGGCGCGACTGCGCTGCGCGTGCGGCGTGGCGGCGAGGCCGCGTTCCGACGCCAACCAGTCGCCGACCACCTGCGTGGACAGCGGATGCGCGGCGGAGAAGCTCTGGACAGCGAAGTCCTCGACGAAACGTTCGGCGTTGAGCTGGCGCGACAGCGCGGCCGAGGCCGGACAGGTGCTGGAATATTCGACCGAGAACGCCAGCGTCAGCGTCAGATGGCCCTGCGCGAGCACCGCGTCGATCTCCAGCGGGTAACGCTTCCAGCCGCTGTTGTCGCTGATCAGCGCGCGACGCTTGAGCATCTGTTCGAAACGCAGTGTCAGCCGCGCGGTGGTGGACAGCGCGCCCTGGGATTCGACGCAGGTCTGCAGCACGCGGCGCAGGCGCGCGGGCGTCAGCGCTTCTTCGACCAGCGTGTCCTGCAGTTGTCTGTAGAGCCGCGACATGTGGATGCCGCGGGCATCGGGATCGCGCAGATCGACGAGGACATCCACCGAAGCAGGCACCTGCAGTACCGCGCCGTCGTCGCCGCGCAGCCGAAGCGGGAGCGCGATGTTGCGCATGCCCACCCAGTCGAGCGCGCGCGCGGCCGCGGCGGCATCGCCGGCCACGTCGGGCATCGGTTGGGCATTCGGGCGCAGCGTCACGGGCGAAGTCACTGGAGGGATCTGGGCGACGAAGGGGCGGCCATTGTACCCAGCCGGGCCGACGGCTTCGGGAATCGCCCCGGAACGGTGCGTTCGGGCCTCAAGCCCGCGCCGCGCGCCAGCTCCGCCACAGCGCCATGGCCGGCGACAGCGCCGAGACCTCGCCTGCGGCTGCGACGCGACGCAAGCGGGCGCGGCTCAGGGCGTCCTGGATGCGCCGCGGACGCGATCCGGCGCGCTGCGGCGCGGTCGTCGCAAGTCCTCGCGCCCAAGCCTGCACCTGCGCCGCATCCGCGACTTCGTCGCGATGCCAGAGCGCATGCGCAGCAAGCAATAAGAATGTATCGGCCTGCAATGCGGCCTCAGGCGCGTCATCGAACGAAAACAGCACGCGCTCGCAGTCGGCGATCGCATCGGCCAGCGGCTGCAACGGCGGCGCCAGCGTCTGCGGCGGCGCCCAGGCGCGCAGCGGTTCGCGCACCGCCTGCAGCGCCGGCAAGGCCGCCGCCAGCATCGCCCACGACGCCGGCCGCTTCTGCAGCACGCGACCCAGCGGATGCCGGCGCACGCCTTTCGCCCAGCCCGACAATTCTTCCTGCCACCAGGCCAGTTTCGCGAAGCCCGGCGTCGGGTCGTCGCCGGCCCAGGCGGCATCGGTCCATTCCTGCAGCAGCGCGAACCAGGCCTCGGCGGTCTCGCGCTGCGCTTCGGCGACGAACACCTGCGCGATCCGCCATTCCGGCCAGCGCCCGCGCCATTTGCCGAGGAATTCGTCGAGCGCGTCGTCGAGAACGGGCATATCGTTCATAGCAGGGTCGTTCACAGCGGATGCGCGAGCGTCGTCGGCCAGATCGCGGGATCCAGCAGTTCAATCGGCTGTTCGATCATGGCGTCGCCGCGCCAGTCGAGCGGATCGACGCCCGGCAAGCGATAACCCCACAGCGCGACGACCGACGGCATGCCCGCCGCGCGCGCGGCGACGATATCGCGCTCGTCGTCGCCGACATACACGCAGTCCTGCGCGGCGACTCCGATGACGTCCGCCGAATGCAGCAGCGGCAGCGGATGCGGTTTGCGCTCGGGCAGCGAATCGCCGCCGATCAGCACGCCGCAGCGTTCGCTCCAGCCGAGGATCGGCATCAACTGTTTCGCCAGATACTCCGGCTTGTTGGTGACGATACCCCAGCGCACGCCATCGGCTTCCAGTGCGTCGAGCATCTCGGCGATGCCGTCGAATAGCACGCAATAGCGGCCGAGGATGCCTTCGTATACGTCGAGAAAAGGCTGGAACAGCGCTTCGCGGGCATCCGCATCGAGATGCCCGAACGACGCGCCGATCAGCGCGCGTCCGCCCTTCGAGACGTGCGGACGCAGGGTCTCATGCGGCATGTCGGGCTCGCCGTGCTGGCGACGCAGGATGTTGATCGCTTCGACCATGTCGGGCGCGCTGTCGAGCAGGGTGCCGTCGAGATCGAACAACACGCCACGTGGGAATCTGATTTGGGACAACGGTAACTCCGGGTAAGTACTTTCTGGATCCTGTCATCCCGAATCCCGGCTTCATCGGGATGAGGGATCTGCTTGATCCATTGAAAAATCGGATAGAACAGCAGATCCCTCACATTCGTTCGGGATGACAGATGGATTTGTCAGGAATGACTGAAACTCACGGCTTCACCGCGCACGCCAGATAATTCACGTCGGTACGGCTGCCGACCCGCGCGCTGTGGCGCAACGGGTCGTAGATCAAGCCGCTCACGTCTTCGAGTTCGAGATCCGCCGCGCGCAGCCAGCCACCGAGTTCCGACGGCTTGATGAAATCGCGGTACTGGTGCGTGCCCTTGGGCAACAGTCGCGCGACGTATTCGGCGCCGACGATGGCCAGGGCGAACGCGGCCGGGGTGCGGTTGAGCGTGGACAGGAACAACCGCCCGCCGGGTTTGAGCAGGGTCGCGCAGGCGGCGATGATCGCGCCGGGATCGGGCACGTGTTCGAGCATTTCCATGCAGACGATGGCATCGAAGCTGGCCGGCATCTCGTCGGCGAGCGCTTCGACCGGCGTCAGCCGATAGTCGACTTCGACGCCGGATTCGAGCCGGTGCAGTTTCGCGATCTTGATGAGATCCGGCGCCAGATCGATCGCGGTCACCTGCGCGCCCTCGCGCGCCAGCGCCTCGCTGAGCAGGCCCGCGCCGCAGCCGACGTCGAGCACGCGCGCACCGCGCAGCGATACGCGATCGCGCACATAGCCGAGGCGCGCGGGATTCAGCGCGTGCAGCGGCTTCTGCGGGCCTTCGGGGTCCCACCAGCGATTCGCCAAGGCGTTGAACTTGTCGAGTTCGGCCTGGCTGAAGTTGTGCTGCGCGCTATGGATATTCATTTCGTATTCCTGATGAATGTCATATCGACCGTTCGACACTGGACGGCAGCGCAAGGCCAAGGTACGACGCCAGCCGATCGGCAAAGCCGTCGAGATCGTCGACCATCGGCAAATGTCCCGCATTCGGAACGACATGCTCGCTCGCTGCAGCCAAACGCGCCCACTCCGGCACATGCCATCCGTTTCGCGAACGTTCGCCGGCCACCAGATGCACCGGAAGGCGCTCGAACACGCTCCGGACCGTTTCGAGATAGATGGAAATTCCAGTCTCGGCCACCACTGCGCGTCCCATCGCACGCAGCGTCGATGCTGGTTGCCAGTGCAGCCATTCGTCGGCAAGCGCCACGAGTTCGAGCGAGGGTGACGGTACCGAGCGCGCGATCCACGCCTCCGGATCGGCGCGCATGCCACCGAGCAACGCCTCCACCTCATCCACTGTCATTCGGCCGAGCGATGCCGACCAGAATGCGTCGTCGAGCGTGAAATTGCCTTCCACGCTGGTCACGCTGGCGACGCGTTCTGGCGCTTTTGCTGCGAACAGCATCGCGATCGCACCGCCCACAGAATGTCCGACAAGATGCACGGGCGCATCGCCGTAGGCATTGCCGACGACACGGCCGAGTTCACGCGCCTGCGCAGCGAGCGTGATCGTTTCCGGATCAACGCCAACTTCGGCGCCATAACCGAGCAGATCGGGAGCGCACGCGCCGGCACGCGCGAACATCGAGTGCGCCGCCAGCGGTTTCAGATGCCCGATCAGTCCGTGTACGAACACGACGGGGCAGTCGGAGGAAGCGGACGTCACTTTCCCACCGCCCCGATCCGCTCCCGCCACTGTCTGGCGTTCGCGATCAGCGCGTCGATATCCATGTCGATCAGAATGCGGTCGCGCAGTTTCGCCTTGCCGGCGACCCACACGTCGGACACCTGATGACGGCCGGTGGCGTAGACCAGCTGCGACAGCACGTGATGCAGCGGCTGGGTCTCCAGCGCCGACAGGTCCACGCAGGTCAGGTCGGCCTGTTTGCCGGCTTCGATCGATCCCACCAGATGATCGAAACCCATCGCTTTCGCGCTGCCCAGCGTGGCCGCGCGCAGCGCGCTGGCGGCATCGAACGCGGATGCGTCGTCGGCCACGGCTTTCGCCAGCAGCGCGGCAGTGCGCATCTCACCGAACATGTCGAGGTCGTTGTTGCTGGCGCAGCCGTCGGTGCCGATGGCAACGTTGACCCCAGCATGCACCAGCTTATGCACCGGGCAGAAGCCCGATGCGAGCTTGAGATTGGATTCGGGGCAATGCACGATGCTGACGCCGCGTTCGGCGCAGAGCGCGATCTCGGCGTCGGTGAGCTGGGTCATGTGGACCGCGATCAGGCGATCATTGATCAGGCCGAGGCGATCAAGCCGCGCGATCGGGCGTTGACCGTGTTTCTGCTGCGACTGCTGCACTTCCTGCGCGGTCTCATGGGTGTGCAGATGCACCGGCAGATCGAGCTGATCGGCGAGCATGCGGATGCGCTCGAAATTCTCGTCCGAGACCGTGTACGGCGCGTGCGGCGCGAACGCGGTGGCGATGAGCGTGTCGTGACGCCACTGGTCGTGGACTTCGCCGGCGCGGTCGAAATACTCGTCGTCGCTCTTCGCCCACGCAGTCGGGAAATCGATCACCGGCAGACCGACGCGGGCGCGGAAGCCGTGGCGCTTGTAGGTCGCGGCCTGCACATCGGGGAAGAAATAGTTCTCGTTGCAGCAGGTGGTGCCGCCGCGGAGCATCTCGGCGATCGCCAGTTCGATGCCGTCGGCCACGAATTCCGGGCCCATGACCGCGCCTTCGATCGGCCAGATGTGTTCCTGCAGCCACTGCTTCAGCGGCAGGTCGTCGGCGACCCCGCGCATCAGCGTCATCGGGTTGTGGCAGTGCGCGTTGATCAGCCCGGGCATCAGCGCACCCTCGGGACGCGACACCGTTTCTTTCGCTTCGAAACGCGTGCGGGCTTCGGCGATCGGCAGCACGGCGAGGATCTCGCCGCCGCGGATCGCCACCGCGTGGTGGTCGAGCACGACGCCGTGCGGCTGGACCGGAACCACGTAACGGGCCTCGATCAGCAGGTCGCAGGCTTGGGGAATGGGGGCTTCGGAGACGGGCTGGTAGGTCATCGCGGCATTGTCTCATTCCGCGCCGGGGCTTGCCCGCGGCTTGCCGCAGCCGGCGCAGAGCTTGGCCTGCGGGGTACGGAGGGGTTTGCCGCAATGGGTGCATTCAGGCCCCAACTCGGCCCGACGGTGGTGCCAGAGCGCCACAGGATCGATATCGGCAATTCCGGTCATTTCCCGAAACAGCGCAGCCGCAGCCCAATACATTTCCAGGATCGGTACTTGGTCCAAACCAACGTCATGCCTGTGTCGGTAACGTTGGATGTTCTCGATGGAACCGACCAGCAACGGCATCATCCGTTCCCACTCCTCTTCGTCCAGCATCGGCAGCACCCTGTCGCAGCGCCAGCAGTAAAGGTTCTGGGGCATGGCGCGCCGTCCGGTTCAATTCGTGGAGAGTAATGGTCCCGGCCGGAAAAGCAGAAGCCCGTCGATGGCGGGCTTCCTTTGACAGCAGATCCTTCCTCTGCGGCTCAGGATGATTGATTCGCTACGCAGCCAGCCTGCGGCCGGCTTGCAGCGAATCAATCACTTCACCCGGCTGAAATACTCGCCCGAGCGGGTGTCGACCTTGATGATTTCTTCCTGGCTCACGAACAGCGGCACGCGGACCACGGCGCCGGTTTCGAGGATGGCCGGCTTGCCGCCGCCGCCCGAGGTGTCGCCGCGCACGCCCGGATCGGTCTCGACGATCTTCAGTTCGACGAAGTTCGGCGGGGTCACCGCGATCGGGATGCCGTTCCACAGCGTGACCAGGCATTCTTCCTCGCCCTTCAGCCATTTCTCGGCGCCGCCCATGCCGGCCTTGTCGGCCTGCACCTGCTCGAAGCTTTCCGGGTTCATGAAGTGCCAGTACTCGCCGTCGGCGTAGAGGAACTGCATGTCGGTGTCGACCACATCGGCCACTTCCAGCGAGTCGGTCGCCTTCATGGTCATTTCGACCACGCGGCCCGACTTGATGTTGCGGAACTTGATGCGGGTGAAGGCCTGGCCCTTGCCGGGCTTGACGTATTCGGTTTCGGTGATGACGCAGGGGTCGTTGTTGACCAGGATCTTCTGGCCGTTCTTGACGTCGTTCATGCCCAGACTGGCCATGGTTACTCCTGATGAATGCGATCTGCGGAACCGTCCCAGGGTCGGCTGGACCCGGGGACGACTAGAATGTGGGGCTGGACCCGAAACACCTGCGAGAACCACCGGTGCGTAACGCCGGTGCGTCCCAATAGATGAATAGATCCACTGGCCCGATTGACCGCACATGATACCCGCAGCCTCCCCCGCACCGCATCCCGCCCCCGACCCCGCTCCCGCCGACTGGAAACGTCTGTGGCGCGACGCCGTGCGCGACCCGGCCGAGCTGCTGGCGCTGCTGGGGCTGGAGGGCCGGGTGCCCGGGCTGTCCGCGGACGCCGCGGCGCAGTTCCCGCTACGGGTGCCGCGGGGCTTCGTCGCCCGGATGCGCCCCGGCGACCCGCACGACCCGCTGCTACGCCAGGTGCTGCCGCTGAACGAGGAACTGCGGCCGATGCCGGGCTTCGACCTGGATGCGGTCGGCGATGGCGCGGCGAAGGCCGCCACCGGGGTCATCCACAAATACGCCGGCCGGGCGCTGTTGATCGCCACCGGCAGCTGCGCGGTCCACTGCCGCTACTGCTTCCGCCGCCACTTCCCCTACGCCGAGGAAACCGCCGCCGCCGGGCAGTGGCGCGAGGCGGTCGAGACCATCCGCGCCGACGCCAGCATCGAAGAAGTCATCCTCTCCGGCGGCGATCCGCTGTCGCTGTCCACCGCCAAGCTGGCCGAATTGACCGGGCAACTGGCGACCATCCCGCACCTGCGCCGGCTGCGGATCCATACCCGGCTGCCGGTGGTGCTGCCGGAACGGGTCGACAGCGAACTGACCGCCTGGCTGCGCGCCCTGCCCTGGCCGGTGGCGGTGGTGCTGCACGCCAACCACGCGCAGGAATTCGACGCCGCCGTCGACCTCGCACTGGAGCGGCTGCGCGACGCGGGCGCGACTCTGCTCAATCAGGCGGTGCTGCTGCGCGGGGTCAACGACAGCCTCGACGCCCTGGCTGCGCTGTCCGAACGCAGCTTCGCCGCCGGGGTGCTGCCTTATTACCTGCATCAGCTGGACCGGGTGGCCGGGTCGGCCCATTTCGAAGTCGACGACGAACGCGCCTTCGCCCTGCATACCGCACTGATGGCGCGCGTCTCGGGCTATCTGGTCCCGAAGCTGGTGCGCGAAGTGGCCGGCGACCCGGGCAAGCGCCCATTGTCTGCGGGCACTGCGTTGTCGCAAAGTAAGCCTGCGGACCGATCGCCTGCGAACTGAGACATCCATCTGTCGGCACGGAGGTCGGCACCGCGTACCATACCTTTCCCACCGGAGAGCTCCCGCATGTCGAAAAGCAACGATCCCGCGCTGCGTCTGATGCTGGTGGATGACAGTGTCGAGGAGGCCGAGGGCATCGTCAGCGGACTGAGAAACGCCGGGATCGCGGTACGGCCGCTGCGGCCGGCCACGGCGGCGGAGTTGACCGCGATGCTGGTCGGCCAAACCGTCGACCTGGTGCTGGCGTCCCATCCCTGCACGTCGATTCCGCTGGCCGATGTCCAGTTGCAGGTCACCACCAGCGGCAAGGACATCCCGCTGGTCGCGGTGGTCGAAGACGTGAACACCGACAGCTTTTCCGAACTGCTCGGCGGCGGCGTGCGCGCCCTCGCCCTGCGCCACAAACCGCCGCAACTGCTGGCCACGGTCCGCCGCGAGTGGACCGATGTCGAAGCCCGCCGCGCCCAGCGCCGGCTGGAAGCCCAGGTCCGCGAGACCGAGCGCCGCTGCGACGCGCTGATCGAATCCTCGCGCGAGCCGATCGCCTACGTCCACGAAGGCATGCACATCCGCGCCAACGACGCCTATCTCGAAATGTTCGGCTACGAGTCGTTCGAGGACATCGAGGGCATGTCGCTGCTGGATCTGGTCGGCACCAAATACCTCGACGAGTTCAAGCAACTGCTCAAGAGCATGAGCAAGGGCGAAGCCCCGCCGGCGCGCTACGAACTGGAAGCGCGCGACATCGAAGGCAACCCGTTCCCGGCGGTGATGGAATTCACCCTGGCCCAGTACGAGGGCGAAGCCTGCCAGCAGGTGATCTTCCGCCGCCAGGAACAGGCGGTGGACCCGGAACTGGCGCGCAAGGTCGAAGAACTGCGCCAGCGCGATCAGGTCACCGGGCTGTTCAACCGCCCGACCTTCCTGATCGCGCTCGAAAACGCGGTGGCCGACGCCGCCCAGAACGGCACCCGCCACGGTCTGCTGCTGATCGAGCCCGACCACTACCAGCGCCTGCTGCACGAGATCGGCCTGGATTCGGCCGACACCATCATGGCCGCCATCGCCGAACGCCTGCGCAGCGAGCTGGACGAGCACGCGATCGCCGCGCGCTTCTCCGAAAACAGTCTCGCGGTGCTGCTGCGCAACAGCGACCATGCCGCCACCGAAACCCTGGCCACCCGCATCTGCAACACCTTCGCCGCCGAAGTGTTCGCCATCGGCCAGCGCTCCAGCGTCATCACCGCCAGCATCGGCGGCGTGCAGGTCAGCGAGAAGAACGCCAGCGTCAGCCAGGTGCTGGCGAAGGCCGCGGCCGGCGTACAGTCGGCGGCCGGCGTCGGCGGCAACCGTCTGGAACTGTTCGACCCCAACGCCGTGGATCGCGCCGAAGCCGAACGCATCGAAGTCTGGGTGCAACGCCTGCGCGAAGCGCTCGAGCAGAAGCAGTTCATTCTGCACTTCCAGCCGATCATCAATCTGCAGGGCGACAACCACCCGGTCTACGACACCCTGCTGCGCCTCGACGGCGGCGACGGCGAACTGATCTCGCCCGGCACCTTCCTGCAGATCGCCGAAGATCACGGCATGCTGGAACAGATCGACCGCTACGTCGCCGAACGCGCGATCGAACTCATCGCCCAGCGCGAACACGGCGGCAAGCCGGTGACGCTGCTGATCAAGGTCTCGCAGGCCTCGTTGCAGAACGATGCGCTGTCCACCTTCATCGGCGAACAACTGGCAATGCGCGGCGCCTCCGGCGAATACCTCACCCTGCAGTTGCAGGAAGCCAAGGTCTTCACCCATCTGCACGCGGTGCAGCAGTTCGCCGCGGCGGTGAACCAGTTCGGCTGCCGTCTGGGGCTGGAGCAGTTCGGCGCCGGCCTGGATTCGTTCCAGTTGCTCACCCACGTGCAGCCGCAGTTGCTGAAGATCGACCGCAGCTTCATCGAAGATCTGCCGAAGAACAGCGAAAGCCAGCAGCGCGTGCGCGACATCGCGCAGAAGGCCCGCGACCTCGACATCCTGACCATCGCCGAATTCGTGCAGGACGCGGCCAGCATGTCGATCCTGTTCTCGGCCGGCGTCGATTACGTGGAAGGCCACTTCCTGGCCACCGCCGGTCCCGAGATGAATTACGACTTCGAGTGATCGCGGGCGTATGTCCGTAAAACCGTAGAGCGGCCTTCAGGCCGCTGCCGCCGGAACACGCCGACCCGTCCGAAAGACAAGAAGCCCGCCAATCGGCGGGCTTCTTTCGTGTGTATCTGCTGCAAGCAGCGGCCTGGTTTTCAACAGCCGAATGGCTGGTCAGGCCGCTCTACAAACGCATCGGCGTCAGAACGCGCTCTGGCGCACGTCCGACGTCGCGGTTGCGGCATTGCGCAGCGCCGCGATGCGTTCCTCCAGCGGCGGGTGGCTCATGAACAGCCGGCGCAGGCCGTGGCCGACGCCACCGGAGATGCCGAAGGCCTGCACCTGTTTCGGCAAGGTGCTGGTGCCGTACGTCATCGACAGGCGCTCCAGCGCGGCGATCATCTTGCGGCTGCCGGCCAGCTTCGCGCCGCCGGCGTCGGCGCGGAATTCGCGCCAGCGCGAGAACCACATCGCGATGATGCTGGCGAGCACGCCGAACACCAGGTCGAGCACGAACACGGTCGCGTAGTAACCTATGCCGCCGCCTTCCTCGCGATCCGGATTGAGGAAGCCGTCGACCACCCGACCGACCAGTCGCGCGAGGACGATCACGAACGTATTCAGCACGCCCTGCAACAGCGCCATCGTCACCATGTCGCCGTTGGCGACGTGGCTGACCTCATGCGCCAGCACGGCTTCGGCCTCGTCGCGGTCCATCGAGCGCAGCAGGCCCATCGAAACGGCCACCAATGCGTTGTTGCGATTGGCGCCGGTGGCAAAGGCGTTGATTTCCGGTGCGTCGTAGATCGCGACCTCGGGCATGCCGATGCCAGCGGCCTCGGCCTGACGGCGCACGGTCTGTACCAGCCAGCGTTCCACCTCGTTGCGCGGCTCCTGGATGACGTGGGCGCCGGTGGTCTTCTTCGCGATCCATTTGGACATCAGCAGCGAAATGATCGAACCACCGAAACCGAACATCGCGGCCATCACTAGCAGGCCGGCGTTGCTGCGCGGATCGATGCCGAACACCGCCATGACCACGCTGAGCAGCAGCATGACCGCGAGATTGGTGGCGAGAAACAAAGCGACGCGCTTGAACATGGGGCACCGGACGTTGGAGTGAATGATGTTGGAGAGAGCGATCTCGTACCCGGTGTAAAGTGGGGACCGCCGCAGCCCCCGCAAGCCGGATGCGCCGCCGCGACCGCGCCGCCAGACAGCCCCCAGACAGTTTCGATGCCGCCCGCCGACAAGCCCATCTCGCCGTATCGCGGACGTTTCGCGCCCTCGCCCACCGGGCCGCTGCACTTCGGCTCGCTGGTCGCGGCCTTCGGCAGTTGGCTGATGGCGCGCCATGCGCACGGCGAATGGTGGATCCGCATCGAAGACCTGGACCCGCCGCGTGAAGTACCCGGCGCTGCCGATGCGCAACTGCGGACGCTCGCGGCCTTCGGTCTGGCGTCGGACGGCCCGGTGGTGCGCCAGAGCGAACGCCATGGACTGTACCGGGCCGCGCTCGACCGCCTGCTCGCACGCGGACTGGCGTTCCACTGCCGTTGCAGCCGCAGCGATCTGGCCACCGTCGACGGCATCCATCGCCACTGCCGCGCCGACGCCAACCGCGCCGAGGCCGCAATCCGGCTGCGGGTGGCGGATGACGGTCCCGTGTCTTTCGACGATGCCCTGCGCGGTCGCGTCGAACAGGACGTGGCCGCGGAAGTCGGTGACTTCGTGCTGCTGCGCGCCGACGGCTTCTGGGCCTATCAACTGGCGGTGGTGGTGGACGACGCAGATCAGGGCATCACCCATATCGTGCGCGGCGCCGATCTGCTGGATTCCACCCCGCGGCAGGTCCTGCTGCAGCGGGCGTTGGGGCTGCCGACGCCGGCTTACGCGCATCTGCCGCTGATCGTCGATGCGGCGGGCCACAAGCTCTCGAAATCGCTGGAAGCGCTGCCGGTCGACGGCGACGACCCGCTGCCGGCGCTGCGGCTGGCATGGCGGGCGCTCGGGCAGCGTCGCGGCACGCTCGACGCTGCGGGCAGCGTCGAACAGATCCTCTCGCGGGCGATGAATGCATTCGATCCCGGCGCGATTCCGCGCGACCCGATCGACTTCGCCGCATTGCACAATAGCGCTGTCATCAAGCACGCATAGAATCGAAACGAATCCGACATCGCCAATCGGGCAAAGACCCGATGGCGGTCATCACGCACACTCAACCTGGATGGGGAGAACAGCATGACAACACGCATCGCACTGGTCACCGGCGGTACCGGCGGCATCGGCACCGCCATCTGCAAGCGTCTGGCCGACATGGGCCACAAGGTCGCCACCAATTACCGCAGCGAGGAAAAGGCGAACGCCTGGCAGGCGCAGATGAAGGCCGATGGCTACGACTTCGCGCTGGCCAAGGGCGACGTGACCTCCGCCGAGGAAGCCGAGGCGATGGTGCGCGAGGTCGAGCGCCAGCTCGGGCCGGTCGACATCCTCGTCAACAACGCCGGCATCACCCGCGACGGCACCTTCCACAAAATGACCGCGATGCAGTGGCAGGACGTGATCAACACCAACCTCAACTCGGTGTTCAACGTCACCCGTCCGGTGATCGAGGGCATGCGCGACCGCAAGTGGGGGCGGGTCATCCAGATCAGCTCGATCAACGGCCTCAAGGGCCAGTACGGCCAGGCCAACTACGCCGCCGCGAAGGCCGGCATGCACGGCTTCACCATTTCGCTGGCGCGCGAGAACGCCAAACTCGGCGTCACCGTCAACACCATTTCGCCGGGCTACATCGCCACCGACATGGTGATGGCGGTTCCGGAAGAAGTACGCGCGAAGATCGTCGCCGACATCCCGACCGGCCGCCTCGGCACGCCGCAGGAAATCGCCTACGGCGTGGCCTTCCTCGCCGACGAACAGGCGGGCTGGATCACCGGCTCCAATCTCGACATCAACGGCGGCCACCACATGGGCTGGTGAGCCGCGCATTGCCTCGGACGAGTGTCCGGCCGGGTGTCCACACCCGTGCCGGACGCACGATGGCCGGACAAGTGCGTGATTCGCGTCACTGTTCTCTTGGGCTCTTTTGTCCTGTCCGAGCCGCCGAACGGCGGCTTCTGGCCGACGAGTTGCAAGCGACCGCCGGCTGCGCCATGCTCGGAGACTGTACTCCTTAGAGTAAAGGCTCCATGCCCGCATCGCGGATCATCAAGAAGTACCCGAACCGCCGCCTCTACGACACCAAGATCTCGAGTTACATCACGATCGAGGACGTACGCCAACTCATCGTCGACGGCGAGGAGTTCGAAGTCCGCGACGCCAAATCCGGCGACGATCTGACGCGCCAGGTGCTGCTGCAGATCATTTCCGAGCACGAGCAGGACGGCGAACCGATCCTCTCCACCCAACTGCTCAGCCACATCATCCGTTTCTACGGCGATTCGCTGCAGGGCTTCATGGGCAACTACCTCGAACGCTCGATGCAGGTCTTCCTCGACCAGCAGCAGCAGTTCCGCCAGCAGATGGGCGGCATGATCGGGCAGACGCCGTGGACGATGATGAACCAGCTGACCGAGCGCAACCTCGAACTGTGGCGCGAGTTCCAGCACAACCTGATCGGCGCGATGGGCCGCAGCCCTTCTGCGAAGCCGGGCGACAAGTCCGGCAGCAGCAAGTCGCACGACGAATAACCGTATCGCAGCCACCGGCGTAGCCCGGCCGCGCACGGTGACGGCTGCGCACGGCTCCGGCTGCCCGCGCGGCCGATGACATCAAGACACCCCAGGGGATCACCAGAATGAACAAGCGCGTGGCCGTCGTGACCGGCGGCATCGGCGGGCTCGGCACCGAGATCTGCAAAACGCTGGCCCGCGCCGGCCGGACCGTCGTCGCCGCGGACCTCGGCACGCGCGCCGAACGCATCGCCGAATTCGAACGCGACGTGGCCGGCCTCGACATCCATTTTGAAGCGCTGGACGCCGGCGATTTCGATTCATGCGCGACGACGGTGCGCAGGATCGAAGCTGAACACGGTTCGCTGGACATCCTGGTCAACGCCGCCGGCATCACCCGCGACGGCACCCTGCGCAAGATGGACAAAGTGCAGTGGGACGCGGTGATGAACGTGAACCTCGACAGCGTGTTCAACATGTGCCGGCACGCGGTCGACGGCATGGCCGACCGCGGCTTCGGCCGCATCGTCAACATCAGCTCGGTGAACGGCCAGACCGGCCAGTTCGGGCAGACCAATTATTCGGCCGCGAAAGCCGGCATGCACGGCTTCACCATGGCCCTCGCCCGCGAGGTCGCGCGCAAGGGCGTGACCGTGAATTCGGTGTCGCCCGGCTACTGCGAAACCGCGCTGGTGATGGCGATCCCGGAGGACATCCGCGCCGGCATCGTCGAGAAAGTGCCGGTCGGCCGCCTCGGCAAGCCGTCGGAAATCGCGCGCACCGTGGAATTCCTGACTGCCGACGACGCCGGCTTCATCACCGGCGCGAACATTCCGGTCAACGGCGGGATGTTCATGAGTTTCTGAGTGTGCGTCGGGCACAACGGGCTGTAGAGCGGGCTTCAGCCCGCTGCCTCAAACATCGATAATGCGGCCTCATCGAACAGCAGCAGCGGGCCGAAGCCCGCGCTACCGTTCCGCATCCTTCTTTCCTTCTCGCATTCGTGGTCTCCGACATGATCAATCTCACCCCGCCCAGCACCGCCGCATGGCTCGTTTCGATTCTGCTCGGAGGCGCCGGCATCGCCGGAAAACTCGGCTACCTCAGCGTCGCCGCGCCGAATGCGTTCTGGCTGCTGGCGACCGCGTTCGTGCTGTTGCTGCTGTCGACGGTGTTCAAGGGTTTGTGATCGCACCGGGCTGCGCTTCGTAGCAGCAGCTGAAGCCGTCGCTTTTGTGGGAGCGACTGCTTTTGCTTTTGTGGGAGCGACGGAAGTCGCGAAGCCATCGATCCCACAGCAGCTTCGCCGATCATCATCGTGACGTTCACCAAAGGCCGGCGAATGATTGCGTAACTCGAATCGGCCGGCAGGGGCGCGGGCTTCGCGACTTCCGTCGCTCCCACAAAAACCGGGGCTCTGCCAACCATTCGGCTGTTGAAAGCCGCCGCTGCTACAAAATCAAGAACCGCTCAGCCGCCGGCTTGCCTGCAGAACTTCCGCCGATATTCCATCGCCTTGGGCATCAGCGCCTGCAGGTTCTGGATGCGGGTGCCGGGGTTCGGATGGGTCGAGGAGAATTCCGGCGGCGCCTGACCGCCGCTGGCCTGACTCATGCGCTCCCACAGCGGCACCGAGGCTTCGGGGTCGAAGCAGGCGGCGGCGGCCAGCATCAGGCCGACGGCATCGGCCTCGGTTTCGTGTTTGCGCGCGTAGGGCAACAGGTAACCGTAGCCCATCGCCGCCTGCATCATCTGCTGTTGCTGGGGATCCATGCCGCTCATCGCGCCGGCCATCTGCCCGAGCTGGCCGAGTTTCTGCTGCGACATGCGCTGGGCGCCGTGACGCAGCAGCGCGTGGGCGATTTCATGACCCATCACCACCGCCACCGCGTCGGCGTTCTGCGCGACCGGCAGCAGGCCGGTGTAGACCGCCATCTTGCCGCCGGGCAGGCAGAAGGCATTGGCCTGATCGGACTGGATCACGTTGACGTCCCACTCGAAACTTTGCCAGGCGCGATTGGGCTGTTTGCCGTTCTCGGCGGCGAGCGCGGCTTCGACTTCGGGCACCTTGGCGATCAGGCGTTTGGCGATCTCGCGCACCTGCTGCGCGACCTGCGAATTCGGATCGACCGGGCGCTCTTTCGAAAGGATGTCCTCGTAGGCCTGCAGGCCCATCGCCTTTTCCTCGTCGATGGAGATGCTGCTGTCGATCAGCACTTTTTCGCCGGTGTACGGGTCTTCGGTGCGATTGGAAAACCAGTAGTACGCGGCATAGCCCGCGAACAGCAGCAGGATGACGAAACGCGGGTTGATGCCGCCGCGTCGGCGCTGGCCCTGTTGCTGGTTGCCGAAGGGGTTTTGGCGCATCGGTGTCGTCCTCACAGGGCTGCGGCTGGAGATTGCTGGAGATTGCTAGAGATCCCTGACCACCCGGAAGCCGGTCAGTGCATTGGTCGCGTCCGATTCGGCCTGACTGCGCCAGGCCGCGCGGGTCTGCGCCGGCGAACTTGCCCAGGCGCCGCCGCGAACCACGCGGGTGCGGCAACCGGAGTTTATCCAGGCCTCGCCCTGCGTCGGCGCGCGACGGTAACCATCATGCCAGCAATCGGCGACCCACTCGCTGACGTTGCCTTCGAGATCGTGGATGTCGAAGCGATTGGGCCGAAAACTCGCGGTCGGCGCCGGCCCCCAGTAACCATCGCGATAGCCGGCGAAAGCGTTTCCCCAGCTGCGCCCGGCCGGCGAGCGGTCGCCGCCGCCGGTGAGGTTGCCGGTTCCGGATTTGGGCGGCTCATCGCCCCACGGATAACGACCGACCTCGCCGCTGCGCGCGGCGTATTCGAATTCCGCCTCGCTGGGCAGCCGGTAGCGTTGGCCGCTGCCTTCGGACAGCCAGCGCGCGTAGGCCTCGGCATCCTTGGCGCTGACGTGCAGCACCGGCATGGCGTCGTCGGCGAGCCGGCCCAGAGAGTCGTGACGCCAGTCCACGCCGCTGCGGCGGACGAAATTGCCGCCGCGTTCGTCGTACACCAGCGAATGCCCGCGACGCACCGCCCGCGGGCGATGACCGCTGGCCAGCACGAAACGGCGGAACTCGCCGACGGTCACTTCGGTGCGGGCGATGGCGAAGCCGCGGTCGAAGCGCACGTAGCGCGACGGCCGCTCGGCGTCGCTGGCATCCGGCTCGCTGTCGCGAGCGCCCATGCGGAAGCCGCCGTGCGGCACGACCACCATCTGCGGGCCACGACCGCCGCCGAGCGCGTCGGTGAAACGTTGGCCGGGCCGCAGCAGGCCGTAATGCGCGGCCAGATCGATGCGGTTGCGCAGTTCCGCGGCGGCGGGATCGCCCGGCTTGGCGATGCGCAGGATTTCGGCCAGCTTCTCCCGCGCCCACGGCAGATGATTCGGGCGCTGCGGCTTGGTCAGTAGCGCCAGGCCTTCGTCGCGCAAGCGGGCGATCTGCGACTGCCGGATCGCCTCCACCCGCACCCGGCCGGTGTCCACGGTGTCCGCCTCGGGCCGCACCGTCTCCGCGCGGGCGAGCCAGCGGTAGGCTTCCTCGAAATCGCTGCGCATGGCGGCGTCCTCGGCGCGACGGAGCAGCGTGCTCTCCACCGCGGCGACGCCCTGGCTGGCGCGCGGCTGACCGGGCTCCAGCACCAGCACGTGACGGAACAGCGGCAGCGCGCCTTCCACCGGATCGTCGGCGCCCGCGGTGTCGCCGAGACGTCCGTCGGCCAGAGCCGCTTCGGCCTCCTCATTCAGCTCCCAGAGGCGGTCAGCGTGATCGAGGCGGCCGAGAAACTCGGTGCCGCCCTCCACCCGTGCAAGTCCGACGCTGCGCATCACCGCCGCGACGGTATGCGCGCGCCGCAGCGCCTCGGCATCGTCGCCGGATTCGGCCCGCGCCGCGTCGCCAGCGTCGACCAGTTTCGTCAGTGCGCGAATCAGTCCGGCCTGCGCCCGGGCATCGTCGGGGGCGTGCTGCAGCAGCGCCAGATACAGTGGAATCGCGGCGTCGGCGTCTTCGTAGAGCCGGCCCTCGGTCACCGCGGCGGCGGCGCGCTTGCGTGCGCTCGGCACATCGGCGTCGACCAGTTCGATCTTCGGGCTACGCCAGGTCAGGCGGTCGGCGATGGCGTCGTCGCCGCTCACCGTCACCTGGCCATCGGCCCGCGGCCGCGCGGTCGCCCCGCCCTTGTCCTTCGGCGCACGGTCGTCGGGGCCGCAGCCGCACAGCAGCAGCGTCGCGAGAACGCCCGCCGCCCATGCCCGTTGTGTCGCGCGCAACGCCACTCTCCGCTCCCGCTGCCGTGTCCGAATGCCGCGGCCACCTTACCGCATCGTCTTCGCGCGACGATGACCCGGGGCCGACTCCGGTTAGCATAACGGCCCGCCTCCGCCGACCCGAACCCGTGCCCCACTGGATCACCGACCCCGCAGCGCTGGACGCACTGATCGCCGCACCGCCGGCCACCATCGGCCTGGACACCGAATTCGTGCGCGAACGCACCTACTGGCCGCAGTTGGCGCTGGTGCAGATCGCGGCCGGCGAGGAGATTTTCCTGGTCGATCCGCTGGCGCCCGGCATCCCCGCCGCGCTGGCGAAGCTGCTGTCCGATACCCGCGTCCTCAAGATCATGCACAGCGCCAGCGAAGATCTGGTCGCGCTGAAATACGCCTGCAACGCGCTGCCGCAGCCCTTGTTCGACACCCAGGTCGCCGCCGCGCTGTGCGGCGTGGCCGCCGGGATCGGCTACCAGCGCCTGCTGCAGGATCTGCTGGGCATCAGCGTGGACAAGGGCGAAACCCGCTCCGACTGGCTGCGCCGGCCGCTGTCGCCATCGCAGCTGCATTACGCCGCCGACGACGTGCTGCATCTCGACGCATTGCATCGCACCCTCAGCGCACGCCTCGAAACGCAAAAGCGCACGGCGTGGCTGGAAGAAGACTGCGCGCGGATGCTCAGCAACGCCGCACAGGACGAGGGCGAACGCTGGCCGCACCTGGGCATGCGTTCGGCGCAGTTCCTGGATCGCGACGGCCAGATCCGTCTGCTGCGGCTGCTGCGCTGGCGCGACGCCTACGCCCGCGACCACGACCGCCCGCGCACCTGGATTCTCGACAACGAACTGGCGCAGGCGCTGGCGCGCACCCCGCCGCGCGACCAGGCCGAACTGCAGCGGACCTTCGACGCCCAGCCCAAGGCGCCGCGCAAACTCGCGGCGCAGGTCTTCGACGCCCTGAACACGCCGCTGGCGGACGAAAACGACCTGCCGCCCGCCCGCGGCGACGACCGCGACCGCCAGGCCTACAAGCGTCTCCAGCAGGCGGTGGCCGAGCGCAGCGCCGAACTGGGCCTGCCCGACGGCGTACTGGCCTCGCGGCGCTGGATCGAAGCCCTGCAGGACGGCGAGGACTGGCCCGGGACGCTCTCGGGCTGGCGCCGCGCCCAGCTCGAAACGAGATTGAAGCCATTGCTGACGACGACTGGCGGCGGCTGATCGGCCTCCGTATACTTGCCACCTCATCGCGTGGGGCGGTAGCTCAGCTGGGAGAGCGCCACGTTCGCATCGTGGAGGTCAGGGGTTCGATCCCCCTCCGCTCCACCACTCGATGATTCCAAAGCAATCCGAAAAAGCCGAAGCGCATGCTTCGGCTTTTTTGTTGTCGGCAATATGGCCTCACGACCTGAACACCTGCGATGCAGCACAGCGCTGCTCCGATGCAGTGCCAGCACTGCAAGGATGATCAAAATTTCACCATCCATGCAGCTCCAAGCCTCGCGCACGGCGCGATCGAACACCAATGCCGAGGCTGTTTGCACCGATGCCGCAGCTCCCGGGCATCAACGGTGATGAACATTTCACCCTCCATGCAGCTCATCGCCCTGCGCCCGTAGCTGCCGAATACCAACGCCGGGGCTTGTTGCCTCGACACCGCAGCTCCGGACTCCGACGATGAGGCTATCTGTTTCCCTTCTCCCGCACAGCGGGGAGAAGGTGGCCGAAGGCCGGATGAGGGGCGCTCTTCGCACCGCGCAGACATCTCGGGCTTGGCGGCCTATCGTCAACACCCGCATCGATGACATCGACGGACTGCGCCTGCGCACTCAGCAAACGATACGTTAGGGGCAGCGAGCGATTTCGCCAGCGGATCGAAACGCTGATTCAGCAGATCGATGCAGGTTAGGCCACGCGGCCGGCCGAAATCAGATCCGGGAAATGAACCTGAGCTACCCCCGGTTCCTCGGCCAGTTGCAGCAGCGAGAACTTGCGCTTGCTAATCTGTTCGGAAGCTGTCATCTGGGTTCTCCGGGTGTGACTGGAAGGTGTGGTCACCACCCATCTACCGAAGGCCCAGGTGCCCGCCCTGAAACGAGCGTTTCAGGAGCGGACTGTCGGGGAAATGCTCAAGCCATACATCCAGAGGGGGTTCACATGAAGGACGCGCATTTTGGTTTCGGCTTGAGCTTTTGCCCCGGAGAAACGCCATCCGTCGGGGTGAACGGCCGCGGCAACGTGGTGGTGGTCCATGAAGCTGGGGGCGGGACGAAGCGCTATCGCGTGGGACGTTTGAGCCAGGCCACCATCGCCTGGGGCGAGTGCAGAGCCGCCGGCTCCGGCAGAAGGCCGCGCGTGGCCCTCAACAACGACGATATCGCCGTCGAAGTGCATTGGAATCCGCAACACAAGCACATGTACTGCCGCGCAGGAAGACTCGGAGCCGTCAGGGAAGACGAGGTGGCGTGGCCTTATGCGCAAGCGTATGCCTCAGGTGGCAATCGCGACTGGCCTGCCGTTGCATTGAACGATGCGGGCGTTGTGGTCGAAGTGCACGAGGTGCATGAGAGGCATGGCAGACGGTCAAGGACATGGCTCGAGTACGGCGTCGGGGAGGTGAAGGAGAAGGACGGTCAGCCCGTCGTCCACTGGCGGGGCGAACGCTTCCGGCATGGTGAGGCCGCAACGCCGGCCATTGCCATCGACCGCCACGGCACCGTCGTGGAAGTGCATCGATACCCCTACGGGAACGACAGGCGGCTTTTCTACCGAGTGGGCCGCGTCAAAGGGGCGGTCATCGAGGGATTCGAGCGAGGTGAACGGCGCAGAGAGATCATCTTGCCGAGCGGCGTGAGGCCCGCGGGGTTCTATCCATCCGTGGCGATCACGGACGATGGGCTGGTGGTCGTCGTTTATCGAGCACGGACTCAGGTGCAAGTCATCGAGTTGATCGGCCAGATCGAGCCTGACGGGGAAACCATCACCTGGAAGCGCCACCGTCATTTCGATCTCGGAACGATTCCCTCGGTGGCGGTGGCCGGAAACATGGCGGTCGAGGTCCATCAGCACGAGACACATCCCGAGCTTCGGTTCTCCACCTCCCTCATCACCGACCGCGCCTCGTGGATGGAGGACCGCCTTCAGACCCTCGGCCCGAAGCGCCTGCGCGATCTGTGCCTGCCTGCCTCGCACGATGCAGGGATGTACGTCGCGGATCCGGTTTCGATGGGCTACGCCGTGAATCAGAATCTGACCATCTACCAGCAGCTGGTCTACGGGATTCGCTATTTTGAACTGCGTCCGATGTGGCGGCGGCCAAGCGACCGGCGTCCGGGCAGACTCGAGATCCATCACGGTGGATGGTCCGGGCCTGATGTCTCAACCGTGCTGAACGACGTGAAGAACTTCGCGAGCGAGGGGCATCGCGAGCTGGTGATTCTGAAGTTCTCCCACTTCCGGAACTTCGATGCGGAGGCCTATGACAGGCTGGTCAGTGAGACCGAGGCCGCGATTGGGCGCTGGCTCGTCCGATCGACGCCCCGTGGAGATCGTCTCGCCGACGTCACACTGAGCGAGTACGTCACACGGGCAAACGACGGCCCGGCCATTCTCGTCGTAGTCGATCAGGCGTGGGCGGTGCAGCCGGCGATTCCAGGATTCTGGGTGTACAGCGCGCAGGGTGCGCCGTCAGAGGAACGCAATCTGCGCGTTTACGATGTCTACACGAATACGCCTTCATTCCCGAGGATGCGCCGGGATCAGTTCGAGAAATTCGCGGCCTTCGACGGCAGCAACGCCGACCTTTTCCTGCTGTCGTGGACACTGACTCCCGGGGGCCGGGTGCCGCCTCCCACGCCGCGGATGCTGTCCAGAGTCTCGAACCCCCGGCTCGGCCAGGATATCCACCTGGGCGAGCCGCCAGCGTTCGAACCGCCGAATATCCCGAACAAACACCAAAAGATCATCAACCTGCTCTTCGTTGACTTTGTAGAGACAGCGCGCGTGACCGACATTGCTTTGCTCGAAAACGGTGAGCGCGTGACGATTGCGGGCGCCAGTTTGGCCATGCGGCGAGCCAAGCCAAGGCCGTAAAGCGCATATGAGGGTGCATAAGCGAAGCGTCATGCACCGTTTGAGTCTCCGGCATCGGTAACGTTTGACGGCGCATGACGCCTTCGGCTTATGCGCCCTACAACGGCAAAATCTGGCGGCAGAGAAGTTATCGTGATGTGCCCACCGTTGTCGTCCCAGCATCAACAAAGGGGTCAGGTTCATTTTCTCGCGAAAAAAAAATGCGAAAAATGAACCTGCCCTTTTTTTGCGGGGAAAATGAACCTGACCCCTTATTTGTACCAATTTCGCGCGTGCGGGATAATCACTAGGGGCGCGTGTCGTGACAACTCTGCAGCAGACTTTTGACCACCCTCCGCCGCCATGGTCCTCTACGGCTAGGTGGTGAGCGCCTGTCGGACCCCGCCCATGGGGAGGCTACGGCCCATGGTGGGCCCTGTCGTGGCCTCTCGCTACCTTATCCGTGTAGCAGGGTAAACATTAGCCCCTCGGATTAGCTCGAAGCTCTCGATCGCACCATCATCGGTTCGTCCAAAACGGATCGACATGTCCTGAGCCGTCATGAAAAACGCGTCTTTCGATTCGGCGAAGAGTTCCATGGGCTTCGCACCGAACAAATCGCTTTGAAAGTAGAGCCGATCGCCTTCGGCGATGATATGGGCGGGCAGATCGACCAGGCGATACTCGCCCGCCAACCGCTGGTTGGCAGCAGCGTCAGCCGGCTTCGCGGTTTTCTCGACTATTTGGAACTCTAGCCACCCGTACTCGGCAGCGATGCTGCACAGGATCTCGTCTATCAATGCGGCACCGTTAACGCTGTTGGTCATCACGACCACGCCCTGCCCGGACCCCGTGTAGCCATAGAGTTGCGCACGGAATCCTTCAGTTCCGCCGCTATGACTAAAGCTTATGCGGTCACCTAGGTCTTGTACAAAGAAGCCTAAGCCGTATTCACCCAAACCACGCGTCAGCATGGTCGAAGTCATGTCATGGGACAGAATTGTGCCGGGCTGGCCCGACTGCGCCCGTTGAACTTCGAGGACCACACGCGCCAGTTCGCTTGGCGTCGTCCAGAGCCCTGCCGCGGCAGACTCCGGATAAGTATGCCATCGGCCTGCCACGGCATTGCCCTTGGCGTCATATCCGGTGGCCGCCATAGTTCGGACACCGAGCGGAAGTGGCGCCGCAAACGTGCTGTGAACCATGCCCAGGGGGGCCAGTACTGCCGATTGCATGTATCTGTCGAATGGTTGCCCACTAGCCTCTGTGACCAACAACTGGACGATGCTGTAACCGCCTCCGGAATAGCGCCAAACGCTTTCGGGTGCGATGTCGACACGGACTGGTTCGGAGTTCGCCGGCACAGCGCCGTCGAGCACTTGCAGCAGCGTCGGCAGTGTTTGGCCCAGTTCATAGCCGTCATAGCCGTGCACGGTCGTACCGGCGCTGTGGTTGAGCAACATACGTAGGCTCACCGATTTATTCCGGGTGAAATCATTTTCCGGAATCTTCCAGGATAAGAGCTGGCGATTCGCTGCTCCATCTAAAGATAGTTTGCCTTGTTCAACGAGGCGCAAGGCGCCGATAGCGCTGACCGCTTTGCTGATCGACGCCGCCTGGAACAACGTTTCCGTGGTCGCAGCCTGCTGGCCAGCAGCATCTGCTAGGCCGTAGGCACGCGCCCATTCGACCCGCCCTTCGTTGATGAGGGCGATGCTGACTCCAGGCACTTCATAAAAAGCCATGCGCTCCAACAGCGCCATCTTTTGGTTGGGGACCCCCTTGACCACGACTTGCGTGGAAAGTCCCTGTTCCACCCTCGCGATGCGTGCCCGAAGGGCGGGTGACGGCATGTCCAACGGCTCTGGTGCAGACATCGATTGGGCCTGCGCACATGAAATCCAGAACAATAGCGCCGCACAGATAAGCGTAAATAAATTCTTCATGCTGCTATTACAGCATGGAGTACTTGCCTTTGCGCTTCGTACATGCGCGTCTGCCCCAGGTGACGGCGGCGCCGGATCGCTGGAGCTTCATGGTCGATGCCGCCGCGCTGTCCCTGCGCGCAGGCGATCCGGAAACCGCGTCCCGGCTGCTGCGGGAAGTCCTGCCGCATCTGCAGGCGGCGCGCCTGGTCCAGGTCGACATCGCCATCGCCCGGGCGAATGGGGAGTACGCGGTCGCCGACTCGAAGCTGCGGGCACTGGATGGGGAAGCGCATCAGCGCGGCGACGCACTCGCACAGTTGCTCGCGCACAGCTGGATCGCAGCGGCTGACCCTGCTCCGATGACCGGGATGCAACCTGCTCCACCGCGGAGCGCAGCGCGCTCGTGGCGCGTACCGGCTTTCACGTGCCCGCCTGGGCTGGCTGCAGCCCGATCGTTCGCGATTGACTGCGCTGCGTTGGCGCATCGGCGCCTTCAGACGAAAAACCGAAGTTCACGCTTCGGCTTTTCTGTGACAGGAATCCGATTGTCCGAATCCAGCGGCAGCGACAGCCATGACTCATGGCCGGATGCAGACGCCCCCCGCTCCAATACCATCGGTCCTTTCGCCTCGCGCGCGGCATCCGTGCGCGCATCCAGCGAACCGCCGCCCGACCAGGAGTTCCATGTGAGCTTGTCCGCTTTGCGCCGCCGCCGATTTCTGATGCCGATCCGGGCAACCTTCATCGCGTTGTTCGCGGTCGCCGGCTTCGGTCTGCCGATGGCGGAATCGGCGGCGCAGACGCTGCGCCAGACCAAGGCGCCGTTCGAGGACGCTTTCCGCCAGCTCGAAGGCGAAGACTGGCCGACGCCTACCGACTACCGCAACGCCGCCGGTGCGCCGGGGCATCGCTATTGGCAGCAGAAAGTGGATTACGACATCCGCGCGCGCCTCGATGAAGCCGCGAAGACCGTCAGCGGCGAGGCGCGGATCACCTACCGCAATCATTCGCCCGACGCGCTGCCCTATCTGTGGCTGTTGCTGGACCAGAACCGCTTCAAACGCGATTCGATCTCGGAGCTCACGCGCACCGTCAGCGGCACCGACATCGGCCTGAACGACGTGCGTCGCGCCAAACGCTTCCAGACCTGGGAAGGCGGCTTCACCATCCGCGCGGTGCGCGATGGCGCCGGCCGCGCGCTGCAATTCACCGTGGTCGACAGCCTGATGCGCATCGAGCTGCCGCAGGCGGTCGCGGCCAACGGCGGCACCACGGTGTTCGAGATCGAATGGTCATTCCCGATGGTCGAGAACAAAGTCGTCGGCGGGCGCAGCGGCTACGAATGCTTCACCGCCAAGGGCGAGGACGGCAACTGCATCTTCCAGGGCGCGCAGTGGTTTCCGCGCCTCGCGGTGTATTCCGATTACGAAGGCTGGCACAACAAGGCCTTCCTCGGCTCCGGCGAGTTCACGCTCGAATTCGGCGACTACACCATGGCCCTGACCGTGCCCGCGGATCACGTGGTCGCCAGCACCGGCGAATTGCAGAACCCGCAGCAGGCCTTGAATGCGGAGCAGCGCGAACGTCTGCGCCGTGCGCGCGACGCGCGCGAGCCGGTGTACGTGGTGACGCCCGAAGAAGCCGTCGCCGCCGAGAAGAGCAAAGCCGGCGGCGAGAAGACCTGGGTGTTCCGCGCCGACAACGTGCGCGACTTCGCGTGGTCGTCTTCGCGCAAATTCGTCTGGGATGCATTGGGCGTCCGCCAGGACTCGACCGAACAGCCGCTGGTGATGGCGATGTCGTTCTATCCCAAGGAAGCCCGTCCGCTGTGGGATGCCTATTCCACCAAGGCGATCGCGCACACGCTCGACGTGTACTCGCGCTTCACCTTTCCATATCCGTATCCCACCGCGCAGTCGGTGAACGGGCCGGTCGGCGGCATGGAATATCCGATGATCACCTTCAACGGCCCGCGCCCGGTGAAGGACAAGAAAACCGGGAATCTCACCTACACCGAGCGCGCGAAATACGGCTTGATCTCGGTGGTCATCCACGAGGTCGGACACATCTATTTCCCGATGATCGTCAATTCCGACGAGCGCCAGTGGACCTGGATGGACGAAGGCATCAACACCTTCCTGCAGTTCCAGGCCGAAAAACTCTGGGACGCGAAATATCCCTCGCGTCGCGGCGAGCCCAAGGACATCGTCGAGTACATGGTCTCGAAGGATCAGGTGCCGCTGATGACGCAATCCGATTCGCTGCTGCAGTTCGGCGCCAACGGTTACGCCAAGCCGGCCACCGCGCTGGTGGTGCTGCGCGAAACGGTGATCGGCCGCGAAGGCTTCGACCGCGCGTTCCGCGAATACGCGCAGCGCTGGTACATGAAACATCCGACGCCTTACGACTTCTTCCGCACCATGGAGGAATCCTCGGGCGTCGATCTCGACTGGTTCTGGCGCGGCTGGTTCTACAGCACCGATCACGTCGACATCAGTCTGGACAACGTGGTGCGTTGGCGGCTGGACAGCGGCCAGCCGAAGAAGGAATCGGACTGGCGGCGCGAGCGCGACGAGCAGCAGCCCGATTCGCTGACCGCGCAGCGCAACAGCGAAAAAACCGTGGTCCAACGCGACCCCGCGACCCGCGATTTCTACGACCGCACCGACGAATTCACCGTCACCGCCGAAGCCGAACGCAAGGCCACGACCGCGCGCAACGCGTTGACGCCGGAAGAACGCGAAGCGCAGTCGGTCGCCGACAATTTCTACCGCTTCACCTTCGCCAACCGCGGCGGACTGGTGATGCCGGTGATTCTGAAAGTGGATTTCAGCGACGGCAGCGAGCAGACGTGGCGGATTCCAGCGGAAGTGTGGCGACGCAATCCGAAGCAGGTGACCTGGGAACTGGTCACGCCCAAGACCGTCGCCCGCGCCGAGGTCGACCCGCTGTGGGAAACCGCCGACGCCAATCGCGAGAACAACGTCTACAGCCGCGAGATCGAGCCGCGCACGCTGAAGATCCGCAAGCCGGAAGAATCGGACAACCGGATGAAGGATTCCGATCTGAAGATCGAACCCGACTCGCTGACACCGCTGCCCGCACCGAAGGCTCAGAGCACGTCTGCGAAGCCAGCGGCTGAAACCGCCACCGCAGCGCCGCCGCAGCCATGACGCTCGCCACCAGAAGACTGCTCGCGAACACCATGCGCCGGATCGTTGCGCTGTCGCTGCTGGTCGTCTGCGGGCTGGGCTTCGCGCACCGCGGCAACGACATGCTGAGCGTGATCGAAATCGACGCCGCGACCGGGCAGTTGCGCGTCACCCATCATTTCGCAGCGCACGATCTCGAGCCGGCGCTGCCGCGAATCGCGCCCGAGGTCGAACCGAGCATCGACGATCCCGAAGCGCAGGCCGCATTGATCCGCTATGCCGACAGCCGTTTCGCACTGTCCGATGGCGCAGTCGGCGCGGCGCCGCTACGCTTCGAAGCGATCAAGCTGTCCGGCGACGATGTGCGTCTGGTCTATCGCGGCGCGCTACCGCTGCCGGCCAAGACGCTGCAGATCGATTCGCAACTGCTGAGCGGGCTGTATCCGGACGAAACCCACCAGGTGAACATCCGCCGCGCCGGCATCACCCGCACGGTACTGCTGCGTAGCGGATCGGAAACGCAGCGCGTGCAGTTCGAATAACCGCATCGGCAAAAAAATGAAAACGAAAAAGCCGGAGCGCGGGCCCCGGCTTTTTCTTGTCGAAGCGAAGAAACCTCAGGCCGCGTCGCCGGCTTCCTTCACCTGCTGCTCCAGCCGCGCCTTCAGGCTGTCGTCCAGCTTGAGCTGCCGCGCCAGTTCGTCGAGATAGGCGCGCTCCATGAAGTTCTGTTCATCCGCGGCGAGCAGGCTGGCCAGATACATTTCCGACGCCATTTCCGGGGTGGTCGCGGCGCGCGCGACTTCAGCCGGGTCCAGCGGTTTCTGCAGTTCGGCTTGCAGCCACTGACGGACTTCCGGCGCAGCATCGATCCGGCTGAATTCGCCCTCGATCACCGCGCGCTCGCGTTCGTCGACGTGCCCGTCCGCTTTCGCTGCGGCGATCAGCGCCTTGAGGATGGCCTGGCTGTGCGATTCGGCTTCCGGCGGCGGCAGCATGTCCACGGTGCGCGGTTCGACCGCCGCGCCGGGACCGCCCTGCTGTTTCTTCCAGTCGCCATAGGCCTTGTAGGCCAGCACGCCGACGGCGGCGAGTCCGCCATAGACCGCGACCTTCCCGCCCATCTTCCGCGCCTTGCGGTTGCCCAGCAGCAGGCCCAGCGCGCCGCCGGCCAGGGCGCCCTTGCCGAAATCCGCGCCGCTCTTCACGCCCGCGGCGTTGCCCAGGCTGCCTGCGCTCTCCTGAGCGGTCTTCAGCAACTGGTCGAGAAAGCCTTGAATCTTCATGCGCGGTACTCCGGGGAAAGAAAAGGTTGATGGACTGGAGTGTGGGCCGCGGCGCCGCGCTTCAACCCGCCGGAAGTCATCCGTGCCGCCCGACCTCCGCCACGTTCAGGCAGATACCCGCCATCGGGCGCAAGATGCCGAAGCTCCGGACTCCCATCGCTCGCCCTGTTAACGCGGTCACGGCAGGCGAATGCGCAGTCCGCTACAAGATTGCACCCCACCACCTCTTTCCGACGTCGAGGCACGCCCCCATGCCCCAGTCCATCCCCATGATGTCCATCCATACGATGTCCATTCCCGCGATCCTAGGCGTCAGCCTGCTGCTGGCGTCCTGCACCGGCACCATCGGCAGCGACGGCGCCCGTCTCGAAGCCGCGAAGGCCGGCCGCGAAGCCGCCGCATCGCGCCGCGAGAGACCCGCCCCGGCCGCTCCGGTGGCCGCCGACAAACCGAGATTCACCGGCGGATCGACTCGCCCGACACAACTGCCGAACCCGCCCTTCATCAGCACCTCGTTCGGTACCTTCAACGAACCCTGGGCGATGACCTTCCTGCCCGACGGCCGCCTGCTGGTCACCGAGAAATCCGGGCAACTGCGGTTGTTCAACACGGTGTCCAAAACCACCGGCACCATCACCGGCCTGCCGGCCGTGGCCTATGGCGGCCAGGGCGGCATGGGCGATGTCGTGCTGCATCCGCAGTACGCCAGCAATCGCTACGTTTACTACAGCTATGCCGAAGCCGGCGCCAACAGCACCCGCGGCGCGGTGGTCGCGCGCGCGCCGCTCACGCTCGACGCCAACGGTGGCGGCAGTCTCGGCACCGCGCAGATCGTCTGGCGGCAATCGCCGAAAGTCGGCGGCGAAGGCCACTACAGTCATCGCATCGCCTTCGGCGCCGACGGCAAACTCTGGATCACCTCCGGCGACCGCCAGCAGGGCACTCCCGCGCAGGACATGACCAAGAACCTCGGCAAGCTCATCCGTCTCAACGACGACGGCAGCCTGCCCGCCGACAATCCGTTCGCGAACCAGGGCGGCGTCGCCGCGGAGGTGTGGTCGCTGGGTCATCGCAACCTGCTCGGCATCGCCTTCGACGGCGGCGGCAAACTCTGGACCCACGAGATGGGCCCGGCCGGCGGCGACGAACTCAATCTGATCGAACGCGGCCACAACTACGGCTGGCCGATCGTCTCCAACGGCGACAACTACGACGGCAGCCCGATTCCCGATCACCCGACGCGCCCCGAATTCAACGCGCCGGAAGCCTGGTGGACCCCGGTCATCGCCCCCGCCGGTTTCATCATCTATTCCGGCGATCTGTTTCCGTACTTCCGGGGCCACGGCCTGATCGGCGGCCTCGCCTCGCAGGCGCTGGTGCGCATCCAGTTCAACGGCAACACCGGCCGCGAAGCCGAACGCTACGCGATGGGCAGACGCATCCGCGAAGTGGAACAGGGCCCCGACGGCGCGATCTGGCTGCTGGAAGACGGCTCGGGCGCGCGGCTGTTGAAACTCACGCCGAAGCCGCTGTAAGCCACGCCGCAAACCGTGGTTGCCCCGCCTCAGAAGCCCCGCATCGCGGGGCTTCTTCGTATGTGGCCGGGACCGCGTGATCCTGTCCGCGCTCTTTTTACGCATACGCCCTGTGAAGAGACCCGAGGCGAGGTTTCGCCATCGAACCCGCCATCGTCGCGACGATGGCCTTCGATCGAAACCCGCAGCGCAAATCCGACCGAAGAACTCAACCAGGACAGGAAAAACAATGCGCATTCTGATGTGTGCGGCGCTGCTGGCCATCACCGGCCTCGCCAGCGCCCAATCCGCCGATACGGGCAAGGGCGGCCAATACGTGACATTCCCCGAGTTTGCGGCCCCCAACCGCGACAGTTTCAACTGGAACGCCCAGCCCCCGGTGCCGCCATCATCCGGCGGCGAAGAAACCGGCGATGTCGAAACAGGCGTTCTGCCCACGCAGATCGTCAACGGCGACTTCAACACGCGAACGGGGTGGTATGCCACGCAGAGCGGCGGTGCCGGCTTTTTGATCGGCCTCGACATCCAGAACCGGCTCGGCCAACCCGTCGCTTACATCGCTTCCGCCTGCAATCTCGTAGGCCCCGGCTTCCCCACGGGCTGCAGCGCAACCGGGAGTATCGAACAGAAAATCCGTATCGAATCCGGCAAACGACTCGCATTCCAGTGGGGCGTCACCGCGAATACGTTTCAAGTACCGATTGAAATCGGCATCTTCGACGCGCACACCAATCGTCTGCTGTTCTCCAAATTCGACCCGGATGCGATCGATCAGGGCAACGGCATCCGCTACAGCGAAATCGATCTTGGGCGCTTCGCGGGAATGGACGTTCTGATCGGTCTCTACACCGGATATCCCGGAATCGCGGGCAGCGGAGTCGGAACATGGGTCGACAGCGTCCGCGTCGTCGATGCGCCCGCCCCCCACTACAACGGCGATGCGCAGCAGGGCAACTGGTACAACCCGGTGCGCTCGGGTTCGGGCTGGGATCTGCGCCGCGTATCGGACGGCACGTTCTATGCACTGTGGTTCACCTACGACCAGGCCGCCAATCCCACCTGGTACATCACCGGGCAAGGCACGTTCGCGAACGGCGTGCTGAGCGTGCCGCTGTACGGCTGCTCGCGCAGCAGCGGCAATGGCGCCTGCGCCATCGTCGGCCGTACCGAATTGAGTCTGCGCAGCGCGAGCGCGGGCGTGATGCGATTCGATTTCAACGATCAAGGCACGGTCGGCAGTTGGGACGGCACCGAAAACATCGAACTGCTGGTGGCCAACGGCGGCAGCTACAGCGGCCATTTCCACTCCGCACAGCCCTACGACTCCGCCTGGGGCATCACCACACTGTCCTACCTCGATGGGCAGAACAACGTGCAATTGATGGCGCCGATCTACTACTACGATGCTACCGGACAGGCCACGTGGTCCATTGCGGCGCAGCCGTTCTTCAACGGCGGCAGCATGACGGTCGACCGGCTCACGGGCGGACTCTGCCCGACCTGCGCCGGCACCTTCCCCACCATCACGAAAACCGCCGTCGGTTCGATGTCGCTGGATTTCGACACACCGGACCAGTCGTCGCTGATGGGCGAGATCTCTCTGTATAACCCGCTGTGGTTCCGCGGACCGACCCGGTACTACAAACTCGGCAACTGAGTCCGCGACGGTCCAAGGCCGGCGCGTGGGGAACTCCCGCGAGCTGGCCCAGGACGCAACTCCCGGACAAGCGACAACGATGCCGCGCCCGCGGTTGATGGCCGGCGAATCGCCAGCGTTTCGATTTATTTGGAGGACCGTGAAGCAATCAAATAGACAGCACAAGCCATTGATTATAAAAAGC
>CBIHKW010000032.1:0-33387 GCA_966203835.1 uncultured Thermomonas sp.
AAAGTGTTGCGTCGATTGGTTGAATCCAAGTTACTTTCTTTGCGCCAAAGAAAGTGACCCGCGCAAAGCGCGGAAGCTCTGCAGTTGTTTCCTTGTCTCACGCTTGCGGCGCGCGTCCCCGTATCAAGAAAGGGCAGGCTCTTCGGGCCAGCTTCGCGGTTCGCGTCGCAGACGGCGCTGCGCGCCTTACAAAACCCGCGCCGCCACCAGCGCCCGCGTATGCGCATGCCGCGGACTGCGCAGCACCTCGCCCGCATCGCCGATCTCGACCAGCTTCCCCGCCTCCAACACCGCAATGCGTTCGGCCACCGCAGCAGCCGCGGCAAGATCGTGGGTCACGAACAACAAAGCCAACCCGCGCTCGCGTTTCAGCGTCGCCAACAACGTGAGAATTTCGCGACGATGATGCGCGTCGAGCGCGGACACCGCTTCGTCGCAGACCAACAACTCCGGATCGCAGGCCAACGCGCGGGCGATGGCGATGCGCTGGCGCTGGCCGCCGGAAAACTGATGCGGCCAGCGCGTGGCCATCTCCGGATCGAGCCCGACCGCGGCCAGCAGCTCACCGGCTTTCGCGAGCCGCGATGCGGCATCGCCGATGCCGTGGATCCGCAGCGGTTCGCTCACGATATCGGCCACGCGCATGCGTGGATCCAGCGATGCATACGGATCCTGGAAGACCACGCCGATGCGTTTGCGCATCGCGCGCAGCACGGCGCCCTTCAACGCCGTCAGTTCCACGTCGTCCAGCCACACCCGGCCCTGCGCGCCGCGCAACAGCCGCAGCACCGCGCGGCCGAGCGTGCTCTTGCCGCTGCCGCTTTCGCCCAGCAGCGCCAGTCCTTCGCCGCGATGCAGCGTGAGCGAAACATCATCCAACGCAGGCTTCGGCGCGCGCGGGTAGTGCATGTGCATGGCTTCGGCACGAAGCAATGGCACCGCTCCTGTAGGAGGGGCTTCAGCCCCGATCTTTTCCCCGATGCTCGGGCCTGAAGGCCCTCCTACAAAAGGCGGCGCATCTGCCTCGATCAACTCGCGCGTGTACGCATGCTGCGGATCCGCGAACACATCGCGGGTCGCGCCGCGTTCGACCACATCGCCACGACGCAGCACCAGCACCTGCTCGGCATACGCGCCGACCAGCGGCAGATCGTGGCTGATCAGCATTAATCCGAGACCCTCCTCGCGACGCAGCCCGTCGAGCAGATCCAGCACTTCGCGCGCGATGCGCGCATCCAGCGCGGAAGTCGGTTCGTCGGCGATCAGATAACGCGGGCCGCTGCACAGCGCCAGCGCAATGGCGATGCGCTGGCGCTGGCCACCGGAGAACTGGTGCGGGAATCGTTTCAGTGCGGCGTCTGCATCCGGCAACTGCACACGTTCGAGCAGACCGCGCGCCTGCGCTTCCGCTTGCCCGTGCGCGCGCAGCGTTTCGCGCATCTGCGCGCCGACTGTGCGCAGCGGATGCAATGCGGCCAGCGGATCCTGCGGCACCCAGCCCAACGCGCGACCGCGCAGCGCAGCGTGCATGCGCGAGGTCAACACGATGTCGGCGCCGTCGTGCGCGAGCGTACCGGTCGCGCGCAAGCCCGCCGGCAGCAGCCCGAGCAGCGACAGCGCGGTGAGACTCTTGCCGCTGCCGCTTTCGCCGACCACGCCGAGACACTGGCCGGGTACGAGTTCGAGATCGAGCGGACCGAGCAAGCGGCGCGCGCCGACATGCACTTCGAGCTGGCGCAGCGACAGCGTCATGCGGCGGCGGATTCGCGATCGACGTCGGCGCGCGGCACCGCACGCCCGTCGACGGCATGCACATCCAGCCAGTCGCGCAACGCATCGCCGAGAAACTGGAACGCCGCCAGCGTCGCCACCAGAAAGCCCGCCGGAAACAGCAGCGTCCACGGCGCGCTGTCGAGTTCCTGCACGCCTTCCGACAGCAGCGTGCCCCAGCTCGCGGATGGCTCATCCACGCTCAGGCCGAGAAAGCCGAGGAAGCTCTCGACCAGAATCGCCTGCGGCAGGATCAAACCGAGATACACGAACGCCAGCGGCAGCAGATTCGGCAACGCATGCCAGCGCAGCCGCTGGCCGAAGCTCGCACCGGCGGCGGTCGCGGCGAGCATGAACGGCATCTCGCGCAGCCGCGCGCTCTCGGCGCGCATCACCCGCGCGAGATCGATCCAGACGTAGCCGCCGATGGCCACCAACAACAGCCACAGCGAACGTTCGAACAGGGTCAGCAGCAGGATCACGATCAACAGGAACGGCAGGGCGCTGAACATGTCGAGCACGCGCAGCATCAGCCGCTCCGCCCAGCCGCCGGCCAGCCCCGCGCTGGCGCCGAAGCCCAGGCCCACGACCAGCGCCACCAGGCTGGCGAGAAAGCCCACCGTCAGCGACAGCCGCCCGCCGGCCAGAGTGCGCGCGAACACGTCGCGGCCGATGGCGTCGGTGCCGAACCAGTGCCCGCCGACGCCCGGCGCCACCGACAGCGCCTGCCAGTCGGGCCGATGCGGATCGAAGCCGATGCACAGCGGTCCCAGCCAGCACAGCAGCGCCAACCCGCCGAGGAACAGCAGACAGGCGCGGGCCATCGGCGGCAGTGATCTGAGCAATCGCATCGGTGGATTGTAGGGTGTCTTCTGTAGGAGGGGCTCTGTAGGAGGGGCTTCAGCCCCGAGCTCTGCTCCGAGCCGCACATCGCTGCAAAGCATCGCTGCAAACGCTCGGGGCTGAAGCCCCTCCTACAGAGCCCCTCCTACGAAAGCTGCGTACGCGGCGTATGATTCCGCCATGAACTTTCCCATGACCCGACTCCGCCGCATGCGCCGCAGCGAGTTCTCGCGTCGATTGATGCGCGAACACGTCCTCACCGCCAACGATCTGATCTATCCGGTGTTCGTCCACGAACTCGACGGCCGCGCGCCGATCGCTTCGATGCCCGGCATCGAACGGCTCTCGATCGACGAACTGCTGAAGGTCGGCGAAGAAGCCAGCGAACTGCGGGTGCCGGCGCTGGCGCTGTTCGCAGTCACCGCACCGGAGGCGAAATCCCTCGACGGCGCGGCCGCCTGGGACGACGACGGCCTGATGCAGCGCGCGGTGCGCGCGCTCAAACAGCGGTTCCCGGAACTCGGCGTCATCACCGATGTCGCGCTCGACCCCTACACCACGCACGGCCAGGACGGGCTGATCGACGACAGCGGCTACGTGGTCAACGACGATACCGTCGAAGCGCTGGTGCAGCAGGCGCTGTCGCACGCGCGCGCCGGCGCCGACGTGGTGGCGCCCAGCGACATGATGGACGGCCGCATCGGCGCGATCCGCGAGGCGCTGGAAGTCGGCGGCCACATCCACACCCGCATCCTGTCCTATGCCGCGAAATACGCCAGCAGCTTCTACGGCCCGTTCCGCGACGCAGTGGGCTCGGCCGGCGCGCTCGGCAAGGGCAACAAATACAGCTATCAGATGGACCCGGCCAACTCCGACGAGGCGCTGCGCGAAGTGGCGCAGGATCTCGACGAAGGCGCGGACATGATCATGGTCAAACCGGGCATGCCGTATCTCGATATCGTGCGCCGGGTGAAGGACGAATTCGGCGCGCCGACGTTCGTGTACCAGGTCAGCGGCGAGTACGCGATGCTGAAAGCCGCCGCGCAGAACGGCTGGCTCGACGAGCGCGCCTGCGCGCTGGAAGCGCTGGTCGCGTTCAAGCGCGCGGGCGCCGACGGTGTGCTGACCTATTTCGCGCTGGATGCGGCGCGCTGGCTGAAGGACTGAGGAGTTCGCGATGAAACGTTACGCCGTGTTCGGATATCCCGTACTGCATTCGCTGTCGCCGAAAATCCATCAGGCCTTCGCACGCCAGAGCGGCATCGCGCTCGAATATGTGGCGATCGAGTGCAAACCGGGCGATTTCGACGGCACCCTGTCGTCGTTCGCGCGCAGCGGCGGCGAAGGCGGCAACGTCACCCTGCCGCACAAACAGCGCGCAGCCGAACTGTGCAACCTGCTCAGCGCCCGCGCCAAACGCGCCGGCGCGGTCAACACGCTCATCAAACACGGCAGCGGCTGGCTGGGCGACAACACCGACGGCGCCGGCCTGGTGCGCGACCTCACCGGTCGCCACGGTCTGGATCTGCGCGGTCGACGCACCTTGATCATCGGTGCCGGCGGCGCCTCGCGCGGAATCGCGCCGGCGCTGCTCGATGCCGGCATCGGCGAGTTGTTCATCGCCAACCGCGATTCGCAGAAGGCCGACGCGCTGGTCGATCTGCTCGGCGTGCCCGGCCGCGTGCATTCGCGCTATCTCGACGACCTCGGCACGCTCGGCGAGTTCGAACTGATCGTCAACGCCACCTCGGCCACGCGCCACGGCAGCCTGCCGACACTGCCGATGTCGCTGGTCGGCGCGCGCACCGCCGCCGTCGACCTGAGCTACGGCGAAGCCGCGATTCCGTTCCTCGCCTGGGCCCGTGCCGCGAACGCGCACCACGCCATCGACGGCCTCGGCATGCTGGTGGAACAGGCCGCCGAGAGCTTCTTTCTCTGGCACGGCGTGCGCCCCGACACCGACGAGGTGTACGCCGGATTGCAGGCGCGGCATGCGGCGTTGATTACCGCGGATTGAGCACCGTACTTTCCGCTAAAAACCGCGACTAACGTTCGCGGGACAGGCATTGGTGGCGGGGCGGAGGTGCAGGCTGCTGTTCTATTCGGAGACACCCGAACTCCATTACGGGGAAATGAGGCAAGTCTCGGACGGGCCATGCGGTGATGTCTATGACACGGCGAATGGAGAGCAGCGAGCGGGTTGACACCGAATGCAATCCATCACGATGGCATGCTGATAAAAACTATGGAGCGCTATTTTTCCTTGATTGGCAGCGCTGATATCAGAAGATCAGAATTCGATACCGCTCGCTTTTCTGAGCCCAATTAGCGTTAGGCGGCACTAGAAAATTAATCGCACGTCGTCGGGAGTTAGCCGTGAATACATTTGTGCTGGTGCTATTGCTTGCCGGAACCGCAACACTGCCGCGGGCTGCTGTGGCTCAACAGGGTGCTGTCCCTGAACCATCGCCCCTTGTTGCAGTCACGGGTCCATCTGCCAACCCCTGCGAACCCTTCACCAATCCGCCAGAAAAGCCACACGACCCAGCTGACTATTCTTTTTCGTTTGAGCAACTCGAGCATTGGTATCGCGTGCCGGGGGAGTTCACCCATCGCCTTAACGGCGATCAATATGGGTTTCAATCGCTATCATTCATCATCACTGACACACTGCCTGGAGGCGGTCCTGGCCTGCATGTACACGATTCGGAGGAGGCGCACGTCCTGTTGGAGGGCACGGCTCAATACCGAATGGCTGACAAGACGTTTACCGTCCACGCTCCCTACGTAGTTAAAGTACCTGTTGGGGTGCAACACACATTCATCAACGCGGGGACTCAACCGTTCAAGCTTGTCGCGGTCCTTGCATCGAAGCATCCGAAAACTACCAGAATAGGTCCGAATCCTTTGGTGGCCGTTTGGCAGAGCCAGAATGACTCCCCACCCTGTCGTCCATAGACTTGCTGTGTGCCATCTAACCATTCGTTCAAGACGAACCCGCTTCGCTACACCGACAACGCGGCAGAAGAAGCTTGCCACGTTGTCGGCTACGCTACGCAGGTCGGCTCAACTCAGGCGTTAGGTTTCTCATGAGAGTTCAAACCATTCTTCTTGCTCTTTTTGTGATGGCAATGTCTGGCTGCAATGCAAGCATCTCGACAACACCACCTGAAAAAGTACCCTCTTCCCCTGGCACGCTCGCCGAGCAGACCGAGGCATTTGAAGCCGCAAAAAGTATTGTCAAATCGCTGGATCGCAAGGAGTTCGATCAAGTCTGGGAACGCTCAAGCAAAATCATGAAGGGCACAACATACAAAGTCGTTTTTATCAAACTCATGTCCACGACTAGAAGCAATCTCGGCAAGCCTGCTCCTCGCGGCGCCCCTCGCATCGGTTTTTCCAAAACAATCGACCCTGGCCTTCCGGAAGGAGACTATTCAATCGTCGAGGTCGATACGAATTTCAGCGGAAAAATTGTTACAGAAAAAGTAGTTCTTGCTCGGGAATCCGGGCAATGGAAACTTGCAGGCTACTTCATGAAAACAGCAGTAACTCGCTGAGAAACCCAAGAATTCGTTCAAGCCGGCCCCATGTCGTGGCATCAGCCACGTGCTTTACGCTACGCTCGCACGTCTCCGCCGCCCCGCCACAGGGCAATTTAACTCCGGCGTTAGGCCCCAATAGAATGATCACCGTAACTGAAAAAGAATCATCGCATTCGTCTAACGTGGGCTCAAAATCCACCAAGGTCGGCAACAAGATTGCATGGCTTCCACATGAAAATGGCAAACTAATTCTTGCTGTGGGCGACCCTGAGCAGTGGGGATCTTCATTGCCCCTTCCTTCGAACTCCGTTTTAACAGACCTAATTCAAGCCTCACTTAGTGACATAGCATTAGCTAGCGAGTTATGGGGCGTATTCTTTATTTATATCTATTACAAATCCAATCCCAGCCCATGGAAACGTTTCTTCGTTCGCTTCACTGGCTTAAACGTGCATCTTTCAATAGAAGATCGCTCTGTTCTCACCGCCGTCGAAAAATCGATTCGTCAATGCAAAACACACCGTATATCCCTCGTTGCAGCCTGAAAATTCGTTCAAGCCGGCCCCGTGTCGTGGCGTCGGCCACTGACCTGCAGCTGTCCATCACGGGCTGCTTAATTCGTACGTCAGGCACCGCAAATGAGCGCACATTTCATCAGCACTTCTCTTGCGTTTCTGCTTACCGGATGCGCGACTTCGCCTTACATCCCGGCAATAGACGGAACTGCCATTGGCTACAGTGAAAAGCTGATTGCGTCGTCCACTTATCACATCACCTACACCTCTGGTCGCTTCGCAAGTCAGCGCTCAGCCAGACAGCAGCTACTTCGCCGCGCGAACGAATTGTGCAAAGGCTCATTCGTGGAGCTTCCCATGGATCCGAAGACAGTAGTTATTCGATCATGCGATTCGCATCCGTGGTCGCCATGCCGCGACAAGCTTGCGCAGACATGGGTTCGGTGTGGCGCCTGAAAATCCGTTCAAATTATCCAGTTGCCTAATGGTTTCATTCAAGCGTTATGCGTCGCATAAAACAGCGCCGAACCGAAAATGAGAACAATGAATGCCCATTGCATGGGTTCATGCTTGTGCGGCGAAATTTGCTTCAAGCTCGACGGTGCCCTTGAGTTCTTCTATCTCTGCCATTGCGCGCATTGCCGCAAAGACACCGGCCCATCCCGCGCAGCCAATGTCTTCTCGACATCAGCCAAGCTCGAATGGCTTTCGGGTCAAGATAAAGTCGCTACATATACTCTTCCGAAGACACAGCACACCCGGTGTTTCTGTTCGTTCTGCGGCTCGGCAATGCCGCAGGTCACAGAGGCGTTGATTGTTGTTCCAGCAGGCTGCCTCGATACGGACTTGGCCTCGACACCTGGCGCGCACATCTTCGTTTCGAGCAAGGCCTTATGGGATCATGATCTGGCGGATGTTCCAGTCTTCGATTCTTTTCCTTCGTGACGCTTCATTTCCATTCCACATTCTTTTCGTCGCTCATGAAATCACTCCTGCTGGCCATCGCACTCATTCCAGGCGCGCTCCACGCGGAGGACGACGCGCAAGACAAGCAGTGCGATCCGGAAACAGCCCGGACCTTTTCCGAGCGGTTCATGGCGGCCGGTCTTTCCTCCGAATGCCTCGTCGAGCTGCCGAAGCTCGGCGCGAATGAGCGTTGGATGGCGCTTTGTCGCATGCTCGATATCGGCCCCGGCTCGATCATGAAGAAGGCGTTCGGACGGCGGACGAATTTCTCATTCGAAGCACTTCGCGATGTCGGCGGCGCATGGATCGCGGTCGGCACCCTGCGCGGACCGGATGCTATCGCGTTCGATGCAAAGATGATGTCGAGCAACGATTGCGCCACCCGTGAAGATTGGTCCTGGACCCATTACAAACCCGATGTCGCAGCTTGCGATGAAAGCTTCTGGAAGGACATCCCGATCGTCGAATACAAGGGCGGGCTTCCCCTGGTTTGCAGCAGCGGTCGTTGGAACGCGAGCGAGGCGCCGTGAAGTTGCACCCATGCTAGAGTCGAGCGGCGGCCGACATGGCCGCGCGTGGACAAGGAGTCCATCATGAATCGTCGTTTGGGGGTTGCGTTGATCGCCTGCTTCATCACCCTGTACTCGGCCGCCGCTCTGGCGGTCCCCGCCTACGTGCTGAACCCGCCGCCGTACGGCACCCTGCGCACTTATTACGATCACCCCACCGGCATCGTGAAAGGCCAGTACGTCTCCTGCGGCGAGTATTCGTCGGCCTGGGGCGTCAGCAACGGATACTCGTATTTCGACCAGAGCATCGAGTGCCCCTGATGCATCGGGGGTGCGCGTACCGATGACGGTGCGCGCATCCCATCGTTTCATGTTGCGGGGGGTATACACGAACTGTCATGCGCCAGCATTGCTGTAGACATCGGCGCATGATGCCTTTGGCTTGTGCGTTTCGCTTGCTACGCTGGCATTCGTCCGCCGCAACACCACCGCTCGGCTCAATTCAGGTCATCAGGCCACACATGCATTCGATACAGGCTCTTATTGCGCCGGAAGAAATATTCGCCGGAGCGAAGCTGATTCTTCCCTCTGCAGTTGTCTGCCCGCTTTCCCAAGGACTTGTGCTTCTCCCCATCACCGACGAGGTGGAAATGGAGTTTGTCGCAAGCGGACTGGCATCCTCAGATCCGTCGCCTCCGTTGGCAAAAGAGATGGTGCCGGGCGTGGCCGCACTCGGTGCGCGACTCTCGATCCACGGATCAGTCGTCTATGCGGCAACATTCATCTTTGGCGGCACCGGAAGCCAGGATGCATTGACTTGGCATGGCGGCGAATTGGTATTGAGCCTCAGCGACGACGAAGACAGCATGTCTGCATGGCCGAATTCTCCGATCAGCCGTGCTCTGCGACACATCGGCGTGAAAGCAGCCACAGGCGAAGACGAGTTCGATGCCATTGGCCTCGGTCGATATCGAAGCAATGAAGCGTGGGTCAAGGCATTTGCCGCAGCCTGAAAGTTCGCTCGCACCAATCCTGCATCGCGGCCGCTCTCAATCCGCTACAGTCGCACTCAGCCGCCGCCCCGCTGCAAAGCGGCTCAATTCAGCATCAGGCCAATTGCCATGCCAATATCGTTACTGGATGCCGACGAGCTACGCCCTGGCGACTTCTACGAAGATTGTGCGTACCACCCCTGTCTTTGCACCGGCACCGACATGGGAATGGTCGAGGGGATATCGCTCGTGGACGGCTCATATCCGCGACAGTGTGGAGTACCCCAATGCGGCGTTCGAAAACTCACTTTCGAAGAGGCTGTCCAGTGGCGTTTCCAGGGTCCGCCGGACGTGCCGCCTGAGCTCGAAATATCAGATGCGCATAAATACTGGCTCAAGAACCGACCATGAGCTGGTTGCATTTGCCGAAGCCAAAACCCGTTGTGCAGTCAGTACCCGGGCGACAGGATTGGTTCGAGATTTCGTAGGGCGGGCTCAAGCCCGCCATCACGGCAATCGATCATCGTCGACTTCTGCGCGCCGGTTTCATCGCTTGGCCGGTTGCCGATGAGTGCGGTGCATGGCGGGCTTGAGCCCCCCCTACAACAACCCGCTGCGCTTGATCGAAAGATACTGCTCCACCAGCGCTGCCGGCAATTGCTCGCAGGTGACGTCTAGGACGGTGACGCGGTGGTTGCGCAGGGTTTCGTGGGCGGCGGCGCGCTGGGCGATGTAGCGGGCGGCGGCGGCGGCGCGGACGGCGCTGCGCACGTCGTCGACGGGTTGGTCGAGGGCTTCATCGAGGTCGCGTTCGCGCAGGCTGGCGACGACCACGAGGTGGCGGCGCTGCAGCAGGCGCACCGCGCCGAGTACGTCTTCGATGTCTTCGTCGCGCAGGTTGGTGACCAGCATCACCAGCGCGCGGCGACGCTGGCGCAGGGCGAGTTCGGTGGAGGCGGCGAGGTAATCGGTGGCGACCGGCGCGGGCTGCAGGTCGTAACTGGCGCGCAGCAGGGTGTCGATGGCGCCCATGCCGCGCTGCGGTGCGACCCAGCGCTGTTCGCCGCCGACGGTGAACAGGCCGACCGCATCGCCGCGCTTGAGCGCGATGTAGGACACCACCAACGTGGCGTCGAGCGCGCGGTCGAAGTGCGACAGCCCACCTTCATGCGCGAGCATGCGGCGGCCGGTGTCGACCACCATCAGCAGTTGCTGGTTCTTCTCGTCCTGGTATTCGCGCGAAATGAGTTTGCGTGCGCGTGCGGTCGCCTTCCAGTCGATCTGGCGCATGCTGTCGCCGACGCGATATTCGCGCATCTGGTGGAAGTCGGTGCCTTCGCCGCGGCGGCGCTTGATGTGCGCGCCGACCAGCCGCGAAGCCTGTTCGGCGCTGAACAGCGCGAAGCCCGCCAGCGGCGCGAAGTTGGGGAACACGCGCACCGACTGCGGCACGCCGACGATGCGCGATTGCCGCCACAGCCACATCGGCGACAACAATCGCAGCTGGGTGCCTTCGAAACGGAAATTGCCGCGTACCTGCGGACGCAGACGATAGGTGAGCGTCGCTACGCTGTCGGCGGCGAGGGTGAGCGTGCGCGGCATGTCGCGGGTGTTGCTGTCGACGGCATCCCAGTCGCCGGGATGCAGATCGTGGACGGTGAGACGTTGGCGGCGACCGTAATGTTCGATGCGCAATTCGATGTCGCGTTCGACGCCAATCGGCCACGCCTCGGGCAGCGCGCGCGCGACCTCGGGCGTGGGCGCGCGCAGCAGCCGCCACAGATCGAGCACCGCCAGCACCGCCAGCACCGCGAACGCGATCAGCCAGGCGCGCGCGGGCGCCAGGTTGACGCTCACCGCCAGGCCGAGCGCGGCCCAGACGATGATCGCCCACACCAGGCCCGGCGCGGGGCGCGGCCATGCGCGCGCCACGCGCGCGGCCGGCGGCAGGGGCGCGGATTTCGATGTCGCGTTAGCGGCGGTTGCGTTCATTGCAGTCGCACTCACTGGCGCGGCGCTTCGACCTTGGCGAGCAGCGCTTCCAGCACCTGATCCGGGGTCTGGCCTTCGATCTGCATTTCCGGCGACAGCGCGATGCGGTGGCGCAGCGCCGGTTTGGCGATGCTGCGGATGTCGTCGGGGGTGACGAAATCGCGACCGGCGAGCACGGCTTGCGCGCGCGATGCGCGGACCAGCGCGAGGCTGCCGCGCGGGCCGGCGCCCAGCGCGATGCCGGGCCACTTGCGGGTGGCGGCGACGATCCGCACGGCGTAGTCGATCACCGCGGCGTCGACGGTCACCTGCGCGGTGCCCAGCTGCATCGCGACGATGTCTTCGGCGCTCAGCACGCTGTTCACCTGCGACAGGTCGAAATGCGCGGCGGCGCGGCCGTGGCTGACCGCGGTGACCATGCTCACTTCGTCGGCGTGCGAGGGATAGTCGATCAGCACTTTCAGCAGGAAGCGGTCGAGCTGCGCTTCGGGCAGCGGGTAGGTGCCTTCCTGTTCCACCGGGTTCTGCGTGGCCAGGGTCATGAACGGCGCGGGCAGCGGGTGGCTGCTGCCTTCGATGGTGACCTGCTGTTCCTGCATCGCTTCCAGCAGCGCGGACTGGGTTTTCGCCGGTGCGCGGTTGATTTCGTCGGCCAGCAGCAGATTGGTGAAGATCGGGCCGCGACGGATCGCGAAGCGCTCGGTCTTCGGGTCGTAGACCGCGTGGCCGCTGACGTCGCTGGGCATCAGATCGGGGGTGAACTGCACGCGGCCGTAACCGCAGCCCAGCGCCTGGCCCAGCGCGCGCACCAGCAGGGTCTTGCCGAGGCCGGGCACGCCTTCGATCAGTACATGGCCGCCAGCGAGCAGCACGATGAGGATCTGGTCGAGCACGTCGTCCTGCCCGATGAAGGCCTTGGCGACTTCATCGCGCACGGCGGCGGCGCGCGCCACCAGCGCTTCGCCGAGGATCGGCTGCGGCGCGGTCGCGGTGTCGGTGTGCCCGTGGGCGGACTCGTGGAGCGTGGGCGTGGTCATAGTCGGTTTCTCAGCTGGAGAAGTTTGGCGATGCGAAGCACGAAATCCTTGGCGTCGCCCGGGCGGGGGTAGCGCAGCGCGGCGTCGACGTCGGCGGTGGTCATGCCGGTGCGCGCAGCGATCGCATCAATCTGCGCCGGGCCTTCTAGCGCGGCGGCGTAGGGGTCGCGGCGGCGCAGGCGACGCAGGAATGCGTCGTGCGCGGCGCCGTAGAGCGCGGCGCGGCGGCCGTAGCGGTAGAGGTGGTCGCCGCTGGCCTGCACGTGTTCCAGCAGCGAACGGCGGTCGGGCGCGGGCGCGGGGCGCAGCGGGCCGAGACGCTCGGCGCGCATCCACAGCCACAGCAACAGCGCCAGCAGCGCCGGCAGCAGCACCCGCCAGGCGTGGTCGAGCAGCAGGCGCCACAGTGGCGCCATGTTCGCGCTGTAGATCAGATGGAAGGTGCCGCCGTCGGCCCAGTTCGGCTGCAGCAGCTGGCGGGTCAGCGCGGCGTGCTCGCGGTCTTCGAGTTTCTCGTTGGTCAGGAAATCGAGATCGGCGAGCACATCGACGGTGCCCTCGCCCCACAGCACGCGGGCGTAGCCGTATTCGGCGCTCTCCTCGTCGCCCCAGGTGGCGGAGACTTCGGCGGTTTCGCTGTCCTCGTCGCCGTGGAAATAGAACCTGCGGCCCTCGCAGAACTCGTAGTGATGCGTCAGGCCCGGCACCTGCAGGCCATGGCAGACCGGCTCGGTATCCAGCACCGCGATGCCGAGCTCGTCCAGCAGCGGCACCGGTTCCCCACCGACCTCCTGCCCCGGCGGCGGCGTGCGCATGATCAGATGGCCGCCGGCGTCGACCCAGGCCAGCAGCGCCTCCACTTCGTCCGCCGACAGCGTGCGCGGATCGCCGACCAGCAGCAGGGTGTCCGCCGCTTTCAAGGGATGCGCGCCCAGGCCCAGGCGCTGGCGCGAATCGACGCGCCTGCCGTCCTTGCCCAGCGCGATCTTCAGCGCGTACAGCGGGTTGTAGCTGGCCTCGCCCTTCGGCGGCAGGTCCAGGGTGCTTTTCACGCGCTCGTACGTGCGCAGCCACCACCACGTGCCCGCGGCGACCAGACCCACGCCGAGCAGCGTGAGCAGGACGATGCGCAGGGCGTTGGCGCGCCGGCTCATGCGGACCACCGGAAACGTTCGGCCAGGGTCTGCACCAGGGTTTCGAAATCGTCGGTGTCGGGCAGGCGCTGGCCGTAGGCGGCGTATTGCCAGATGCGGACCATGCGCTGGAAGGCCTCGCGGTCTTCGGCCTCGGGCAGGCGTCGCGACAGCCGCAGGCAGTCGGCCTCGGTCGCGCCCGGCGGCGGGTGGGCGTCGATGCGCGCGGTCATCGCTTCGACACTGGCGCGATACAGCAGCGCCAGCGCGCGGCGCGGCTGGCCCTGCGCCCACAATCGACGCGCCACCGTGGCGATGTCCGGCGGCAGCGGCTCGGCGTGCTCAAGATGGGTCATGTCGACCGGCGCGGGTTCGGGTTCGAGCACCGCGATGCCGCCGAGCAGCCACGGCCACCAGCGTTTCGCGGTGATCAGCAGGACCACCACCAGCGCCCCGACCAGCAGCCACAGTCCGTATTCGGTGATGAAACCGAACAGGCCCGCCAACCACGTCAGTTCCGGCGGGTCGATGTCGGGCTTCTCGTCTTTCTTCTTCTTGTCGCGGTCGCGACGCTCCCACGTGCTCTGCTCCAGCTTCGGCCGCAGCAGCGGGTCTTTGTAGGCCTGGTCGACCGCTTTTTCGAAGCCCGCATGCCCGGCGCTGTCGTCGCCGAAGACCTCGCGCAGGGTGCGGGTGTCGATATCGGACGCAGCGTTTCCCTCGCCGGCGGCCGCGTCGGCGGCTGCGGCCGCTTTCTCCGCAACGTTCTCCGCAGCTTGCTTGTCGCCGTCCTGGGTCGCGCCGGACGCTCCCGGAGCGGTCTTGTCGGGGACGGTCTTTTCAGGGAAGGGACAAGTGTTGTCGTCGCAGGCGTGCGCGGGCATCGCCATCGGCAGCAGCAGCGCCAACACCAGCAGCGCGGCGGTGCCGGCGGCCTCCAGACGTTTGCGCATGCGCCGGAACGCGATCTCCAGATCCCAGGCTTCCAGCTGGGTGCGGCGGTTGAGGTACAGGCCGAAGCCGGCGCCGACGTAGAAGGGTTCGATGAAGGCCACCGCCAGCCAATCCGCCGCGTTCAGCGCGATCAACGCCCACGCCGGCGGGTCTTCGCTCAGCATCGCCCAGGCCGCGCGCGCGGCTTCCGGCAGCAGTTCGTTCGGCACGAACAGGGTGACCAGCAGCACCGCCGAGAGCACCAGCGCAAGCAGGAAGTGCTGGCAGGCCAAGGTCAACAGCATCGCCGGGCCGCTGACGCCGCCGCCGATCACCCGTCGGCGTTCGGCCAGCCGCGCGGGGTCCGCGCCTTCCAGCAGATCGATCGGCAGCATCGCCGCGCGCATCGGGCTGAAGCGGCGCCAGGTGAGATGGCCGAGCATCGGTTTCCAGCCCCAATGCAGCTGCGCGCGCAGGGTTTCGGCGGTGCCCGGCACGCTGCCGAACACCGCGCGCGACAGCACGTACTGCGGAATGCGGTCGAACACCGGGCGCAGCCACCACATCAGCAACCACGCCAGCCAGATCTGGCCCACCGCCCAGGCCGCGAGATTCAGCAGCGCGAAGGCGCCGCCGGTCACCAGCAGCCAGGGCTTCCAGATCGCACCGGCATGCCGGCGGACCAGCGCCGCGCCCAGCTCCATCGCTTCCCAGGACGAACGCGGGCGCAGTTCGACGGTCAGGGTTTCGAGTTTCATTCGGCGCGCCTCGCCGAAGCGCTGCGGACCACCGAAGCGCTCGGGGCTTGCGCGGCAATGCCGCGCACCTCGCCTCGGCCACCGAAGCCCAGCCAGCCCAGCGTGATCGCCCACATGACGCCGCCGACGGCATATTTGATCGCCGCCGGCATCCAGCCGATCGACGACCAGAACGCTTCCACGAACGCGGCGAACACCAGCATCGCGAACACGCCCAAGCACAATTTGGCGCCGACCTTGCCGCCTTCGATCAGGGCATCGACGCGCCGCCGCCGCCCGGGCGCGATCAGATCCAGCCCCAGCCGCAGGCCGGCGGCACCGGCCAACACAATGGCGGTGAGTTCCGGGGCCGAATGCCCGGCGACGAAACGCCAGAACGGGTCGCCGTGACCCACGCCCTGCAGATGCCCGCCGACGCTGCCGATCATCACTCCGTTCATGATCAGCACGTACACGGTGCCGAGACCCGCGAGCAGACCGCTGGCGAAAGTGCGCAGGCCGATGCTGACGTTGTTCATGACGTAATGGCCGAACATCGCCACATCGTCGCCGCTCTCGCGGCCGAGCTTGCGCTCCGGATTGGCGGGGTCGTACATGCTCTCGAACATGGCGACATCGCTGGGGTCGTGCAGGCTGTAGACCAGTTCCGGCGCGACCAGCACCGCCACGAACGAGCCGACCAGCGGCACCACGAACAGCAGCGCCGCCGCCCACAGACAGCCGCGCTGGGCGCGCACCAGCCGCGGGAAATCGGCGATGAAGAATTCCAGCGCACGCCGCCACTGCGGCGCCGGCGCGCGGTAGAACACCGCGTGGCCGCGCTGGGTCAGCGTCTGCAGCCGTTCCACCACCTGCGGGCTGTAGCCGCGGCTGCGCGCCAGCGCCAACTGCTGGCAGAGGCGGCGATAGCGGGCCGGCATGTCTTCGTCGCGCAGCCCGCGCCACTGGAGGTGGCTCGCCCGCGCCTGACGCGGGCTGTCGCCGCGCGCGACCAGCCAGGCCTCGAATTCGACCCATTCCTCCTGATGGCGGGCGATGAACGCCTCCTGCCGCATCACCGCATGCTTCATGACGGCACGTCCCATGGCAGCTCGCCCGATGACAGCCGGCTCATTGACGCCCCAGCAGCCAGTTGGCCACGGCCTGCAGCCGCATGACGCCCAGCGCGCCGCCGGCGCCGACCACCGGCGCGGCGATGCCGGCCAGCTCTTCGCGGCGCTCCTGGGTGAGCTGCGCGGTGCGTTCGGAGAACGCGATCACCGCCATCTGTTCCGGCGGCTGCAGCGGGTGCAGCGGCGCGTGCGCGCCTTCGGCCGGCGGACGCGCGGTCTGGCGCGCGCGCGGGGCGTGGATGACCATGGTCTTGGCGACCATATCGCCCAGGCGCCGGCCCCAGGGATCGGAAAAACTCGCGACCAGGCCCACGCCGTAGCCGAACGGCAGGAAATCCACGGTGCGCAGCAGATTGCGCACGATCGACGCCAGCCAGCCGATCGGGGCGCCGTCGTCGGCGATCACCCGCAGCTCCAGCGCGCGCTTGCCCGGCGTCTGCCCGTCGAACAGGGTTTCGCACAGGATCGGATAGCCCCAGAACACCACGAAGAAGATCAGCGTGTAGAGGCCGAGGCCGGTGTTGCCCATCAGCCCGAGGATGGTCCCCGCGATCAGCAGGATGCCCCAGCGCACCGCGGTGTCGATCAGCCAGGCGATGGCGCGCGGCACCGGGCCGGCGGCGGGCAGGCGCAGCGCCACGCCTTCGGGCGTATAGACATCGCGTACGGTGTCAAGGGCGGATGGGCGCAATCCTGACGGAGCCTGTGCGGACGGACGCGACATCATCGGGCAGCGGCCTGAGCGGCCAGGGCGTACTGGTTTTGGCATCGACGGCATCCGGCCGGACGCGCCATGGTCGCTCCACTCGTTTCCGCCATCCTTTCCGCCCCGGGGCCCGTCGTCTGTCGTTGCATTCGACGGTTACTCTACCTTGACGACCCGCACATTTCCCAGCATTTCGAGACCCCTTTCCGTCATGGCCGCCGCGCACCCGCCATCGCCGATGCAATGCCGCCCGCACTGCGGCGCCTGCTGCACCGCGCCCTCGATCACGTCGCCCATCCCCGGCATGCCGCACGGCAAACCGGCGGGCATGCCCTGCGTGCAGTTGGACGACGAGCTGCGCTGCCGGCTGTTCGGCAAGCCCGAGCGCCCGGCGTTCTGCGCTTCGCTGCGACCGGAGCCCGCGATGTGCGGCGGCGCGCGCGTGGAGGCGATGGCGCTGTTGGCGGTGCTTGAAGCGGCGACGCGGCCTGGGCCGTGACGTTGTAGGAGGGCCTTGTAGGAGGGCCTTGTAGGAGGGCCTTGTAGGAGGGCCTTGTAGGAGGGCCTTCAGGCCCGAGCTTTTGATCGGCAGGGAAATTTCGCAGGTAAAAGCTCGGGCCTGAAGGCCCTCCTACGATGCGCTCCTACGGCCGCGTTTAGAGCGGCTTGCGATCCTCGCCGCGCATCCCGGCCAGCAGTGCGGTGCCGTCGGCGTCCACGCGAAGCTCGCCGAATTTCGCCGGGGCATAGCGCTCGCCCTGGCCCTCCGGAAAGAACCAGGCGTTGCTGGCGATGCGCATATCCCAGCCGCGCTCGCGATAGCGCACCGCGATTTCACCGGTCACGACCGGCCGCGGCGCGGGCTGGACGCGGACGAAGCGGCCGACGCCATCGGGATCGAGCGCGAACACGGCGTAGCCGTCTCTGCGGATGCGTGGCCCGGAACCATCGTGGAAAACGCCCATGCATTTCAGCGCCGCCGCGTTGCCGCCGCCCGTTCCACCGACATCGGTTGCGCGCTTGCAGGCCGGATCCGACGCATCCCTGATCTCATCCACCGCCGCAAACCGCAGCGCCATGTAGTCGCCCTGCATCAGCGACCGCGGATCGACCGGCGCCAGTTCCAGCAGCAGTACGCGGCCGTCGGACAGGATCCGCTCGCGCTGGACGATGCCGTGATTGGCCACCGCCAGTGCCAGCAACAGGCCGCCCCACAGCAGGATCGAACGCCAGTGCTTCATGGGCGGTCTCCCGCGTCGGCGCGCAGGGCGATGCGCGTCAGCGCGTAGCGGATCGCCAGCAGCGCGACGCCGCCGAGCAGCAGCCACTGCGACTTTTCCAGCAGCGGCACGTCCAATTGATAGTAGTAACGGATCAGATACACGCCGGTGCCGAGCAGCCCGGTCGCGAGCAGCGCCGGACGATGCGACGCGAACGCGGTCAGCGCCAGCAACACCCCGAGGTTCACGCCCGGCGCGCGCAGCCAGATCAGCGCGAACGCCACCGCGCACAGCACCAGCAACCGCTGCCGCACACCGGCCAGCCGCCACACGGTCAGCGGCAACAGCAACGCGACGGCGATCTGTCCGCCGCGGATCCGCCATGCCATCGCGTCCTGGTCCTCCAGCCCCCACACCTGATCGCCAACGAAGACCATCAACAGCGCGGCCAGACTCAGCGCCCACGCCAACGGCGACAGCGGCAAGGTGCGCCGGCCCTTGTACTCGATACCGTCGTATTCCGTGCGCCACCACGCGCCGAAGGCCAGCCACGCCAGCACCGGCAGCGCCATGGGCGACGAGGCGTAACTGGCGGTATCGAGTTCGTTGCAGATCGCCACCACGGCGATGGTGAAGACCACGCCGCACAGGAACCGGTGCATCGTCTGCGCGCCGAATCCATACAGCGCCAGCGCAATCGCGGCGCTGCCGGCCCAGCCGGCGGTGTCGCCGAACCATTCGTTGAAACCGACGCCGACCAGCAGTTGCCCGACCAGACTCAGGGCGATGGCGCTCTGCTCGATGAACTCGCGGACGAACTCGCTCTCGATCCCGCGGCGGCGCGCGATCCGCAGCAAGCCCAGCGCCGCCGCGATGCACAGCGCACCGGACGTGACGGCGATGGCCGGGGTCTTCCAGAGTTCGTCGAACAGCGCCGCGAAAAAGCCGAACAGCAGACCGGCGGCGATCCACGCCGACACGCCGATCAGCCCGGCGAGATACCAGGGCAGGCCATCGCGTTGCGCGGGCGCCTCGCCCGAAACGGCGTCGGCAGCGCGCAGTCGCGACCACAGCGCATCGGCGGCGGAAGATGCAGGGTGATTCATGCGTCCGCCTCCCGGCGATCCATCCGCCGCAGCCACCACGCGCCCGCGGTCGCCTCGCCCAGCACCACGATGGCCAGCAGCAGCCACAGCGCGGCGGGTTCGTTGTGGCGCTCGAAGACATACCGACTCATCAGCTGGAACAGCCACGTCGTGCTGACGCCGATCATCGAGATCACCGTCATCGCCAGGACCGCACGGTCGCGGTGGCGGCGCAGCTCGACGGCAAGCAGCATGCCTGCACCCGCCAGCCAAGCCAAGATTTCATGGCCGAACCTCGGCCCGCTATTCTCGAACGCCGACTCCATCGCCGGCACGCTCAGGCAGAACAGCGCGGCTGCGGCGAGCAGGCGCGGCCCGCCATCGCCGCCGAATTCCGGCCATCGCCCCGCCGCGAACCGCCAGCCGAGGAACAGCGCGAGATCGAACAGGCCGACCAGCATCAAGGTCCCTTCATCGTCCAACTGCGGGCCGCCCATGGTGTCGGCCCACAGCCCCAGCGCGATGTTCGCCACCGCGATCCACAGCAGCCAGATCGCCGCATGGCGCCCGGCGAACGCCCAGGGCAGCGCCAGCGCCGCCCACAGCGTGAACAATTCCCAGGTGTCGGCGCCGGTCTGGTAGGTCTGGCCGATCAACGCCAGCAGCCCGCCCAGCAGCACCATCGCCAGCCACAGCGCGGCCTGCCCGCCGAGTCGCGCCAAGCCCAGCCGCGCGGCCGCCGCGACGGCCGCGACCACCAGCACTTGGATGCCGTACAGACGGGTGAACTTGCCGAGGTGTTCCCAGTTCGCGGCGATGAAACAGATCGCCCCGGCCGCACACAGCGCGATGCCCAGCCACAGCGCGAAGCGATCCAGGAACCAGCGCCACAGCGCGGCGTCCGGCGCCGGCCCCAGCGCTTTGTGCGCGGCGGCAACGGCGGCCGTATCCAGCGCGCCGTCGCGGCGCCATTCGCGCAGTTGCGACTGTTCCGCAACTATGTCCCGCCACTGCCGCCAGTCGCTCATCTCAGTCGCCCGTCGCGCCGGCGAGGTACTGATCCTTCATGCGCACGTAATGCTGCGCCGAGTAGTACAGCGCTTCCATCTCGGCATCGCTGAGCCGGCGCGCGAATTTGCCCGGATTACCCAGCCACATTTCGCCTTCGCCCACGACCTTGCCGGGCGGGATCAGCGCGCCGGCACCGACGAAACCGTGTTTCCTGACCACCGCGCCGTCGAGCACGATCGCGCCCATGCCGACCAGCGCCGCGTCTTCGATGGTGCAGGCGTGGATCACCGCCTTGTGGCCGATGGTCACGTCCGCGCCGATGCGGGTGGCGAAGCCGCCGAGTTTGGCGTGCGGGCCATCGTGGCTGACGTGGACGACACTGCCGTCCTGGATGTTGGTGCGCGCGCCGATGCGGATGAAATTCACGTCGCCACGGATCACCGTGGCCGGCCACACCGACACGTCGTCGCCCAGCACGACATCGCCGATGACGACCGCGGCGGGATCGATGTAGACCCGCTCGCCGAGGCTGGGCAGGTGGTGGAGGTAGGGGCGGATCAGGGCGCGGGCGTCGGTCATGCCCGCATTTAAGCATGCGGCGGCGACACGTTCTAAACTCGGGTCATGAACACCACCGTCATTGCGGCCAACGCCGCCATCATCGCCGCCAATGCCGCGATCACGGCAGCCAATGCCGGCAACCACGACAACGACGCGCCGACTCCGGATCCGGAGCGCGCACCGCCCGCGGACGAGATCGCCGAACTGACGCCGGCGCTGCAGCGACTGAAGACGGCGTGGCGGGCGAAGAAGCCGGACTACGCGCAACGCATGAGCGACCTCGAACGCCTGAAGACGGCGTTCAAGGCGCGGATGGGCGAGATGGAGGCGGCGGTGCGCGCCGATTTCGGCCACCGCTCCGAACACGAAACCCTGCTCGCCGACGGCATGACCGTGCTGGGCGAGATCGATCACCTGCGCAAGCACCTGCGCGGCTGGATGCGGCCGAAGCGCGCGAGCGTCGGCTGGCGGCTGTGGCCGGCCAGCGCGCAGATCCGCCACGAGGCCGTCGGCGTGGTCGGGGTGATGGCGCCGTGGAATTACCCGGTGAATCTGGCGCTGGTGCCGCTGGCCACGGCCATCGCCGCCGGCAATCACGTGTTCCTGAAGCCGTCGGAGCACACACCGCAGACCAGCGCGTGGCTGCAGACGCTGCTCGCCGATGTGTTTCCGGCCGATCGCGTCGCGGTCGCACTGGGCGGCGCCGAACTCGGCGCGGCGTTCGCGGGGCTGCCGTTCGATCATCTGGTCTTCACCGGCTCCACTGCGGTCGGGCGCAAGGTGATGGCCGCCGCCGCGCCGAATCTCACCCCGCTCACGCTGGAACTCGGCGGCAAATCGCCGGCGATCGTGGCCGCTGATTTCCCGGTCGAACAGGCCGCGGCGCGACTGGCCAGCGGCAAGTGGTTCAACGGCGGCCAGACCTGCATCGCGCCGGACTACATCCTGATCGACGCCGCGCGCCGCGACGCGCTGGTGGATGCGCTGCGCGCGCAGGTGCATGCGCGCTACGGCGCCGACATGGGCGCCGCCGGCGACTACACCCGTGTGATCAACGAAGGCCAGTACCGCCGCCTGCGCGGTTACCTCGACGATGCGCGCGCGCGCGGGCTGACGGTGATCGAGCTGGCCAGCGTCGATGGCGGACGCGCCGACGCCGAACGCCTGATTCCGCCGACGCTGATCCTCGAGCCCGGCGACGACAGCAAAGTGATGCAGGACGAAATCTTCGGGCCGATCCTGCCGATCCACGGCTACGCCAACCTCGACGCGGCGCTGGCCTATGTCGAGACCCACGATCGGCCGCTGGCGCTGTATCCCTTCAGCAACGACAGACGCACCGTCGAAACCATCCTCTCGCGGCTGATCGCCGGCGGCGTCACCGTCAACGACACGCTGCTGCATTTCGCCGCGAACAATCTGCCGTTCGGCGGCATCGGCCCCAGCGGCATGGGCCAGTACCACGGACGCGCCGGCTTCGACGCCTTCACCAAGGCAATGCCGGTGCTGTGGCAGGCGCGCTTCACCGCGACCGATTTCATCAAACCGCCGTATCGCGGCAGGATCGACCGGATGATCCGCTTCCTGACCAGATAAGCGGTTGCTCCGATCAGCGTCTGCCCGGACAGACCGCTTCACCCACACGACACCATCGACAAGGAAAGGACTCCATGACTCGGATCAAGACCCGCGCGCTGCTGCGCACTCTCGTCGTCGCGCTGTTCGCGCTCGCGCTGCCGCTGGCCGCCGACGCCGCGCCCCGGCCCGCCAAACCGGGCAAGTTGCGGGTCTGGCTGACCGGAAATGCCGCGGATTCCGCGCGTGCGCCGGTCGGCGGCCCGGCGCTGCTGCTGATGGGCGGCAGCACCGAAGTCGACGCCGGTTTCTCGCAGCGCGCGTATCCGGTCGCCAACGGCGGCGACATCGTGATCCTGCGCACCTCGGGCAAGGACGGCTACAACAGCTATCTCTACAACCTCGTTTCCGGTCCGCTGAAGCCGGATTCGGTCGAAACCATGCTGGTCGACAGCCGCGACAAGGCCAACAGCGATTACGTCGACTGGGCGATCCGCACCGCTGAGCTGATCTTCATCGCCGGCGGCGACCAGGCCACGTACGTGAATGCATGGCAGGGCACGCGCGTGGAAGACGCGCTGCATGCCGCGCACGCGCGCGGCGCGGTGATCGGCGGCACTTCCGCCGGGCTCGCGGTGATGGGCGAATTCGTCTACGACCCGGACGGCATCTCCGGCATCACCAGCGCAGAAGCGCTGGCGAATCCGTACAGCCCCTTCATGACCTTGAGCACCGATTTCCTGCGCTTCCCGATCATGGACGGCATCATCACCGACAGTCATTTCCATGCACGCGACCGCATGGGCCGCACGCTCGCGTTCATGGCGCGGCTGCGCCAGGACGGCACCGCGGCGCAGATCACCGGCCTTGCCATCGACGAACAGACATCGCTGTTCATCGACCACAACGGCCTGGGCGTGGTCGACAACAACGGCAGCGGCGCGGTGTATGTGATCGAGGAACGCGCCGACACCCAACGCACCCAGGTCGCGCCCGGACAGCCGCTGATCTACCGCAACCTGCAGCGCATCCGGCTCGACGCCGGGCGGTTCTTCGATTTCGTCAGCCGGCAGCACAACGGCCTCGCCGCCGTCCTCAGCGTGGACGGCCGCAACGCCGCCGCGCCGTTCACGCCGACGGATCCGTATTGAACTCACCGCACCGACTCGCCGTGTCTCTCCGAACCGGAACGCCGGCCGGCCATCCACGATTTGCGGCTAGACTTCGCCCATGAAAATCGCCTCCTGGAACGTCAATTCCCTCAACGTGCGTCTGCCGCATCTCGAGCAGTGGCTGCAGGACGCCGCGCCCGATGTGGTCGGGCTGCAGGAAACCAAACTGGAAGACAGCCGCTTCCCCGACACGGTGCTGGCCGGACTGGGCTACCGCAGCGTGTTCGCGGGGCAGAAAACCTACAACGGCGTGGCCCTGCTCGCACGCGGGCATGCGCTGGAAGACGTGCAGATCGGCATCCCGGCGTTCGAAGACACGCAGCAGCGCGCGATCGCCGCGACCGTGAACGGCGTGCGCATCGTCAATCTGTATGTCGTCAACGGACAGGATCTGGGCACCGAGAAATACGATTACAAACTGCGCTGGCTCGATGCCGTGCATGGGTGGATCGCCGAGGAAATGAAGCGGCACCCGCAACTGGTGGTGATGGGCGATTTCAACATCGCGCCCGACGACCGCGACGTCCACGATCCGGCGATCTGGAACGACGACAGCATCCTCACCTCCACCGCCGAGCGCGCGGCGCTGAAGCGGCTGCTCGACCTCGGTCTGCACGACGCCTACCGCCTGCATCACAGCGAAGGCGGATTCTTCAGCTGGTGGGATTACCGCCAGGCCGGCTTCCGCCGCAACCTCGGCCTGCGCATCGATCTGACGCTGGTGTCGGATGCGCTGCGCAACAAAACCACTGCGGCGGACATCGACCGCGAACCGCGTACGTGGGAACGGCCGAGCGATCATGCGCCGGCGTGGGTGGAATTAGCGGACTGACCGTTTGGCCGATGACGCGGCCCCTCCGCATCTGTCATCCGTCGTCCCGGCGAAGGCCGGGATCCCGCTTTTCGGCGCTTCCTGCTCAAACAATCGACAGATACAGATCTTTCCATTCCCGATTCTTTTCTTCGATCAGTCGGATCTTCCATGCGCGCTTCCATTCCTTGATCGCCTTCGCGCGCGCGATTGCCTCGTGCATCGTGCCGTGCAGTTCATACCAGACAAGATCGTGCACACCATAGCGTTTCGTGAATCCTTCGACGCAATCGTTCCTGTGCTGCCATGTGCGCTGCAGCAGGTCCGAAGTGACGCCGACATACAACGTGCCGCAATAGTGACTAGCGAGGAGATAAACGCAGGGCTGCTTCATGCGGCCAGCGTAGGACGAAACCCAGACGCTGGATCCCGGCCTTCGCCGGGATGACGGGTCAGGGATTTGCGGACAGGAGGGTAGGAAATGCGAACCCCTGCGAGGTTCTCTCCCGTGTATCTACTTCACCGGCCTAGTCCGCAACGCCGCCGCCATCGCCCCGATGCCGCCGGCCAACAACGCCAGCATCAGCAACGTGTTGAACAGGCTCGTCGGACGGAAATAGATGTTGAGATTGGCGAGGATGCCGACGAACACGATCACCAGACCCGCGGCCAGCAGCAGCCAGCCCATGATCGATTTGCCGTTGAAGAAGATCAGGCCGGTGCCGAGGATGAAGGGGATCAGTGACAGGCCGAAGCCGTTGTAGCCGTAGATCATCCAGCCGCCGCCGGAGCTGACCGACACCTGGTTGGTCAGCAACCAGCCGCCGGCCACCGCGCACATCAGGCCGATGAAGAACTGTCCGATCCCGCCGGGGGTGCCGCCTGCGCCTTTCATGTGTCGTGCTCGCTATGGGAATACAGCTGGCCGCGATCATAACGCAGCATGTTCGCGCTCCCGCACGGGCTCATCCCAACAACCGCAGCAGCGCCTCGCGCGGCAGTTTGCCGGTGTCGTTGCGGGGCAGGGCATCGACGATGCGCAGCCGCCGCGGCAGGAAGATCGGGTCGACGCCCTGACGCAGGGCGTCGAGGATCGCGGCGGCGTCCAGCCCGGGCGCGACCGCGAGCGCGGCGATCCGGCGCACGCCGGTGACGTCGCAGGCGTCGAGCTGCAGCATCACGCCATCGATCACGCCGGGCACCGTCAGCAGGCGGCGGGTGAGGTCGCCCAGCGAGGCGCGCTTGCCGGCGATCTCCAGCAGATCCGACTGCCGGCCGCACAGCTGGAATTTGCCTTCGCCGCGCAGTTCGACCAGATCCGCCAGCGCCACCGGCGCGGGCAGGTGCGGCGCCACGACCAGCGTGCCGTCGGGCTGCGGCTGCAACTGCACGCCGGGCAGGCACTGCCAGAAGTCGTCGCGCGCGGTGCGGCGGTGGGCGATGACGCAGGTTTCGGTGGAGCCGAACATTTCGCGCACTTCGCAGCCGAATTTCTGTTCTGCAGCGGCGGCCAGCGCCTGCGGCAGCGGCGCGGTGGCGGTGACAATGCCGGCCAGCGCCGGCAGCGCGATGCCGGATTCGACCAACGCGCGCAGATGCACGGGAGTGGTGACCAGCAGCGCCGGCGCAGCGGCATGGCCGAGGGCGCGGGCGACATCTTCCGGGAAGAACGGACGGCCGCCATGCACGGCGGCCGACGCCAGCAGCGGCATCAGCACCGACAGCTCCATGCCGTACATGTGCTGCGGCGGCACCGTCGCGACGATCGGCAGTACAGACGCTTCCGGCCACAGATGGCGCAGTGCGGCGGCGTTCTGCGCGGTGCTGGTGCGCAGGCTGTCCCAGGTCTTGGGATTGGGTTTCGGCGTGCCGGTGCTGCCCGAGGTGAAGCCGATCATCGCCAGCGCCCCGGCGTCGACTTCCTGCGTCGGGCCGGGCTGCCGGGGCAGGCGCTCGGGCAGGGCATGCAGCTGCGGCGGTGCGGGCGAAAGCCGCACATCGGCGATGCAATAACTGTCGGGATACTGCCGGCGCACGTCCTCGATCACCGCCGGGGTGCGCGAGGGCGGCAACAGATTGACCTGTCCGCGCACCGCGGCGGCGCAGAACGCGACCAGGAAGCGGTAGCGATCTTCGCAGAGGTTGATCGCGTAGGCCGCCTGCGGCAGGCCGGCGGCGACCCCGCGGACTTCGGCCAGGAAGGTGTCGAGCGCGATATGGCCGTGGCCATCGAAGGCGAAACTGCGGCCTGCGGGCCCCTCGGCGAGCGACACCCATTGCGGCGATGGCGCCTGGGGCGCTGCCCCGGTATCCATGGTTTCGATCACTGCCGACATGTCGTTGCTGGTCTCCCGCTGATTTCGCCGGGCACACACCTGTGCCCGCCCCTGCCTTAGCTTACGCTGGGCGGCCTGATCGCCTCAAACCGACCTGCATTCAGTGAACAGCTTGGAGTTCGCACCTTTGGAGCACGGGCCCGTCTCCTGCGCCTGGTGGCCCTATCGCCGCGGCGAGGATGCCGAACGCCGCATCCGCGGCTGGCTGGGCGACCTCTGGGCGCTGCCGCCGGGGGCGATGACCATCGCCCGCGACAGCCACGGCCGGCCCTATCTGGAGGCCGGCGCCCATCGCGTCGATCTGAACTGGAGCCACAGCGGCGACCGGCTGATCGCGGTCTGCGCCGAACGCGCGCGGGTCGGTGTCGACATCGAATGGCTGCGGCCGCGGCCCAAGGCGCTGGCGCTGGCGCGGCGGTTCTACGACCCGGCGGAAACCGCAGGGCTGGCGGAGATGACCCACGACCCGGCACGGCTGGAGCACGCCTTCACCCGGCTGTGGTGCGCGAAGGAAGCGGTGCTGAAGGCCCACGGCCGCGGACTGTCGTTCGGACTGGAGAAGCTGCGGTTCGAACTCGACGACGACGGCCCGCCGCGGCTGGTCGCCTGCGATCCCGCGCTGGGCGCGCCCGAGGACTGGCGGCTGCACGCCTGGACGCCGACACCGGGATATCTGGCGACGTTGGCCTGCAAGGACGTTTCCCCGTAGAGCGGCCTTCAGGCCGCTGCTTTTCTCCCGCCAAGGGCATTTCGAACTGCCGATTCATTGTCATCAGCCGCAGGCGCGGCTTCGATACCGTCGCGCTTCTGGTTCGTCCTGGGCCGGCCTGAAGGCCGCTCTACAGTCCAATCCACCAGCAACGCCCGGTCTTCGAGCATGGTCTCGGCGATAATTCCCCGCATGACCACCCCCGACCTCCCCGCCGCCGCCCGCGCCGACCTCGGTACCGGGCTGCAGGCGCTGCATCTCGACCCCGCGCTGGCCGAGCCGCTGACGCGCTATCTGGCGCTGCTGCTGCGCTGGAACGCCACCTACAACCTCACCGCCATCCGCGACCCGCGCGAAATGGTGACCAAGCATCTGCTGGACTCGCTGGCGATGGCGCCGTTCGTGGCCTCGGTACCGACCCTGGCCGACCTCGGCACCGGCGCGGGGCTGCCCGGCATCCCGCTGGCGATCGCCGTGCCGGGGCTGCGGGTGACGCTGGTGGAGTCGGCCGGCAAGAAGGCGCGGTTCATGCGCGAAGCCATCCGCCACCTCGGCCTGGGCAACGCCGAGGTGGCCGAATCGCGGATCGAGGCCTTGGACCGGCCCGCCGAATTCATGGCGATCACCGCCCGCGCTTTGGCCACGCTGCCGCAGATCCTGACCCTGGGCGGGCATCTGCTGGCCCCCGGCGGGGTGCTGCTGGCGATGAAGGGCACCCGCCCGGACGACGAGATCGCGGGCCTGCCCGCCGGCTGGGCGCTGCGCGAGATCCACCCGCTCACGGTGCCCGGACTGGGCGCGGAACGGCATCTCGTGGTGGTCGGCCATACCCGACCGATCGACGGCTGACGCCAAGCCCAGCCTTCAGCAGGCATAATCTGCGGTTCGGCCCGCGTCGCCTCCGGCGCGGACTTCCCGGTTTCGACCCGGCCAACACCAGACTTCCGGACCCCACCATGGCCCGCATCATCGCCATCGCCAACCAGAAAGGCGGGGTCGGCAAGACCACCACCGCGGTCAATCTCGCCGCCGCGCTGGCGCAGGCGCCCAAGCGCGTGCTGCTGGTCGACCTCGACGCCCAGGGCAACGCCACCATGGGCAGCGGCGTCGACAAGCGCGAGCTGGCCGGCTCCACCTGCGACGTGATGCTGGAGGAAATGCACGCCGCCGATGTCATCGTGCGCACCGCCGAAGGCTTCGACCTGATGCCGGGCAACAACGACCTGACCGCGGCCGAGATCGAGCTGATGGACGAGCCGGGCCGCGAGCAGCGGCTCAAGCGCGCGGTCGAAACCGTGCGCGACCGCTACGACTTCATCCTCATCGACTGCCCGCCGGCGCTGTCGCTGCTCACGCTCAACGCGCTGACCGCCGCCGACTCGATCCTGGTGCCGATGCAGTGCGAGTACTACGCGCTGGAAGGCCTCAGCTCGCTGCTGCAGACCATCGACGCACTGAAGGCCAAGCTCAATCCGGATCTCGAAATCGAAGGCGTGCTGCGCACCATGTTCGACGTGCGCAACAACCTCGCCAACGCCGTCTCGGCCGACCTCACCGCGCACTTCGGCGACAAGGTCTTCCGCACCATCATCCCGCGCAACGTGCGTCTGGCCGAGGCGCCCAGCCACGGCCAGAGCATCGTCGGTTACGACAAGGGGTCGCGCGGGGCCATCGCTTATCTCGGGCTGGCCGGCGAAGTGATCCGCCACCAGCGCGAACGCACGCAACAGGCCGGCTCCGGCGGTGCGCACAACAAGACCCCGGGAATCTCCGCATGACCACCGTCAAGAAGCGTGGCCTCGGCCGCGGCCTCGAAGCCCTGCTCGGCCCCAAGGCCGCCGCGGAGGCGCCCGCGCTGGAAGCCACCTCCACCGACACCCTGCGGATGCTGCCGGTCGATGCGCTGACCCCCGGCAAATACCAGCCGCGGCGCGCGATGGACCCCGGCAAGCTCACCGAGCTGGCCGAGTCGATCAAGGCGCAGGGCGTGATCCAGCCCATCGTCGTGCGCGAAATCGCCAAGGACAAGGGCGGCAAGGTCTACGAGATCATCGCCGGCGAACGCCGCTGGCGCGCGTCGCAACAGGCCGGGCTGAAGGAAATCCCGGTCGTCATCCGCGAAGTCGACGACCGCACCGTGGTCGCGATGGCGCTGATCGAGAACATCCAGCGCGAAGACCTCAACCCGCTGGAAGAAGCGCAGGCGCTGCAGCGGTTGATCGACGAATTCGACCTCACTCACGCACAGGCCGCCGAAGCCGTGGGCCGCTCGCGCGCCGCGGTCTCCAACCTCCTGCGCCTGCTGGAACTGCCGGCCGACATCCGCACCCTGGTGGAAACCCGCGCGCTGGAAATGGGCCACGCCCGCGCCCTGCTGTCGCTTGCGCCGCAGGCGGCGATCGCACTGGCGCGCCAGGCCGCCGAACTGGGCTGGTCGGTGCGCGAAGTCGAACACCGCGTGCAGCAGTACGCCGCCGGCCAGGTGCCCACCGGCGCCAAAGCCAAGACCACCAATGGCGCCAAGCCCAAACCGCAGGCCGACATCGTCGCCCTCGAGCGCGACCTGTCCGAGTCGCTGGGCACGGTCGTCAATGTGCTGCACGGCCGCGGCGGCAAGGGGCGACTGGTGATCCATTACACCGATCTGGACACGCTGGAAGGCGTGCTGGAGCGGTTGAAGGCGCGCGTTTAACCCAAGCGGGTCTTCCGTGTAGCACTTTTGTGCTACATTCGCGGCGTCCTTCCGCCGCAGGCCAGCGCCATGTCCACCACAACGATCCGCATTCCCGATGAATTGAAATCGCGACTGGCCAAGCTCGCGGAACACCAGGGCGTGTCCACGCATGGTCTGATCCTCGATGCCATCGCCGAGAAGGCAGACGCGCTGGAGCGCCGGCAGTCTTTCCACGAAGAGGCGCGGCAGCGACATGAACACTTCCTCGCGACCGGAGAGGGGATTCCGTGGGAAGAGATGCGCGACTATCTCCGCCGCCGCGTGCAGGGCGAAGACGTCGTGCCGCCGGTCGCACGTCGCATCGGCAAGTGACGAATGACGACGGTTGTCATCGCGGCGCAGGTCGATCGCGACTTCGAACGGATCCTCGCTCACCTTTCGGCGTACGACGCCTCCGACCCCATCGGCAGAATCGACGACATCGTGGCGGCGGTGAATGTACTCGCGAGCAATCCGTGGATCGGTCGCCAAGTGGACGCGGAACGGCGCGAACTGTTGATCGGGCGCGACCGGCACGGCTACCTCGCGCTTTATGCCTACGATCCATTCAAGGATGAGGCTCTGATCCTCGCCATCCGCTCGCAGAAAGAAGTTGGATACCACGCTCTATGACCCACCCCCACCTCTCCGTCGTCGTCCCCGTGTTCAACGAGCGCGACAACGTCGCGCCGCTGATCGGCGAGATCACCGCTGCGCTGCGCGGCAATGCACTGTTGAAAGGCGAGGCGTTCGAGATCGTCTACGTCGACGACTGTTCGCGCGACGACACGCTCGACGTCCTGAAAAAGCTCAAGGCCGATGTGCCGGAGCTGCGCGTCGTCAAGCACATCAGCCAGAGCGGGCAGAGCACTGCGGTGCGCACCGGCGTGAAGCAGGCGCGCGGCGCGTGGATCGCCACGCTCGACGGCGACGGCCAGAACGATCCGGCCGACATTCCGAAACTGCTGGCCGAGCGCGAAACCTCCGCGGCCGACGTGAAACTGTTCGCCGGCTGGCGCGTGCAGCGCAAGGACACCGGCAGCAAGCGCTGGGCGTCGAAACTCGCGAACGCGATCCGCAGCCGCATGCTGCAGGACGCCACGCCCGACACCGGCTGCGGCATCAAGCTGTTCGAGCGCGACGCTTTTCTCGACCTGCCGTACTTCAATCACATGCACCGCTACCTGCCGGCGCTGATGCAGCGCGCCGGCTGGAAAACCGTCAGCGTGCCGGTGAATCACCGCCACCGCGCCAGCGGCGTGTCGAAATACAACAACCTCAACCGCGCGCTGGTCGGTCTGCGCGACCTGCGCGGCGTAGCGTGGCTGATCGCGCGCAGCAAACGCACCGCGGTCGAGGAGCTTTGAACATGCCGATCGACATCATGAATTCGCCGATCCCGTGGCTGGCGTGGACCGGGCTGCACATGAGCCCGTGGAAACTCATCGGCCTGACCGGCGCGCTGATGTTCGGCGGCCGCTGGCTGGTGCAGTTCATCGCCAGCAAACGCGAAGGCAAGCCGGTGATCCCGCGCCTGTTCTGGTACATGAGCATCGTCGGCAGCCTGATGACGCTGAGCTACTTCATCTTCTCGCAGAAGCAGGATTCGGTCGGCATCATCCAGAACCTGTTTCCCGCGTTCACCGCCGTCTACAGTTTGTATCTGGACATCAAGCATCGCGGCTGGCATCGCGACCGCAATACGCACTGACATCCACGATTGTCATCCCGAACGCCCGTGTAGCGGGCGGAGGAATCTGCTGTTGCGATCGCAGCGGCCTCAAGCAGATCCCTCCTCGGGCTTCGCCCGCGTTCGGGATGACAGGCCTTTTCCGCATCCTGCATTTGAAACAGGATTTCGAACGGGCTCTACGTCGCGCGCGGCGCGCGCAGCCGCAGTCCCGCATAGATCAGCATCAACACCGCCAGCGCGATCCCGATCGCCATCCATTCCTTGCTGGTCAGCGTGGTGACGATGGCCAGCATCGCCGCGAACGCGATCAGCGGAATGACCGGGCCGCCCGGCAGCACGAAGGGTTCGCCGCGCTCGCGGAGGTTCACACGTTGCGCACGCCACGCGGCCAAGCTGACCAGTCCGTACATCATGCAGATGGCGCCGCCGGAGATCAGCACCAGTGCGTCGAAACTGCCGCCGAGCGCGAGCAGCCAGGCCAGGCCCGCATGCGCGATCAGCGCCAGCAGCGGCACGCGATGCGTGGCGGTGACCCGGCCGAACGCGCGCGGCAGGTAACCGTCGCGGCCCAGCGCGAACACCAGACGCGAGGTGCCGAGCAGATTGCCCAGCAGGAAGCCGGCCATCGAGATGCAGGCGGTGATCAGCAACAGCGTGCGCCCCGGCGCCCACAGCACCGCTGCGGTGTCGGCGATCGGTACGCCGCTTTCGGCCAGCTTCGGACCGAGCAATCCCTGACCGACGATCTGCAGACCGAGATACAGCAGCACCACCAGCAGGATCGCGGCGATGGTCGCGCGCGGCACGTTGCGCGCGGGATCGCGCAGCTCGCCCGACGGCACCAGCGCGGTTTCCATGCCCGAGTAGGCGAACATCACCAGCACCATCGACGCGCCCAGCGCGGACACCGACGGCACGTCGCCGAACGAGAAACTGACGAGACTCCAGTCGACGAAAAACAGGCCGACGCCGGCAAGCACGAACAGCGGCGCGAGTTTCAGCGTCGCCAGCACCGCGATGGCCCGCGCGCCGAGCTTCACGCCGAATGCGTTGAGCGCGAACAGCAGCGCATAGAGACCGGTGAGCAGCACAGCGCGCGGCCACGGGTTTTCGGGATCGGAAAACATCGGCGCGAGCGTGCCGACCTGCACCGTGAACGCCGCGGCGACACCGGCACTGGAGGCGATATTGCTGATCCACATCAGCGCACCGGCGAGAAACCCGGCGAACGGCCCGAACACGGCGGTGAGATAGGTGTACGGCCCGCCGGTGGCCTGGGTGCGACTGCCGATGGCGGCGAAACACAGCGCCACCGGCACGATGGCCAGCGCACCGGCCAGCAGCGCCAGCGGCGCGGCGCTGCCCATCTTGTCGGCCAGCGCCGAGGGCATGCGGAAGATGCCGCCGCCGATGATGACGTTGATGACGGCAGCGGTCAGCGCGAAGGTACCGACCGCGCGGATGAGCGCGGCGTCGCCTTCGAGCGGGCGGGGCGCGTGCGGTGAAGGAGATGCGGACATGCGGCGGCCTGGACGGAGGTGACCCGGCAGGGTGGCATGGCCGCACGTCGGTTGGCGAGTGGATCCGGTCGGACAGGAAGCGCATATCGTCATGGCGACCGGCGATGACGATCCTGCGGCGGCCCTGTGGGAGCGACGCAAGTCGCGACAGGCTGCGGAAAGCGCATCCG